>CANQAZ010000031.1 GCA_947589555.1 uncultured Clostridia bacterium | reverse complement strand
ACCACGTTTTTGAGGGTGGTGCGGACGAACGCCGCGCCCTTGCCGGGTTTGACGTGCTGGAACTCGGTGACGGTGTACACGCCGCTCTTGTACTCGAAGGTCGTGCCCTTCCGGATGTCGCCTGCCATGATCTGTGCCATAATCGTATTCTCCTTATTTATTTACAAAATGATGAGATTTTTATTTCCTTTCATAAAGGAGACGGCCCTGCCGTTCTCCATCTTCACGCTGTCCTCGATGCGGACGCCGAGTTCCCCCGCAAGATACACGCCGGGCTCGTCGGAAAAGACCATGCCGTCCGCGAGCGTTTCCTCGCCGCGGGGCGCAAGTACGGGATGCTCGTGGATGAGGAGGCCGATGCCGTGCCCCAACGAGTGGGTGAAGTACTGCGCAAGGTCGTATTTGCGCAAATGATCCCGCGCGATGGCGTCCCCTTCGCGCCCCGTCATGCCCGCGCGGAGATCTTCCAAAACGAGCAGGTGCGCTTCCAAGACGTGCGCGTAAATTTCTTTGAATTTTTCGTGTTTTTTGTCGTCGCCGAAGAGGAAGGTGCGGGTGCAGTCGGAGCAGTACCCCTCGTATTTACAGCCGAAGTCGATGAGCACGGGATCGCCGAATTTCAGGCGGGCCTTCCCCGTCTCGTGATGGGGAACGCTCCCGTTCGCGCCGAACGCGACGATGGTATCGAAGGAGGTGCCCGAAGCCCCCCGCTTTCTCATCTCGTATTCGAGGAGAGCGGCGACTTCATACTCCGCCATGCCCTCTTTGATTTGGGGCAGGAGGGCGGAGAAGGCGTCCTCGGCAATCGTGCACGCCGTTTGGATGAAGCCGAGTTCTTCGGGCGTTTTCACCATCATGGCGGCGCGGAGGGCGGGCATGCAATCCACGAGGGTGTGCCCCCCGTCTTGGAGCCGCTTCGCCCCCGCAAGGGAGAGTTCCGCAAAGGGCACGCCGAGCGTTTGATAGGGCTTTACGAGTTCCAAAGCCTCGCGCGGGCCCCCTTCCACGACTTCCACGCTGCTGCCGCAGAGGGCCTTCCGGGCGGCTTCATAGTAGCGGAGGTCCGCCACAAAGCGGCAGGACTCCCCGTCGAGGATGACGGAGCCGTCGGTCGCATAAAAGCCGATGAGGTACCGCCGCAGATAATCGGATTCGATGAGGAGGGCGTCCGCCCCGGTCACGGAATATATTTTGCGCAACTTTTCCGCAAGCATATCCATATTATACCAAATCGCCGCACGTTCGTCAACGGTTTTGCGCCAAGAAAGCGGGCTTCGGCCCATCTTTCAGCGCTTGCGGGCGTAAAAAATTTCTTTCATCGTCCTTGCGTCCTCGCCCTGCGTGCCGGCCGATTCCGAAACCACATAGGGCTCCAACTCCAACTCCGCAAGGGCCTCGGCGAGGGGTTCGAAGGGCGGCCCGTACTCGGTATCCTCAAAGGTGAGGTGCCTCAACTCCCCCTTCGGCCCGTACTGGATCTTGGAAAAATGCACGTGAAAATGCTTCATGCGCCCGTAGCCGAGCCCCTCTATCATAAATTCGAGGCGGTCGCGGTAATCGCGGACGGTCCTTAAACTCCCTTGCTCGCGCGCGTTGACGTGCCCGAAATCCACGCAGGGGGTAAACACGGGGTCGATTGCGCAAAAGGCGGTGATCTCCTCGATCGTGCCGATCTGGGCGAGTTTTCCCATCGTTTCGGGGCAAAACATGAGGCCCTCCATCCCCCGCGCGTAAATTTCGTCGCGGAGCCGTTTGAGATTGTCGGCGGTGCGGGCGAGGGCGGCGGCGCGGCTGTCCTTGCCCTGCGCGGCGGGGTGGAACACCAGCCGTTTTCCGCCCATGAGGGCGAGCATCTTCGCGCTGTCGAGCACGTACCCCACCGACTTTTCGATCATGCCGCCGTCGGGGTTGGCAAAGTTGATAAAATAGGGCGCGTGGACGGAAATTTCCACCCCCTGTTCCTCAAAAGCGGCGCGGATGGAGCGCGCTTTGGCCTCGGTCATCTGCACGCCGCGCCCGAAGGAATATTCAAAGCAATCGAGCCCCATTTCCCGCACGAATTTCGCTTCTTCCTCGGTGTGCGAGTAGCCCCGTGCAAAAAATAACTCGCAATTTCCGCTCGGTCCGAATTTTATCATCCGTTTTTCTCCTTTAAGCGGCGGATATCCCGCTCCAACTGCGCCTTCAATTGCTCCACATCGCCGAATTTTTCGATCCCGCGAAAGCGCTCCGTGGGATAAATTTGCACCGTACGGCCGTAGAGATCGCCCGAAAATCCGTCCAGATAGGCCTCCACCTTGCGCTCTTCCACGCCGAACGTGGGCCGCGCGCCGATGTTGACGATGGTCGGAAAATCGCCGAACGGGGTCGTGCAAAGCCCGCCGTACACGCCGTCGGGCGGGAGCAGTTTTTCGGGCGGAGGGGTCAGGTTGAGGGTGGGAAACCCGTACGTTCTGCCCACCTGCCGCCCGTGCTCCACCGTGCTCTGCACAAAGTAGCCGAGCCCCGCCGCGCGGAGGGCGGACAAGTCCCCCGCAAGGAGGCGTTCTTTGAGCGCGGAAGAGGAAATTTTCTCGCCCGCAGTTTTCACAACGGGCAGGGCAAAAACGGGGCAAACCGCATAGCGTTTTAGCGTTTTCGGCGTCCCGAGGGCGTCCTTGCCGAAGCGAAAATCCTCCCCGCAGAACACGGCGCGCGCGGGGATATGCGCAAAGAGTTCCTCCGCAAATTTTTCCGCAGAGACTTCCCTCAGTTCGCCGTCCAAATCGACTTCGCACACGGCGGAGACGCCCGCCCGCGCGAAGAGGAATTTGCGTTCCTCCCGCGTAAACAGTTGTCCGCACTTGCCGCCGAACATCGTCGTGAGCACGACGGGAAGCCCCGTCTTTTTCGCCTCATCAAGGAGCCGCCTGTGCCCGAGGTGGAGCCCGTCGAAGCCCCCCAAAACGAGGGCGCAGGGCAACTCCATCTTTTCGCCGAACGCCGCCGTCAGCATAGTTTTTTCACCGCCTTCAAAAGGCCGTTTTCGGCCTGTGCAAGCCCGTAAAACTCCCCTTCGAAGTAAAATTTATAGAGCCCGTCTCCCAACTCCGTTTTCACCTTTTGCCCCTGCAAAAGCCGCCTGTCTTCGCTGAAAATCGAAGAAAAGGACAAAATGCTGTCGGTTTTGATGAGATGCTGCTCCAAATTTTCGGGCGTGAGCGCATCGGGCGGCGCCGCCGTTTCCTCGGTGAACGGGCCACTCGCCGTCCGCCGCAACGCGGTGCAGTAACCGAGCGTGCCGAGCGCCCCCGCAAGGTCGCGCGCAAGGGCGCGGATGTAGGTGCCCGCGCCGCACGTGATGCGGAACTCGAACTCCTCCTCCGAAACGCGCCGCAGGAGGCAAAATTCATCCACCGTCACCCGTTTTGCGGGCAAGACCGCGCTCTCCCCCCTGCGCGCGAGTTCGTAACTCCGCCTTCCGTCCACGCTCTTGGCGCTGTACGCGGGCGGCGTTTGGTCGAACGTCCCAACGAAATCGCACAGCGTTTTGAGGATCTCGCTCTCCGCGGGCACTTCGCCCCCCACCGTGCGCTCCCCTTCGGGGTCGAGGGTATCGGTGGTCGCGCCGAAGAAAAACCGCGCGATATACGTCTTTTTTTTGCCCAAAAAATAGTCGAAAAGACGGGTCGCGTTGCCGATCCCCACGGGCAAAACGCCCGTCGCGAAGGGATCGAGGGTACCGAGATGCCCGCACGGTTGGCCCGCCAGCCGCTTGACGGCGTTCACGATGTGGGCGGAGGACTTCCCCGCCGGCTTGTCAACATTCAAAAAACCCGTCATGTCCGGTCAAAGTTGTTGGGAAACGGCGTAGGAGAGGCGATCCAAGATCTCCTCCTCTTCGCCGAAGAACATGCACCCCGAGGCGAGGATATGCCCGCCGCCGCCGAAGGTGCGCGCCACCTCGTTGACGTTCGCCCTGCCTTTGGAGCGGAGGGAGGCCTTATATTGCCCCTTTTTGACTTCGAGCAAGCACACGCTCACCTCCACGCAATCCACGCCGAGGGCGAAGTCGACGATCCCCTCGGTCGCGTCCGGTTTGAGCCCGCGGGAGGCGAGCGCTTCCTGCGGCACGACGGCCACGGCGAGCCGCCCGTCCAGGAAATAGCGCAGGCGGGAGACGGTCGCGGCGTACAGCCCGGCGCGCGCCCGCGTCTGTTTTTTCATGGTCTCGTAATAGATGGCCGCCACGTCGGCGCCCGCGTCGGCGCAGAGCGCGGCCTCGCGGAAGGAATCGCCGTTCACGTCCCCGTGCGTAAATCCCCCCGAATCGGTCACCATGCCCATGAGGAGGGCGTCGGCCGTCTGTTTATCGAGGGGGTGCCCCATCGCGCGGAGGAGTTCGGCCACGTTTTCGCAGTTGCTGGCGCGCTCCCGCACGAAGTTGTACTGGCAAAAGCGGGTGTTGGAGATGTGGTGGTCGATGTTGACGGTGATTTTCTTCGCCGCGCCGCGCGCAAAGAGGCGTTGGAGTTCCCCGAGGCGGGCGTCGTCACTGCAATCCACGCAGATATAGGCCTCCGCGTCGAACTTCGGCGCGCGCAAAAAGCGGTCCGCCCCCTCCAAAAAGGCGATTTTGGGGGGGATCTCCCCGTCGTTGAGCATCTCACAGCGCACGTTGCGCAAAGAAAAAGCGCGGCAAAGCGCCAGCGCGCACCCGACGGTATCGCCGTCGGGGCGGGTGTGCGTAAAGATGGCCGCGCTTTTCAATTTTTTCAATACTTCGGCGATTTCTCCGATGGTATTCATTTTTCGTCCTTGCGGAGGCGGGCGAAGAGTTCGTCCATCTTCGAGCCGTACTCCATGCTGTCGTCGGGGAGGATGGTGAGGAGGGGCACGGTGCGCATGCGCATCACCTGCGCGAGTTCGTGGCGGATAAATCCCGCATTTTCGCGCAGAGCGGCAAGGGTCTGCTCCTTTTCCTCGGGAGATACGGCATACACGCTCACGTACACCTTCGCCGTTTTCAGATCGGGCGCAACATGGGCCTCGGTCACGCTCACAAGCCCTTTGACGGACGGCGCGCGGTCCTTCAAAGGTCCCGCCACAATGGCGGCGATCTCTTTGCGGAATTCGCTGTCCAGCCGGTCGGTGCGTTTTGTCATGCCTTGATCTCCTCGGTGACGTAGCATTCGATGTAGTCGCCCACGCGGATATCGTTAAAGTTTTCAATGGCACAGCCGCATTCGGTGCCGGCCGCCGCCTCTTTGACGTCATCCTTGTAGTGTTTGAGTTGTTTGACGTTGTTTTCCACGATCATCACGTCGTCGCGGTAAATGCGGAGTTTGCCGCCGCGCACGAGTTTGCCCTCGGTCACAAGGCAACCGGCCACCACGCCCACGCCCGTAATGTTGAAGGTCTGGCGCACTTCGGCCTTGCCCATGTACACGTCGCGGTACTTGGGGGAGAGCATGCCTTTGAGGGCGGCCTCCATGTCGTCGAGCAATTCATAGATGATGCGGTACTGTCTCACGTCCACGCGGTTGCGCTCGGCGAGTTGTCTCGCTTTGGCGTCGGGGCGGACGCTGAATCCGATGACGACGGCATTGGAACTGTACGCGAGGTCGATATCGCTCTCATTGATGGCGCCCGCGCCGGCGCGGATGACCTTGATGCGCACCTCGTCGTTGGAAAGTTTTTCGAGGGAACTTCTCACGGCCTCCACGGAGCCCTGCACGTCCGCTTTGATGATGAGGTTGAGGGTCTTTACGGAGCCGTCGGGCACGTCGCGGAAGAGGTCTTCGAGGTTGGCGCTCACGGGCACGTCGTGGGTCATCTTTTCGCGCTCCCTGTTCTTGCGCTCCTCCTGCACCTGCTTCATGAGCGATTGCTCCACGGCGAAGATGGCGTCGCCCGCGCCGGGCACGTCCTCCAAACCGAGGACGGCGACCGCCGTCGAAGGTCCCGCCTCCTTCACCTGTCTGCCCTTGTCGTCGAGCATGGCGCGCACTTTGCCCATTGTGGTGCCCGAAATGAGGTTATCCCCCACGCGCAAGGTGCCGTTTTGCACCAGCACGCTGGCCACGGGGCCCTTGCCCTTGTCGAGTTTGGCCTCGATGACGACCCCCTTCGCCTTGCGTTCGGGATCGGCTTTGAGTTCGAGCATCTCGGCTTGGAGCCAGATGCTTTCGAGCAGGGCGTCGATGCCCTCACCCGTCTTGGCAGAGATGGGCATGACCATCACGTCTCCCCCCCACTCCTCGGGCACGAGGTCGTACCTCATGAGTTCCTGCTTCACGGCGTCGGGATTGACGTGGGGCTTATCCATTTTATTGAGCGCCACGATGATGGGCACGTTGGCGGCCTTTGCGTGGTCGATGGCCTCCACGGTCTGGGGCATGATGCCGTCGTCCGCGGCCACGACCAGCACAACGATGTCGGTCACTTTCGCGCCGCGGGCGCGCATGGCGGTAAAAGCGGCGTGTCCGGGGGTATCGATGAAGGTGATCTTCTTGCCGTCGCCGAGGGCCACGGTATAAGCGCCGATGCTCTGGGTGATGCCGCCCGCCTCCCCTTCGGTGACGTTGGTCTTGCGGATCTTGTCGAGGAGGGAGGTCTTGCCGTGGTCCACGTGTCCCATCACGGTCACGACGGGTGCGCGGGAAACGGCGCTGGCGCTGTCCTCAGCGCCGTGCTCTTCGATCAAGGCCTCTTCGGCCGTCTTTTCGGGCTTCAATTCGAGGTCGATGCCGAGTTCCAGCGCGATGAAGGCGGCGTTGTCGTAGTCCACCGATTCGTTCACCGTCTTGGTGACGCCCTCGCGGAAGAGCCTCTTCACGATCTCCACGGCGGAGATGCCGAGTTTTTCGGAGAGCACTTTAATGGGGATCTCGCGGCTCGTGACGACGGCGTGGTCGATCTTCACCGTCTGGGTCTCGCGGCGGGCTCCCTTCTTGCCGAAGCGGGCCTTTCTGTACCCGCTCTTATCCTCGTCGAAGTCCCCCACGGTCGCGCCCTGCTGGCGGACGAGGGCCCGTTTGTTGACGGGGCGGCGTTCGGTAAAGGTCTTTTCGAATTTTTTGGCGGGCTCCCTGCGCAGCGCGGGTGCGGGCGCGGGAGCGGGCGCGGCTCTCATCTCCCCGGGCCGCACGGGGCGGGGTCCCTGCGGGGGACGGGAGATCCCCCCCTGCGGAGGACGGGCCGGTACAAAGGAGCGGCTCCCCTGTTGGGGACGGGCTCCCCCCTGGTAGGTCGGGCGGGCTCCCTGCGGCGCACGGGCGGCGTCGGGCCGGTAGGTCGGGCGCACGGGCGGCACGGGCTCCCTGCGCGGGGCGGAAGAAGTTCCTGCGGGCGCGGGAGCGGGCGCGGCTTTTGCGGGCTCCGCGGGCGCGGAGGCGGTCTCCGCCGCGGGGGCGGGAGCGATCTCTTCCGCAGTTGCGGCCCCCTCTGCGGCGGCCTTTTTGGCCTCCTCTTCGGCGAGGCGTGCGGCCCTTTCGCGTTCGAGGGCGGCCGCTTCGGCGAGTTCGCGCTCGCGTGCGGCTTCCTCTTCGGCGCGCTTGGCGGCGGCCGCCGCTTCCATCTCGGCGATCCGCTTCAACAGATCGGCGAGCAATTTTTCGTTGGCCGCGATGGCCTCTTTGAGGGCCTTCGTCTCCCCGTCCGTGGCGAGAGAGTTCAATTTTTCGATGTTCTCGTATGCCATAATGCTCCTTGCAAAATCGGATTATTTTCCGCCGAAGAATTCGGCTTCGACGGCGGCGTACACTTCCGCGGGCACATCTGCGGAAAACGCCTTATTGAGCAACTTCTTTTGGGCGAGTTTTTTGATGCACGCCCCCTCGTTGCAAACATACGCGCCCCGTCCGGGGAGGCGGCCCGAAAAGTCGAGGGAAATCTTCCCTTCCGCGCTCTTCACAACGCGCAAGAGGTCGCGTTTGGGCCGTTCCTGCCTGCAAGCGATGCAGGTGCGCATGGGAATTTTCTTGGGCGTCATGCTTCGTCCGCGGGCGTCTCGGGCCCGTCCGCGCCGTTCTCTGCGGGCGCTTCCTCTGCGGGGATGTCCTCCTCCGCGGGCATTTCCTCGGGCGGGAGGGCGCCGTAGTCGCCGAGGTTGAGTTTTTCGGCGGCCGATTCGCTCTTTACGTCGATCTTCCAACCCGTGAGGCGGGCGGCGAGGCGGGCGTTCTGTCCGTCCCTGCCGATGGCGAGGGAGAGTTTATCGTCGGGCACGACGGCCACGGCCGATTTTTCGGTCAGTTGGGTGACGGAGAGCACGGTCGCGGGCGAGAGCGCCTTTGCGATGAATTCGAGGGGATTTTCGCTCCACAGAATGATGTCGATTTTCTCGCCGCCGAGTTCGGCGACGACGGCGTTGACGCGGGCGCCCTTGTTGCCGACGCACGCGCCCACCGCGTCAATGCGGGGATCGGAGGAGGCGATGGCCATTTTGGTGCGATGGCCGGGCTCGCGGGAGACCGCCTTGATGACGACAAGCCCCTGCTTGATCTCGGGCACTTCCTCTTCGAAGAGGCGCTTCACGAGGCCGGGCGCGGTGCGGGAAACGAGCACCTGCGCGTTCCTACCCCCGCTCTTCACCTTTTTCACGAACACTTTCACGCGGTCGCCCGTCGCATATTTTTCGCCCGGGGTCTGGTCCTGCGGGAGCATGAGCCCCTCGATCTGTCCCTTGCCGAGTTCGATGTACACGTTGCGCATGTCCACCTTGCGCACGAGCCCGCTCATAAGTTCGCCCTCCTTATCCGAAAATTCGGAGAGGGTGTTGTCGCGTTCGGTCTCGTGGATCTTTTGGAGGACGACCTGCTTGGCCGTCTGCGCGGCGATGCGCGAAAAATCTTTGGGCACGAATTCCTCGGTGATGACGTCCCCGGCCTTCGCGCTCTTTTTGATCTCGCGGGCGGCGTCCACGGAGATCTCGCCCTCTGCGGGGGTCTCGCTGTCCACCACGGTGCGCGTCAAAAAGAAGCGGATGGTGCCCTTTTCCGCATTCATGCGCACTTCCACGTTGCCGCTTTCGCCCTCGAACTGTTTCTTGTAGGCCGAGGCGAGGGCGTTGGAGAGCGCCTCGATGAAAATTTCCTCGCTGATTCCCTTTTCCCGCTCCAAATCGGCGAGCGCGGAAAAGAATTCCTTGTTGACCATCGTAATTCTCCCGTTTTTTATTTTTCAGACCTCGATGAGGAGGCAAACTTTCGCACATTTTTCAAAGGGGATCTCCCGCACCGCGCCGTCCGTTTCAAACTTTACGGTTTGTCCGTCGAAGCCGGTGAGAACGCCCTCGTAGTACTTTTTCCCCTCGAAGGGGGCATATAGGTGCACTTCTATTTTTTCGCCGAGATGCCGCCCGAAGTCCCGCGCCGTCTTAAAGGGGCGGTCGAGCCCGGGCGACGAGCAATTGAGGGTATAGGGCGCGCCGAAGGTGGGGTCCAACTCGTCGAGGGGGCCGTCCACGGCGCGGTGGAATTTTTCGCACAAATCGAGGTCCACCCCGCCCTCCGCGTCGATCACGAGGGTGAGGGAGCGGGCGCGCAGGTCCCATACGGCCTCCACAAGTTCGGCGCCGACCTCCTTTGCGATGGGTTCCAGAAAGGCGGCCACTTCCGCCGCGGGTTTTACCTTCATCTCTTCCCTCTAATAAAGAAATTTGAGAGCGGGGACCCGCTCTCAATCTCTTTTCATCGATCAAGCGAGCCCATTATACCACGTCCGCGGGCAGATTGCAAGCGTTTCCCGCCTCCGCGCGCAAAAAATTTTTGTTTCGGGGCCCTTCCGCCCCCTTTTTCGTCCCTCCGCGCCCCCTTTTTCGGCCCGTCCGCGCTCTCTTTCGCGCCTTCGCGCGCCCTCTTTTATCGGCCCGTCCGCCGTCAGAGGGGCAATCCCCCCCGCTTGCGGGCGAGTTCGATGAAGATTTTGGCGGTCACAAAGGCGTCGTCGTACGCCCTGTGGTGGCGGAAGGTAAAGCCGAAGTGTTCGGCCACCGTATTGAGTTTGTAGTTGGCAAGGCGGAGTTCCTGTTGGGAAAAGGTGAGGGTATCGTAGGTGCGCTGGCCGAAGAGGTACCCCTCCTTCTCGCCGTAGTAGCGGATGAACTTGGCGTCGAACTGTACGTTGTGCCCCACGAGGGCGCACCCGTCGCAGAATTTATAGAAGTCGGCGATGACCGCCCCCACCTCGGGCGCGCCGCGGAGCATCTCGTCGGTGATGCCGGTGAGTTCCACGATCTTGTCGGGCAGGCGGACGGGACAGGCCACAAAGGTGGAAAATTTCTGGCAGATGCGTCCCTCCTCGATCTTCACCGCGCCGATCTCGATGATGCGGTCCATCGTGCCCCCCTCGTTGAGCCCCGTCGTCTCCAAATCGAACACGACGAAGCGCCCCTTGACGAGGGCCTCGGGCAGGCGGGCGGTGCCGAAGATGTCCTCCTGCACAAAGTCCGAAGCGGGCGCGGGGAACACGGCGCGGTATTGGGCGGGCACGGGGCGGGAGGGCTTGGCCTCGGGCACGAACCCCTCGGGCGGGGTGCCGTAGTCCAATTTTTTGACGCGGAAGGAGAGGTCGCCCTGATACAACTCGTTGTCCCCCGTTAGGCACACGCTCTCCCCCGCCCTCACGGCGCGCACCCTTTCGAGGGTGGCCTTTTTGGTGAAGTAGGCGCAACGGAGCATGCCCGTCCCGTCCGAAAGGGTGAGGGAAAAATAGGGTTTTCCGCTCTTCGTCGTCCTCTCTTCGAGGTAGGAGAGCGCGCCGCACACGGTCACGTTCTCCATTTCCTTTTGCAGGTCGGCTATGTAGATCGCCCTCGTCGGAGCCCCGCCGTCGATGGGCCTGTAATTGCAAATTTCAAAGGTGCGGGGGCCCACCACCTTCTCGGGGGGAGGCAGGGGGGCCCGTTCGATCTCCCCCATCTCCTTACGGGTATAGCGGATCTCCCCCGTCCACGTGCCGCAGTAGGAGCGGCAGAGGGCGGCCGCAATGGCGTCGGCCGCCTTCTCGGCGGTGAGCATGGCCCGCGCGCTCTCCGTCACTTCCACGTAGAAGCGTCCCCCCGCGCCGTCCGTCTCCACCCCCACTTCCTCGGGGGCGACAAAGGCGGCGATGGCGGGAAAACGGCTCGCCAGCAGGTCCAAAATGCTCTTTTTGACCCCCTCCGCGCTCGGGAGGGACTTGACTATCTTCACCTCCGCGCGGTACCCGGCGGGGACGTACTTTGCCGCGACTTCCCGCGCGCGGGCCACGTCCTCCTGCGTGTAGGTGAGGTCGGTGACGAGGTGGAAGGTGACCGTCCCCTTCTGCACCTCTATTTTACGGAGCACGGCGCGCTTCAAGCCCTCCGCCTCCCTGATCTCCTCCAAAAACTGCGCGCTCTTCATTTGCGTTCTCCCTTCTTTTGTGCGATGAGGGCGTCGAGCCGCTCCAAAAAGACCCGTTCGGCGTCCGCCGCGGCCACCCTTTCCGTCCTTTCGCCCTCTATGATGACGCAGGCGTCCTTTCCGCCCGCAATGCCCAAATCGCATCCTCTCGCCTCGCCGGGGCCGTTGACGACGCACCCCATCACGGCCACCTTCATGGCGACGCCGATCCCCTTGACCCGCTCGGCCACTTTGGCGGCGAAGTTCATGCAGTCGTACTCGCACCGCCCGCAGGTGGGGCAGGCCACCACCTCCACGTAGTCCTTTTCGAGCCCGCAGGCCCGCAGGATGTCGTGGGCGGCGTATACCTCCTCCACGGGGTCGGCCGAAAGGGAGACGCGGATGGTATCCCCCACCCCCTTCAAAAGGAGGGCGCCGATGCCCGCCGCGCTCTTGACGAGGGCGGCGCGCCCCACTCCCGCCTCGGTGACGCCGACGTGCAGGGGATAGCCGCACCGCTCCGCGAGCAGGGTGTAGGCCTCCACGGTGAGGGGCACGTCGGAGGCCTTTACGGAGACCACGATGTCCGCGACCCCCCTCTCTTCGAGGGCGGAAACATTGGCGAGGGCGGAACCCACAAGGGCCTCGGCGCTGCGGCCGTAGGCGGCAAAGAAGCGGGGCTCGATGCTCCCCGTGTTCGCCCCCACCCGCACGGGCACGCCGTGCGCCTTCACGCAGTCGGCCACGTAGGCAAGTTCGCGCGCCCCGCCGATGTTGCCGGGGTTGATGCGCAGTTTATCCGCCCCGCACTCCACGGCGAGCGCGGCAAGTTTGGCCGAAAAATGGACGTCGGCCACGAGGGGGATATGGATGCGCGCCTTAATGGCGGAAAGGGCCCTTGCGTCCCCCTCGCTTCCGACCGCCACGCGGGCGATGTCGCAGCCCGCCTCTTCCATGCGCAAAATTTGAGCGACGCTTGCCTCCACGTCGCTCGCCTTGACCGTCGTCATGCTCTGCACGGCGACCCGTCCTCCGCCGAGGAGGACGTCGCCGACTTTTACGATTTTCTTTTTCAACCTTCGCTTTCCTTCTTTTCCATCATGCTTTGGAGTTCGGCCATAAAGGAGGAGATGTCCTTAAAGGAGCGGTAGACGGAGGCGTAGCGCACGTAGGCGACCTCGTCCAATTTTTTGAGCCCCTCCATCACCATTTCGCCGATCTCTTTGGAGGCGATCTCCTGTTCCATCGAATTGTAAACTTGTTTGGTGATCTCGTCCACGAGGGCGTCGATGCGTTCGAGCGGGACGGGGCGTTTTTCGCACGCCTTGATGATGCCGCGCTTGATCTTTCCGGGGTCGAAGGACTGGCGGTTGCCGTCCGCTTTGACGACGAGAATGGGCGCCACTTCGATGGTTTCGTAGGTGGTGAACCGTTTGCCGCAGTTGACGCATTCTCTGCGGCGGCGGATGGTCCTGTCGTCGTCCGCCGAGCGGGAATCGATGACTTTGCTCTCCGTGCAGTTGCAATACATACAGCGCATACTTTTTCCCTTCCTCTCCTTCTGTTTTGCTTGTTTGTTTTGCTCGTTCCTTATCTTACTTGCGAGGCCGCTATCTTATTTGCGATGTCGCTACGCTTTCCAAATACCGAATATTTCCTTCTTCCCCGTTTTCCCCGGCCCTACCCTTTCCCAAAGGGGAGCCTTCCTCATGGCTTTCGGAAAAAGGCGACCGTATGATGATGGAGCATTTTCCCGCAATGCCTCCGCCGTAGACCTACCCTTTCCCAAAGGGGAGCCTTCCTTATGGCTTTCGGAAAAAGGCGACCATGCGATGTGCGGAGCCTTTTCCCGCAATGGCTCCGCCGTAGGCCTACCCTTTCCCAAAGGGGAAACTCCGCCGTAGGCGGTGTTGGGGATTCCCCCGCTCACACTGCCTATATTACGATTTTATTATATTATATCACACCCGCGCGCTCGTCGACGCAAACTTCGCTGAAAGCCCTTTCCGCAAGCGGCAAGGGCAATGGCGCTCCGTTGCGCCTCCTCTTCCCGAAAAATCTTTGCTACGCAAATCTTTTTCGGGAGCCCTGTCCCTGTCAAGCGCGGCACGAGCCCGCAGGGCGAAGTAACGAACGTGAAAAATCCCGAACAACGAAGTCCGCCCCCTTCTTGCCCTCTCCTTGCGTCAAGGGGAGGGGCAGGGGTGGGGATCCGCCCTTGATTCACCCTACCGTGGAAGTGACGGGTGGGGATGGCCCCGCTCACCTTGCCTATATTTCGGCTTTATTATATTATATCACACCCGCGCGCGTTTGTAAAGAAAATTTTTCGAAGCCCGCGCACCCGCGCGGGGCCGAAAAAGCCCGTCGCAAAAAGCGGCGGGCATGTAAGGGAATTTTCTGTTTTCCTTATCTTCTGTTTGTGTCAATTCCTTCTGTTTGAGTCAATTTTTTTCCCGTTGAGTCAATTTTTTCCCGCGCCGTGTCCTTCGTTCCCCGCGCCGCGCCTTTCATCTTTCACTCGGCGTCCTTTGTCTCTTGTTCAGCCGCGCCTTTCGTCTCCTACGGCGCGTTCTTTGTCGCTCGTTCGGCGCCTTTCGTTCCCCACTCCGCGCCTTTCGTTCCCCACTCCGCGCCTTTCTTCTCTCACTCGGCGCCTTTCGTTCCCCGCGCCGCGTCCTTTGTCTCTCGCTCGGCGCCTTTCGTTCCCCGCGCCGCGTCCTTTGCCTCTCGCTCGGCGCCTTTCGTCTCTCGCTCAGCGCCTTTCGTCTCTCGCTCAACGGCGCCTTTCTTCTCCTGCTCAACGGCGCCTCTTGTCTCCTACGGCGCGTCCTTTGTCTCTCGCTCGGCGCCTTTCATCTCCTGCCCAACGGCGCCTTTCATCTCTCGTTCGGCGCCTTTCGTTCCCCGCGCCGTGTCCTTTGTCTCTCGTTCGGCGGCGTCCTTCGTCTCTTGTTCGGCGCCTTTCATCTCCTGCCCAACGGCGCCTTTCGTCTCTTGTTCGGCGCCTTTCATCTCCTGCCCAACGGCGCCTTTCGTCTCTCGCGCCGCGCCTTTCGTCTCTCGCCCGGCGCCTTTCATTTCCTACGGCGCGCCTTTCATTTCCTACGGCGCGCCTTTCATCTCTCATTCGGCGCCTTTCGTTTCTCACTCGGCGCCTTTCGTCTCTTGTTCAACGGCGCCTTTCTTCTCTCACCCGGCGCCTTTCATCTCCTGCCCAACGGTGCTTTTCATCTCTCGCGCCGCGCCCTTCGTCTCTCGTTCGGCGCCTTTCGTTCCCCGCGCCGTGTCCTTTGTCTCTCACTCGGCGCCTTT
>CANQAZ010000030.1 GCA_947589555.1 uncultured Clostridia bacterium | reverse complement strand
GACTTCGGAAAAACCGATGAGAGACTTCGGAAAAACCGATGAGAGACTTCGGAAAAACCGATGAGAGACTTCGGAAAAACCGATGAGAGACTTCGGAAAGCCGATGAGAAACTTCGGAAAGCCGATGAGAAACTTCGGAAAGCCGATGAGAAACTTCGGAAAACCGATGGGCCCGAAGAAAAACCGACGTCCGGGATGAAAAAAGGAGAGAATATGAAACGGAAATTGGCTTTATTTTTGGCGGCTACCTTGTTTGCCACCGTTGCGGCGGGGGCGCTCGGCGGATGCGGCGGCGGCAACGCGGACGGCGAGCAGGGGGGGGGTAGCGGAAGCGACCCCGCGCCCCATCAACACGAATACGGCGAGTGGTACACCGTGCGCGCGCCCGAATGCACGGTGGACGGCGAGGCCCGCCGCGAGTGCACGGCGGGCGACGACGTGCAGACCAAGAGCATCGATCAACTCGGCCATCAATTTTTGACGTACACGCCCACCGGGGATGCGACGTGCACGGAGGACGGCACGGAGACCGCAAAATGCACCCGCTGCGAAGCGCGGGACGTCCGCCCCGCCCCGGGGAGCAAACTCGGTCACAATTACGATACGGAGCACTACGCCGCGGATGAAACTTGGCACTACTTCGGTTGTACCCGCTGCGGAGACATCAAGGAGGGCTCCGCTTCCGCCCACACGATGGTGAACGATTACGAGTGCTCCGTCTGCCATTGGCATGCGGACGGCACGACTTCGCTGAAATACTCCGAAAATTCGGACGGGCTCGGCTACACCGTGACGGGGACCACCAACGCCGCCCTCACCAAGATCGTCATTCCCGATACGCACAACGGCAAACCGGTGACCGCGGTCGCCCAGTACGCCTTCCGCGAAAGCGACCAACCCCACGAGAGCGTGCTCCGGGAGGTCGTGTTCGGCAAAAATATCGAGAGCATCGGCTATCTCGCATTCGGATACGTCACCGCGCTCGAAAGCGTGACCATCCCCGACAACGTGACTTCCCTCGCCAACTACGCCTTCTACGGTTGCAACGGCATAAAGACCGTGACCATCGGCAACGGGGAGACCGAGATCGGGCAACAGTGCTTTGCTTCGCTTCCCTCCCTCACCGACGTCACCATCGGCGGAGGCAAGGTCACCGTCGGGAAGTGGGCGTTCGAATCCTGCCCCAAACTGAGATCGGTCACGATCGGCGACGGCGAAATCGAGATCGTGACTTGTGCGTTTATTTTCTGCTCCGCGCTGACCGAACTCCGTTTTGGCAACGGCTCCGTTACGGTCGGGGATTGGGCGTTCCAACAATGCGGGCTCGAAACGCTGACGGTGGGCGACTGCGATATCGAATTCGGGCAGGGCGGCTTTTTCCGTTGCGCATCCCTTACCGACGTCGAGTTCGGCGACGGCGATATTACCTTCGGGTACTATACCTTCCAACAATGTTCGAATCTGAAAACCATTACGGTGGGGGACGGCGACGTTTTCTTTGACGCCTATTCCGTCAGTTACTGCCCCCTCCTCACCGACGTTACGATCGGCGACGGGTTTTCCGTCATCGGCGACGATGCCTTTTACGAGTGCGAGGCGCTGACAAACGTCACCGTCGGCGTCAATATGGCCGAAGTCGGTTGGGACGCCTTCGATTACTGCCCCGCCATTTCCTATAAGATGAAGGACGGCGTGAAGTACCTCGGCAACGCGGAGCACCCCTATACCGTGCTCGTGGGCGCGGAAAGCAAGAACATCGCCTCGGTGACGATGAGCGCGGATACGAAACTCATCATGAACAGGGCCTTCTACGATTGCAAACAACTCGAACACGTCGCCTTCGGCGAACACGTGAAGAAGATCGGGCGGTGGGCTTTCAGAAACTGCGCTCTGCTCCAAGACGCCGTTTTCGGCGACGATCTGACGGAGATCGAGAACAGCGCGTTCGACGGGTGCAAGGCGCTCCGAACGGTGACCTTCGGCAATGGCATTCAAAAGATCGGCGAGTATGCCTTTGACGGGTGCGACGCCATCCAAACGGTGAACGTGCCCTCCCTTGCGCGGTGGCTCGGGATCGAGTTCGCGGCCGACCAGTTTATAGCGGACACCAACCCGCTCTCCGCGAAGGATGCGACCCTCATGGCGGGCGGGTATCCCGTGGTGGGCGCCGTAGAGATCCCCGAGGGCGTGACCGCGCTCAAACCGCTCGCCTTTGCGGGCTATGCAAAACTCACCTCCCTCCAAATCGGGAAGGATGTGGCGGAGATCGGCGCGGGGGCGCTTTTGGGCTGTAAAAACGTGACGGAACTCACCGTGGCGGCGGGGAACCGAACGTTTGCCGCGCAGAGCAACTGCGTGTACGACAAGACGGAAATGAGCGTTGCCCTCGGTTGCCCCGCGACGCAGATCCCCGAAGGCATCAAGATCATTCCCGCCAATGTGTTCCGCGAAGCGCCCCTTTCCGCGACCTTCGTCATCCCCGACAGCGTGGAGGAGATCGGGGCGCGCGCCTTCATGAGTTGCGGGACCTTCACCGACCTCACCCTCGGCACGGGGCTGAAAACCGTCGGCGAATCGGCGTTTTTCGGCGCGACGGCTTCGTATAGCGTTCCCGTCGCCTATCATATCAGAGACCTTGCGAAGTGGTGCGGGGTGGAATTTGCAAACGACGGCGCGAATCCGCTCCGTTGGGAATCTTCGAACATCTACGCCGCCCCATCGGCGGGCGGAAAGGAGACGGAGGTCAGCAACGGCGGGAATCCGCTCGTCATTCCCGAGGGGGTGACGGAGATCAAGGATTACGCGTTCTGGTATATTTCGACGCAGGAGTTGCACCTCCCCGCGAGCGTCGCGAAGATCGCGCCCACGGCCTTCGGCATGAACTGCAACCTCAGCAGTTACGAGGTGGCGGCGGGGAATGCCTTTTACGAAGTGCGGGAGTGCGGCGTTGTGGAGAAGGCGACAAATACCCTCGTCCTCGGCACAGTGCCCCGTTCGGGGAGCATCGGCGAGGGCATCGAGAAGATCGGCGACTACGCCTTTTCCGGGAAGATCTTTCCCAACGTTTCGATCGCCGCGGACGTGAAGGAGATCGGCGCGCACGCGTTTGAAGGTTGCCGGATCGAGACGCTCTCCCTCGGAAATGTGGAGAGGATCGGCGATTGGGCCTTTGCGAAGAACGAATCGAGCGGGACGGGCATCGGGACGATCGTCATTCCCGAAAGCGTCACGTTCATCGGGGACAGCGCGTTTTACCAGTGCGGTGTGACGAGTCTTACGCTCGGGGAGAAGGTGCAACACATCGGGGAAAACGCGTTTGCCTTCAACAACGGGCTTACGAGCATCGAGGTCCCCGCGAGCGTGACCGAACTCGGGAAGGGCGCGTTCTCCTGCAATAGCCTCAGCGAAGCGACGTTCGGAGACGGCAATTGGACGGTGACGGACTTCTACGGAAACGACGTTACACCCGATTTCGGAAGTCCCTCTGCGGTGGCGTCCGCGCTGAAAGATTCGGGCAACGTTTGGACCAAAAAGGCATAACGGGGGTGGAAAAACGCCCGCCGCGGCAGAGCCGCGGCGGGCGTTTTGTTTATGGGAAGTGGGGGCAGGTCAGACGATGTAGGCGGGGTCGGGGGCGGCGCCATCGAGTTGCTTGCGCTGTTCCTCGTAACCGGGCTTGCCGAGAAGGGCGAACGTCGCCTTTTTGCCCGCCTCCACGCCGGGCTGGTTGTAGGTATCGATATCGAGCATCGCGCCCGCGTAGGCCGTCTGCAATTCGAAATAGTACAGAAGTTCGCCGAGGGTGAAGGCGTTGATCACGGGCACGTTCACCGTGTAGTTGAGCCGTCCCGCCCGGGTGAGCGCGTACGCCGTCGCCTTATTTTCGGCCTGTATGAGTTCCTCCATCGTGTGCCCGCCGAGGAAATTCACGTCGGGAATATCCACATAGCCGTGCGGGATGGGGGTCTTTTCCTTGTAACTGCCCACCGAAAGGAAGGTGATGACCTTGTCGTACGGGCCCTCGGTGTAGAGTTGGACCTGCGAGTGCTGGTCGGTGACGCCGAGCGCCTTGACGGGAGTCTGTCCCACGTTGCACATCTGCCCCGTGCGGGTGATGTTTTTGCCGAGGCTTTCCGCCCACAACTGGGCGTACCAATCGGCCACATAGCGGAGATTATCGGAGTAGGGCATCATTACGCCGATGTTCTTGCCCCGCTTCATCGCGATGTATTGCAGGACGGCGGACACGAGGGCGGGATTCTTTTTGCAATCGTGCGTCTTGCACAGTTTATCCATGTAGGCCGCCCCTTTGAGCATCATCTTGATATCGATGCCGAGCACCGCCGCGGGCAACAACCCCACGGGGGAGAGTTCGGAAAATCTGCCGCCCACGCCGTCGCCGAGCACAAAGGACTTGACGCCGCCCAGTTCGCGCGAAATCTTGACGAGGTTGCCGCGGGAGGCGTCCGTCGTGAACACGACGTGGTCCTTGACGTCTTCGCCCGCCTTTTTGAGGAGGTCGGAGACGATGAGGAACTGCGTCATGGTCTCGCTTGTGGCGCCCGACTTGGAAATGACGTTGAAACAGGTCCTTTTGAGGTCGATGACGTCGAGAAGTTCCTTCATGCGGACGGGATCGACGTTATCTTCCACATAGAATTTGGGACCGCGGCGCTTACTGCGGGGCAAATCGTTATAGTGCAGGTGGCAGAGCGCCGAAAAGGCCATTGCGGGCCCGAGCGCCGAACCGCCGATGCCGAGCACCACGAAATATTCGAACTTTTTGCGGATGCCCTTCGCCGTTTCGAGAATATCGGCGACGATCTCCCGCTGGTTGTAGGGGAGTTCGGTCCAGCCCATGAAGAGCCCGTCCTTGCCGCGGTTGGCCTTGACGTAGTTGTACGCCTTCACGGCGAGCGGGCGCACCTCTTCGAGCGCCTCCTTCGAAATGCCAAGAGGACCGAGGTATTTATCGGTCATGTTGGTGTAGTCCACGGTGATGCGCCATTGGTTGCGCATTTCTTCGGTCACGGTCATAAAATTTCCTCCTGTTTTCAATCACACGGATTATACCACACTTGCGCGCCGATTACAAGCGGGAAGGCAAAATAATTTTTTTGAATTTTGCCCGTCAGACCGCGCGGGAGGGGGCGCGGCGGCGCTTGGGGAGGAATTTGCGGGCGAGAGCGCGGAAATCGAAGAGCCCGAACGCCGAAAGAAGGACGAGTTCGGCCGCCGCTACGGCCGTCATGGTCAAGAGGACGGCGGGCACGTAACTCAAATAGCGGATGAGGAGGGCGCGGAGGGCCATGCCGAAAAGGGCAACGGGGACAAGCACCGCGGCAAGTTTGCAAAAATAGCCCGCCGAGCGGAGTTTGCCCGTCTTTTTGCGGAGAAGGACGAGGGAACAGACGGCGGAGACGGTGTGATCGAGGGCGGTCCCCACGAGGAGGGCGCCGCTCCCCAGAAGGGGAGGAAAGAGCCAGACCGAGAGGAGCATCGCGGCGGATCCGGCAAGAAAGATGAGGAGGGTCTGCCGTTCGCACCCCAGCGAGTTGAGCATGCTCGTGGAGATCATGGAAATGCTCATGGGCAGAAGGAGGAGGGAGCCCGCCGCGATCATCGTGCCGCTCTCTGCATTGGAGAAGAGGAAGATGCCCACGTCCTTCCCCGCCGCGAGGAAGAGGGGGATGAGGGCGCAGGAGATGAGCAGGGCGGTGTTGAGGGCCTTCCCCGCGAGGGCGTTGAGTTTTTCGGTCTCCTTTTTATAAAAGCACTCGGACATCTCGGGCACGAGCACGAGGGCGATGGGGCTCAAAAGGGAACAGGGCACGGCGATGACGGGCATCACCATGCCGTACACGACGCCGTACTCGCTCATCGCCTGCGCCGCCGTGTAGCCGACCGAAGTCATGCAGAGGGGGAAGAGCACCGAGATCGCGGAGCCCAACAGGGAGGAGGATGCGCGCATCGCGGTGATGGGCAGAGAGGCTTTGAGCAGAGGTTTTATCTCCCCTTTGGGGGAACGGAGTTTTCCGCCCCGCGCGAAAAAACAGGCGGCGGCGATCCCGAAGGAGGCCAAATAGGAGATGAGCAGGGCGAAGGCGGCCTTTTCGGCTCCCGCCGTGCCCCCGCCGAGGACGACGAGGAAAAAGACGCCCAAAACGATCATGACGATCTCCTCCGCGAGTTCGATGACGGAGTAGGCGAAAAAGCGCTTGTTGCCCCAGAGGTTGCCGCGGATGATGGAGTAGAGGGAGGTGAAGGAGAGCCCGAAGAGGAGGATGTAAAAGACGTCGGCACAGCGCGGATCGGAAAAGATGCGGGTGAAGGGGGTGCGCAGGGCGTACAGCAAGATCGTGATGGGCACGCTGAACGAGAGGGCGATGAGCATGGCGGCGGAGGTGGCGGAGTATTCCCCCCGCCGATACCCCCGCGCGCGGTGTTTGGAGATGATGCGGGAGAGGGTGATGGGCAGGCCGGATGAAGAGACGGTGAGAAAGACGGCAAATACGGTGAGCGCCACCTGATAGACGCCCAGCCCCTCGGGGCCCAGCGTGCGGGAGAGCACGATGCGGTAGACAAAGCCGAGGGCGTGTTCCAACAGGGTGAATACGGTGACGAGAAAGGTCGTGCGGTACAAGTTCATGGCTTATTTTATTCCCGGCCTTCACCCGATTATGAAGGGGCGCATACAATGCCGTGTGAAACTTTCCGTTTTGACGCCGCGGTATTACCGCGTGAAACGCGGGCAGACGGTGGAGGAGATCGCCCGCACGTTCCGCCTGCCCGCCCGCCTCCTCGCATCGGCCAATTCCCTCACCCGCGAGGCCGAAGAGGGGCAGGTGCTCCTCGTGCCCGAGGGCGGCAACCTCTACACCGTGCGCGGGGGAGAAAGCAAGACCCTTTTGTGCGGCTCGCCCGCCCGCTTTTTCACCCTCAATCAAACAAATTGCCTTTACCCGGGGCAGACCGTTTTGTTGGGGTAGCAGGAAAAACGCCTTCCGCATACAATGGAGCAGAACGGATTTCAGTTCTATCCACGGAGGTAACAAATGTCATTTTTTTCCAATTTCTCATCGGATCACTGCCCCGGTACCATCACGGGAAATCCTTTGAGCGGTCTGTGCGAGAAGGTGTGCATTCAGGCGGAGAAAATCTTCGACGCGGGCATCATTCAGTCGCGCCTTGAAAATTACTCCGTTGCGCTCACCGATCCCGTTCCCGCAAATCCTACATATCCGCTCACGTTTGTGAGCGCGCGGTCTACGTCCTCGGTCGGCACGGTGACGGGCCTTACCGTCGAGCGTCAGGCGGACGGCGGCTGTGCCCGCGTGCAAGCGACGGTGACCATCCCCATCGAGGTGGTCTACGTCGATGCAAACGGGGTGGACGGCGTGGCCCAAAGCACCATCACCCTCACGGAGGACGTTCTGATGTACGTGCCGCCGGCATCCGTCATTCCCTTCACGGTGACGAGCGCGGTCTCCTGCGTCTCCCCCGAGGGCGTTTTCGATGCGGCGACGGGCGCCTTTTCCATCAGCGCCTGCGTCACCTGTATCCTCAAAGTTTCGATGCAGGTGGAACTCCTCGTGCCCAGTTACGGCTATTGCGCCATCCCGCCTGCACAGGAGTACACGCAGGAGGTGTGCTCGGGCTTCTTCGAACTCCCGCTCTACCCGCAGGGCAGGGCGTGCAGTAAACAGTAACCTAAAAACTTACGGAACCGGAAAAGCCGACGCATTGCGTCGGCTTTTATCGGCTGTCGTTTTGTTCGGCCGCTATGCCTTGCCCGGGTCGCCGAGCAGGGTGCGGAAGTTGGAATAGAGGACGAAGCCCGCCTTGCTCTTGGGCGGCTTTTTCACAAATTTCACGGCGCAGTAATCGACGGGGATCTTATCCCCTCCGCCGTCCGAATATTTGGCGCACAAATCGGCCGAAAACTGTAAAACACTGTCGGATACGGGCCTTCCGTTCGTCTGAATGACCACGTGGCAGGAATGCCTCTTCTGCGCGTGGAGCCAGACGTCGTCGGGTGCGCTTTGGCGCACAAGGCGGTCGTTTTGCAAATTGTTCCGCCCCGCAAAGATGCGGAAGCCCTCCGCTTCATAGGTGCGGTAGGGGATCTCGGGCTTTTGCTTTTTCGCCTTCTCCTTCGGCGGGGCGAGTAGGCCGTTCTCCGTAAGTTCCCCTTCGAGGGACAATAGGTCGTCCGCCGTCTCCGCTACGGCAAGGGCGGCCGAAAGGGAGCGGAGATATTCGAGTTCGGCGCTCACCTCTTGTTCCTGCGGGGCGAGCGCTTCGAGCGTGCGTTTTTGCTTGCGGTATTTTTTGTAATAGGCCTGTGCGTTCTCGGCGGGCGAAAGTTGGGCGTCGAGCAAAACCGACAGCGTTTTGCCCGTTTCGTCGTAATAGTTGGGAAGTTCACAGCGTTTCGCCCCCCGCGGGACGGCGTAGAGGTTGGCCGTCAGAAGGTCGCCCTTGATGCGGTTTTCCTCGAAATCGGCGCAGGAAAGTTTCTTTTCGAGGATGCCGGCAAGCCGCTTTTCCGACTTTTTGGTCGCGGCGCGAAGGACGCCGTCCATCCCCCGCTTTTTGCTTTCGAATTCCCGTTTTTCGTACTTTTTGCGGTAAAAATAGCACTGCGCCTCGGAGAGGGTGGCAAAGGGGACGCCCTCGGCGGCGCGGGCGTAAAAATCGACCGCCTCGCCGCCGCGTTCGGCCACGCGGGGGGAAATTTCGTCGGAAAAGAGGAAATCCCGCACGTGTCCGGCCATTCCGCCCCCGCGGTAGGAGGCAACGATCTGTTGCGCCGTGCAGGGAGCGATCCCCGCGATCCGCTTGAAGAGGAAATCTGCGCCGCCGTCCGGGCTTTGCGCAAGCCGCTCGGCATTTTCGGCGAGGAGGCGGGAGAGGGCGGCAAAATCGGAGGGGTCCACCTTGTCCTGTGGGGCGGGCGGGGCGTATTTGGCGCCCGGGAAGATGAAGCGTTTGCAGTTATCGTCTGCCGAGTTGGTTTTCAGCGCCCCCAAAATGACGCCGTCCTCGATGAGGAGCAGGTTGGAGTACTTGCCCATGATCTCGGCGCAGAGGGTGCGCTCCTTTTCGGAAAAATCGGAGACGCAACGGAAGCGGAAGAGGAGGATGCGCTCGAAGCCGGGCGTGGAGACGGAGAGAAGTTCCGCGCTTTGCAGGTATTTGCGCAGAAGCATGCAAAAACCGGGCGCGGAGAGGGGATTTTCGCGGTCATTCTCGGTAAAATAGGCGCCGCAGGCCGCCGCATTCGCCGAAAGGAGAAGTTTAACGGCGCCCGTTCGGGTGTATATGATAAGGGAGACCTCTTCCCGTCCGGGCTGGTTGATGCGGTTGACCCGCCCGCCGCGGAGGCGTTCGTCTAACTCCTTTGCCACGAGGCGGAGGGTAAAAGCGTCCTGGGGCATACTCGCTCCTTCCGTACAAAACTTTTTTCCTCTGCATTATAACGCAAAATCGTAAAATTGTAAATAAAAACGCTTTCCTTTTGGAAAGGAATATGGTAAAATAACCTTCGATTGCGAAGTATAAAATCAGCGTTCAGGAGTAATAAAAATGAAGTACGAATTTTCACCCGCAGAAAAGAGCACCGTCAAGATCACGCTCACGTTCACGCCCGAAGAATGGGCCGCGGCGAACGACAAAGCCTATCTTGAAAACAGAAAGAAGTACGCCGTCAACGGTTTCCGCAAGGGCAAGGTGCCCAAGCACGTGTTGGAACTCTACTACGGCAAGGGGCTCTTCTATGAAGATGCGCTCAACTTCCTCTTCTCGGAGCACTACCCCGAGGTTTTGGAAAGGGAGGAAAAGAATTTCTCCCCCGTGGGCGAACCCGAAGTTTCGCTCGGCGAAAATTTCTCGGAAGAAAACGTCGTACTCGTCGCCACGACCCCCGTAAAGCCCGAGGTCACCATCGGCGCCTACAAGGGTATAAAAATCAACAGGTATGAATATACTGTGGCGGACGCCGACGTCGAAAAAGACATCGAAGCCGCCCGCAACAACCTCGCCGAAAAGGTGGAAGTCACCGACCGCCCCGCCCAAGACGGGGATACCGTGAACATCGATTTCGAGGGCAAGGTGGACGGCGTCGCCTTCGAAGGAGGCACGGCGAAGGAGTACGATCTCACGCTCGGCTCGGGGCAGTTCATCCCCGGCTTCGAGGAGCAGGTCGCCGGCATGAACATCGGCGAGACCAAAGACGTCAACGTCACCTTCCCCGAGGACTATCAGGCGGAAGAACTCAAAGGCAAGGCGGCCGTGTTCACCGTGACCCTTCACAAGATCACGGGCAAAAAACTGCCCGAACTCGACGATGAATTCGCCAAGAAGATGGGTAGCGATACCTTAGAGGCCTACCGCGCCAAAGTGCGGGAGCGGTTGGAGCACAGCGCCCGCGCCCGTTCCGTCAACGAAACGGAGAACGCCATCCTCACCGAGATCGCCAAGACGGCGACGGCAGAGATCCCCGACGCCATGATCGAGCGGCAGGAGGACGCCATCTTACAGCGGATGGAGTACAATTTCATGTATCAAGGCATCCGTCTTGACGATTATCTCTCCTACATCGGTCAGACCCGCGAAGAGTACAAAAAGAACTTCGAGGAGGAGGCGCGGCGCACCGTTTTGCACCAACTCATCATCGAAAAACTCATCGAGGCCGAAAACATCACGGCCACCGAGGAGGAGATCGCGGCCAAGATCGCCGAGCAGGCGGCCTCCGTGGGCAAGGAGCCCGAGGAATACAAAAAGACGATGGATCCCCGCCAACTCGAATATATCGAAGGAGACATCAAAGTGACCAAACTCTTCGATTTTCTCATGGCGAACAACGAAATGGTCCTTTACACCGAGGAAAAAGCCGACGGGGCCAACAAACCCGCGGCCAAAAAATCCACGAAAAAACCGTCTAAAAAGGAGGAAAAACCCGAATGAAAAACATTTTGATCCCCTATGTAGTGGAGCGCACGTCGAGCGGAGAGCGCAGTTACGACCTCTATTCCCGCCTGTTGGATGACAGGATCGTCTTTCTGTCGGGCGAGATCGACGATGCGGTTGCAAACACCATCGTTGCGGAACTCATCTATCTGGAAGGTTCCGATCCCACAAAGGATATCAGTCTTTACATCAACAGCCCGGGCGGTTCGGTCTCGGCGGGCATGGCCATTTACGATACGATGAATTACATCAAGTGCGATGTATCCACCATCTGCATCGGCATGGCGGCGTCGATGGGCGCGTTCCTGCTCGCGGCGGGCGCGAAGGGCAAGCGTTACGCCCTCAAAAACAGCGAAATCATGATCCACCAGCCTTTGGGCGGCGCGCAGGGGCAGGCCAGCGACATCAAGATACAGGCCGAGCACATTTTGCGCATCAAGGATAAGATGACCCGCATCCTCGCGGAAAACACGGGCAAGCCGTACGAAGTCGTGGCCCGCGATACCGACCGCGACAACTACCTCACCGCCGACGAAGCGATGGAATACGGCCTCATCGACCGCGTGTACGAAAAGCGCTGATTTCGCACCCCGTTTGCCCATTTTGGAGGGGCAGAGGGGGGCAAATCGATCCTCGCAAAATGCATTTTCCGCGGAAAATTTTTTGCGAACACAGGAGTTTTTATGAGTAAATACGAACAACGTTGCTCGTTTTGCGGCAAGGAAAAAGCAAAGACCAAAAAACTCATCTCGGGGCCCGATGGGGTCGCCATCTGCGATGAGTGCGTCGAACTTTGCCGCGACATGTTGGAAAAAACGCCCTCGTCGGGTTTCGAGCCCGTGGAACTCAAAAAGCCCGCGGAGATCAAAGAGGAACTCGATAAGTACATTATCGGGCAGGATAAGGCCAAGCGCGTCCTGTCGGTGGCGGTGTACAATCATTACAAGCGCATCAACGCAATGGCGGAGGGCGGCGCCTCGAAGGACGACGACGTCGAGATCGAAAAGAGCAATATTCTCCTTCTCGGGCCCACGGGTAGCGGCAAAACGTTGCTTGCGCGCACGCTCGCGCGCATTCTCAACGTCCCTTTCGCCACTTCCGATGCCACCACGCTCACCGAAGCGGGTTACGTCGGCGAGGATGTCGAAAACATCCTCCTGAAACTCATCCAGAACGCCGATTACGATATCGAGCGCGCCCAGCGCGGCATCATTTACATCGACGAGATCGATAAGATCGCGCGCAAGGGCGAAAACGTCTCCATCACCCGCGATGTTTCGGGCGAGGGCGTCCAGCAGGCCCTTCTCAAAATCATCGAATCCACGGTGGCCAACGTACCTCCGCAGGGCGGGCGCAAGCATCCCCAGCAGGACTGCATGCGCATCGATACCACCAACATTCTGTTCATCTGCGGCGGGGCGTTTGTGGGGCTCGATAAAATCGTGAGCGCCCGCAAGGATGATTCCGGTCTCGGCTTCGGCGGCAGGGTCAAACTGGGCGCAAACGAGGTGGATTACACCCTTCTTGACGACGTCAAGCCCCAAGATCTCACCAAATTCGGGCTCATACCGGAGTTTGTGGGCCGTATTCCCATCGTGGTGGCGTTGCAGGCGCTCGACGAGGATGCCCTCGTCAGCATTCTCACCAAACCCAAGAACGCCATCATCAAGCAGTATCAAAAACTGGTGGGATTGGACGGCGTAAAACTGACGGTGGAGGAGGAGGCCGTGCGGGAGATCGCGGGCACCGCCATCCGTCTGAAAACGGGCGCGCGGGGCCTTCGCACGATCATCGAGGGCCTGATGACCGACGTCATGTACGATATCCCCTCCCAAAAGAATGTGGAGGAGGTCATCATCACGCGCGATTGTGTGGTGAAGGGGGCAAAGCCCACGTTGATCTACAAAAAGACGGCGTAGAGCCGTCCCGTATTCCGCAAGGAGCAAAGAAGTCCCGCCTTCGGGGCTTCTTTTTTGTATATTCTGCCTCCCAAAGGCCTACCCTTTCCCAAAGGGGAGGCTCCGCCGTAGGCGGTGGTGGGGATTGAGCCTTTTCCCGCAATGGCTCCGCCAAAGCCCTATCCTTTCCCAAAGGGGAGCCTTCCTTATGGCTTTCGGGAAAAGGCGACCGTATGATAATGGAGCCTTTTCCCGCAATGGCTCCGCCGTAGGCGGTGGTGGGGATTGGGCCTTTTCCCGCAATGGCTCCGCCAACCGACTTGCCCTCCCCTTGCGTAAAGGGGAGGGTGTCCCGTAGGGACGGGTGGGGATGGCCTCTCCGCGCCCCTTGCGGGACCTCCGCGTCATTCTGCCCCTTTATCCTGCGTCATTCTGAGCCGTCGCCCGAGTGCTTTGCACTCGGGCGACGGTCGAAGAATCCCCCGAACGAAGTCCGCCCCAATCCCCCCTCACCCCTCCCCCCTCAAAACCCCTCAAAAATATGGACAATATTTCCGATTATGAAAAAATCGAAGTAATTTTGGAACACTCACTTGACAATGGGGGGGGGTGGGCTATACTAAATGGGCTTTCGGGGGGCCCGGAAGGGTCGAATATTTCCCCCGTGAGCGGAAAACAATAAAAAATAGGGAGGAAGAGAATGAAAAAGCACTTTTTGCGCCTGTTTGCGGCGCTCGCGGTGGCATGTTTGGGCTTCGGCGTCCTTGCGGCATGCGGCGATCCCGAAACCCCCGGCCCCAGTGGCGGTTCGGGCCCCAGCGGCGATCCCGGCACCACAGATACCACCGATCCCATCGAAGGCGTCTGGACGGGCGCCGAGGCTCTCGATACCACTTTCACGGCCACCGTCAAAGTGGTGGAGGAACAGGCCTTTGCGGTCATCGAAGCCGTCTATGACGAGGAGATCTACGGCATTTACGGCAAGGTGTTGGATAAGCAAACGGACGGCACCTACAAACTGACCGAAACGTCCGGCGAGGACGTCCTCACCTACACGGGCGCCCTCAACGCGCAGAACAATTTGGTCATCACCATCCCGGGCTCTCTGATGGGGGAGGATGGCGACGTCACCCTCACGTTCACCCAAAAGGCCGCCCTTCCCGCGGCGCTCGGCCTCGCGGGCACCTACTACGGCACGGTGGTGAACACCGATTTCGAGGCCGACTTCACGGCCAAGACGGTCAAGATCAACGGCGATGACGCCTCCTCGGTCTACACCGTCAATTTCACCGATGTGGGGGCCTATACCGTCATCACGATGAAGGATGAGGCGCCCTCCGAAGGCTTGCCCGGTTTCGTCAACATTCTCACCGTCTGCAAGGTAGGGGAGAAGTATTTGGCTTACGGCGTGCCCAGCGCTACCGAGCCCTTCGCCCTTTCCAAGACCCGCCCCGTTCTCGAAGGGGTCTGGACGGGCGCATCCCGGCAGGTGGGCGGCGGCTCCGACGGCGTCACCGATATGGGCTACTTCACCGCTTCCGTCAAACTCAGCACGGATAAAAACACCGCCTACGTCGTCATCAAACAGGAGAACAAAGCGATCGCCGCGGATGGCACGGTGCAGGAGACGTTGCCTACTTTCTACCAGTATTCCGCCTTCACCAAGACGTCCAACGGCAACTATCAAAACACCCAAACCGTAAGCATGGGCCCCGGTAGCACGATGGAAGTGACCGCCACCCTCGGCTTCAACGCGATGGGCGAACTCACCATCAGTAACAATATGACGGGCGGCTTCACCTTCGATGCCCGCACCGACCTCCCCGCCGAACTCGCTCTCACGGGCGTCAAGTACGCGCAGGGCACTGCGGAAACGGAGGACGCCGACCAGTATTGGGAGATCGACTTCACCAACAGCACGGTCAAACCCAACGGCGCCGCCCTTTCGGAGTATGACCTTGCGGTCGAGTTTGTCAAAGTGGGCGAATACATCGTTCTCAACTTCACCAAGACCTCCGATGAGGCCGAACTCGATACTGCCCTTCCTTACATGGTCGTCTATGCGCAGACCGCCGAAACCGTCACGACCTATTATATACAGGGCACGATGCTCGGCAACCAGACTCCTCTCGCGCTGGGCGATACGGCCCCCGTGCCCACGCCCGCCGATATGCACATCACCTTTGAGGCCGGCGCGCAGGATAGTAAGATCGCAGGCTTGCCCGCCGCTGCCACCGCACCCGCCGGCGCCTATACCATTCCCGATCAGGAACCCGCCCGCCCCGGCTACACCTTCGCGGGTTGGAAGGTAGGGGAGGATACCACCGTCTACAAGAAGGGGACGGCCAACGCGACCTACACCGTCGTGCAGGATACCGATGTCACCTTCACCGCCCAGTGGACGGCCGTCACCTACACCCTCAACTTCTACGATGACGAGGAGGACGAAACGGCCACCGCCGTCACCGTCGAGGGACAGGAAGCGGTCGGCTCCAAACTTCCCACTGCCACCAAGCAATACTACACCTTTGTGAAGTGGGTGCTCGACGGCGAGACCGAAGTGGACGCGTCCTTCGCTCCCTATGAGAACACCGCCAAAGCGACCGAAGACACTGTGTTCAATATTTATGGAAAGTGGAAAGTCGTCATCGGTGCGGATGGCAACACTTCCGAATATCCCACGCACACCGGCACGGCAGGCGACGGATTGCAATGGGTCGGCACCATTGAAAAGGGCAACCGTTACACCTTCCGCGGCACGGAGACCAACAATACGGACAACAACGCTTTCGGTCTGAAAACCTATATTTACAGCGGCGCACAGCCCGCCGGCCTCTTCCGCGTCGATAACGCCATCGATGACGGGCAGACGTGGGAACAGGGTCAATTTAATGGCGGCCTGTTGGCGGAAGCCGAAAACTGGGTCTTGAATAAGTTCTCTTCCACCGGATTCGGCGGCTCGGGCGATCCCCTGTACAAGGCGGCCATGAACGGCGCGATCGTCGTCGATATCGACTGGGTCGATGCGAGCATCATCACGGTCAAAATCGCGATCACGGCGGCCACGGGCGCGGCGAATGGTTACTTCGAACAATTCTATACGATCGAAGGCGCGACCGATCATCCTCTTGCCCAGTCCTATAAACTTGCGTTCGCTTGCGAAAAGGCGCAGGTCACCTTCACCGAAATCACCACCTCGCAAACCGCCATTCAGGAAGTCACGGTCGGCGACGCGGGATACAGGCTCGGGTACACGGAAAAAACGCCCGCATGGTACGGCAAGTCCTTCAAGCAGGGCGGCACGGTCACCATTGCCGGCACCGTGAAATCGAGCGGCAACGCGGGTTATCTGGTCCCCGTCGCCTACATCATGAGCGATAAAAAGGCGAACGGCAGTATCCTCCGCACCGATGGTTGCAGTCAGTTCGGCAATTACGAAGGGGAGGCCTTCAATGTCGTTCCCACCGCCGGGATCACGAATGCGGATACGAACTATTATGTGGACTCGGGCGGAGCCGCGTCCAATGCCGATACCGATTTCCTGAACGCGATCAAAGAGGGCGTGACCTTCACGCTCACCTACGATTGGACGCAGGCCAAGACGATCACGGTTACCGCCAGGTTCGAAAAAGGCACGATGACGCGGACGACGACCTTCACGATCACGCCCACGGCCGAAAATTTCGCGCACGACGCGTACTATGTCGGTCTCGGCGGCGAGGGTATCTTCCTGCAAGTCACCTCTATCGTTTACGCCAACGCCTGACCTTTGTCTCCGAGGCAACGGCGCTCCCGCCCTTGTAAGCCCTACCCTTCCGTTGGAAGGGGAGCCTTCCTTATGGCTTTCGGGAAAGGGCGACCCATGATTGTGGAGCCTTTTACCGCAATGGGTGTCCCGTAGGGACGGGTGGGGATGGCGCCAATGAAAGTCTCAAATCCAAAACTCCCGCGGTCCCCGCGGGAGTTTTCCCTATTTTATCCTCCCGCCCTTGTAAGCCCTCCTCGCCCGTCCCCCGCGTCATTCTGAACCCCCTTGCGGGGTGAAGAATCCCGAACAACGCAG
>CANQAZ010000029.1 GCA_947589555.1 uncultured Clostridia bacterium | reverse complement strand
ATGACGGTGGCCGCCCTTGCGGCCTACGCCGAAACGCCCTCCATCCTGCGCAATCTTTCACATATCCGCGCACAGGAATGCGACCGTGTCGCCGCCATTTTGGAAAATTTGAACGCGCTCGGCGCGCGGGCCTTCACCGTCGGCGACGATATCTTCATTGAACCGGACGCCGTGCACGGCGGAACAATAAAAACTTTCGGCGACCACCGCGTCGCAATGGCATTCTCCCTCATGGGCTTGCGTACGCCCGGCATCGTCGTGGACGACGCCGATTGCTGTAAAAAGACCTTCCCCGATTTCTTCGCCTTGCTCGACCGCCTGACAAATTAAAGAGCGCAAAAAGGAGAAAAACGGACAAAAAACATCGATTTTGCAATAGAAAAAGGACCGCGGCAATCGGGTGCGGCCCTTTTTTCTTTCAAAAATTCGGCTTTTTTGCCTCAAAACGTGGCGTTATTTTTCCAAATATTGCTTCAAAATGGCGAATAAATCGTCCGAAATGACGTGCTCCATGCGGCAAGCATTCTCCTCCGCGAGCGGACGGGGCGCGCCCATGCGCACGAAGATCTCCGTAAACACGCGGTGCTTCTCGTAGACGTCCTCCGCCTTTTTCTGCCCCTTTGCCGTCAGAATGATCTCGCCTCCGCCGCCGACGGTGATGTAGCCCTGCTTCACCAAAAGATTGACGGCGCGCGAAACGCTGGACTTCGCGTAGCCCATTTCTTCCACGATATCGACCGAGCGGACCGTCTGCATCTGCGTGCGCAGGAGCAAGATGGTTTCGAGGTACATTTCCTCCGATTCATGCGTTTTCATTCGTTTCCCCTTCTTTCATTATACTATAAAATCTTTCTCCTGTAAAGAGGAAATTTTATTTTTCTTCTGCCGCAAACAGCGTGATAAAGCCGCAAACGCGTGCGCTTGCCCTGCCCTTTGTCCCTTCAAAACGGATCGTGACCACCCGCTTTTCGCTTCCGCCCACTTTCTTTCGATGCGCGGCGCGCGCCATCAACTCGGCGGAGAGCCCGATTTTGATGGTATATTCCTCGGCCATCGTGTAGAAAAGCCGGTCCTCAAAGAGAAGTTCGCCGCCGACGGAAATTTTGAGCGTTTTTCCGTTGTCCGCCCGCAAAAGCGGGACTTCGAGAAGGCATGCGGAGACGTCGCCCACTTCAAAATCGTATTCGAAATATCCGCCCGCCCTTGCATAGCGGTAGGTGCGGTCCGCCGCGACGCCCACCGATTTTTGTTCGGTGAGCGCGTGAAGCCCGTCCGTTTCATATTGCCCGTAGCCCGCCTGCACGGCATCGAGCGGGCGGCGCTCCCTTTCTTCCTCCCCCCGTTCGCCCTCCGCAAAACGAAAATAAATGGCATAGCGCTCGCGGTAGCGGTTGCGGTGCAGATCGAAGGTATAGGCGCGGTCGCCCCCCTTCAAAAGGAATTTATCCCCCTCGCGGACGAGATATTTCCCCGTATTTTCCAAAAAATCGGCCAAATCGGGAAAATAGATGCGCTCGCTCTCCATGATGCGCCGCGCGGGAATGGTGACATCCACCCCCGTTTCCGTCTCCGCCATGTCCTCCTCGCCGAGGTCGGCCGAGAGCACTGCGTTCCCGTAGCGGAAGGCGAGCGCGTCGCCGTCGGGCAGTCCTTTGAGCGTCACCGCAATGGAAATGCGGAAGTCAAGCACGTCTCCGGGGGCCATAGCGAGCACAATGTGCCCGTCCTCCTCCCGAAAATCGGGACGTTTGCCGTTCAGCGCGATGCGGAGCGGCCCGTCCGCCCAGTCCGGAATGCGCAGGTGAAAGAAGGTGGGCCCTCCCGCGCGGACCAAACACAGCCGTCCGCGGTCTTGCAGAGGAAAATCGCAGTCGAGCGTAAACGCAACGTCCCCGTCGTCCGCTTCGGCCGCCAAATATTGCTGGATGTAAATTTCCCCGACGCGGCGGTAGAATGCGCTGTCGCCGAGTTTGGTAAAATTTTCCATCCCGCTCCCCGTACAGCACCAGAATTGGTCGTAAGGGCGGGAAAACGCCTTAAAAAAGCCCCCGGCCATCGGCTGAAAATACATCGTCATCCCCGTTTCGGGGTTCTGCGAGGGCAAAATGGAGTTGGTGAACGCGTTGTCGTAAAAATCGGCGTACTCGCTCTTCCCCGTCAGGCAGTAGAGCCCGCGGGCGAGTTTCAACATGTTGTATGAGGTACAGGTCTCGCAGTTGCAGTTTGTGCGCCGCGCATCAAGCGCATAGTCCGCCCCCCAGCGTTCCCACTCCGAACTTCCTCCCGTCACGTAGGTGTGGCGTTGCGTTACCATCCCAAAAAAGGCTTCGGCGACCTTGAAATAGCGCTCGGCGTCTATTTTTTCGCCGTCGAATACCCTCCCGTGCAGGACGGCATAGCGGTTGAGCGCGCCGAGGATCTTCGGGATCGTCGTGTTGGCGTGCTTTCCCTTCAACACATCGGGCGCGCCGCTCAAAATTTCGTCGAAAAGTTTTTCCTCGTCGAAAATATGGGCCGCGCGGGCGTGTTCCCTCTTTCCCGTCAGGGAGTAGAGAGTATAGAGGCAATCGTTCATGCCGCCGTACTCCGCGGAAAGTACGCGGCGGCGGGTGCGGGCGTCCCAGCCCGACGCGCGGGAGGCGACCCAATCGCCGAGGCGGTCCGCCACTTCGAGCGCGCGCCCGACGCCTCCCAAGCGGTAGGCGTCGATCAGGCCGGCCAAGAGTTTGTGCATCGTGTACCACGGGACCCACGCCTCCCGCGCGATGTTCACCCTGCCGCGTTCCACATTGTCGAATTGCGCCTCCGCGCCCCCTGCAAGAATGGGAGCCGCCCACAAAAAGCCCGCTTTCCCCTTCGTTTTTTCCTGGCAGAGCGCGAGTTCGTTTACAAGATAATTGAGTTTTTTTGAGAGCGCCCCCCGCACACTTTCTTCCACCGCCGCATTGGAAACGGCCTGCGAAAGCGCGGTGAGGCAGTGCCCCATCGTGTGACCCGCAATGAGTTTGCTTTCCCATCCGCCGTAGCGGACGAAGGGAGTCGGGATGCCCGCATTTTCATAAAAACCCGCGAGGAGGCGCCCCGCCTCCAAAGAGCGGAGATAGGCGGTTTCGAGGTCCAAAGCATTTTTGCACGTTTTGTCCGTCACCCGCACGCCGCGGAGCGGCTCGTAAAGTGGTTCCGTCATAGCATCTTCCATTATAAAAGAAAAACGGGCGTTTGTCAACGCCGTTTGGGCTCCGTTTACGCCCGTCCGTTTCTGCGCGAGGGGCCTCGGCGCGCGCCCGAAATTTTTCGCCGTTCCCCCTCGCAAGACAAAAATTACGCACAAAATACGTTAAAAATTCACATTTCGAAATTTATACGTAAAAAGGTTGCAATCTTATGCCCGACCTGTTATAATGGACACATGAAAATTTTTGCTGAAAGACTTATGGAACTTCGGAAAGAACGCGGGCTTTCCCAAGCCACTGTGGCCCGCGACCTGAGCGTCAGTTTGGGGATCGTCTGCTACTGGGAAACCAACAAGAGCGACCCCACCGCCTCCAACATTGCAAAAATCGCAAGATATTTCAACGTGTCGTCCGACTACTTGCTCGGCCTCTCCGACTGAACAAAAAAAGGCTCCCCCAATTTCATAGGCTCATATAAGCGACAAGTTGCCCAACTGAATTTCAGACGCATTCCCGTTGTTCGTTTTTCCCTACGAAAAATTTTGTGCTCCGCCCTCTCGGCGGAGTTTATTTATTCAAAAAATCGAGAAATTTCAGATAGTAATTGCGCTCCCCCGCAATTCTGACGCGCTCCGCTACGCGCCGCGCCCGTTGCCCGTTTTCCTCCGTGCGGGCGAGCGCGTACTGCGCGCACAGTTCCGCCGCGCTCTCGCCGTTGAGTTCGGCGCGGTAGCGCTCCGCTTCCTCCGCGCGGTTACGCATGATGTTTCCGCAGACGAGATCGGCGGCGATCTCCCCTCTGTATTCCGTCGGGATTTCGCCGAGGAGAGAAGCGAGGCGGGCGAGAGGCACCGCGGCGTCCTCCCCCGCCGAAAGCAGGGCGCGGCATTGCAGTTGCAGGAGAGAAAGGTAGGCCGCGCTATCCTCCCGCACGACGGGGGCATCGAAGAGAAGGGCGCGCGGAAGTTCTCCGTAATTTTTCTCATACAGCATGCCCTGCGCCGTCATGACGCGAAGGGCGACTTCCGCCTCCGAGGTCTTTTTGATGAGGTCGAGGGCAAATTTTCCGTCCGTCGGCCCCGTCGCGAGTTCGGCGGGATAGAGTGCCATGAGCCCTTCATAGAGAGAAAGAGGCGCAAACAGAGCAAAAAACAGCATGGCGGGATGCTTTGTGACCGCAAAATAGAGGGCAAACATGACGGCGGCATAGAGAAAATTCAAAGCCGCGCCGCAAAACAAAGCAAAGATGAGCCCCCCGCGCGCCCCCCTTTCCCGCCGCGGAAGAAGCGCCGTCGCCCCGTTCGATTCCCGTTTGAGGCGTATTTTTGCGGTGAATTTGCCCCGCCAATCCAAACAATACGCGCCGAAAGAGAGAGAAAGGACGTGCATCCCGCACAAGAGGCCGCCTAGCGCATGGCCGCACTCGTGCAAAATGACGGGGAGAGGCGCCACAACGGCGCAAAGCACAAAGCAGACGAGCATGCCCACCGCATAGGCGGCATTCTCCCCCAGTGCGCGCGCGCCGAAACAGGCGAGCAAAACGGTCCCCGCCACCGCAAGGAGCAGGGAAACCGACGAAACAATATAGTAGATGATCCTCTTCGTTCTTCCGCTCATAAGATTTTCGTGTAGAGATAGCCCTCCAAATTGTCGCGGTCGGAAGCAAAAACGCGGTCGAGACCCAGTTGTTCCATCGCACAGGAAAGGAGAAATGCGCCGCCCGCGATGATGTCGGCGCGGCGGGCGTCCATGCCGCGCAGTTTGACCCGCTCTGCCGCGGGCAGGGCCAAAAGACGCTCCGCAAGGGCGGAAACGGCCCCGCGCTCCATCGGAAAATCGTTGATCTTGTCCCCGTCGTAGGGGTCAAGCCCCTGCATGATCGCGGCGAGAGTGGTCGCCGTGCCGCCGACCGCATAGACGGGCGCGGGCAGAAAAACGCCGCAAACGGGAGAAAGCGCCTCCGAAATGACGGATAAAAGGCGGGCGCGCTCATCCCTGCAAAGGTCGAAAAGGCGCACGGCGCCGATATCGAGACTGACGGAAAATCCCCGCTTTCCGCCCCGGCGCGTGCAAAATTCGGTGCTCGCGCCGCCGATATCGATGACGGAGCCCTCCCCCTTTCCCAACGCGCCCGCAAGCGCGAGGTCGGCCTCCTCACGCCCGGATACGACGTCGAGTTCCACGCCGCACATCTTTCTGACAAGGGCGCAAAACTCTCCTCCGTTGGCGGCCGAACGCACGGCGGCCGTTGCAAACGCCCTCGGCTCCGCGCCCTCCGCCCGCGCGGCGGATACAAACTCCGCTACGGCACGCGCCGTACGCGCCATTGCTTCCTCCTTCAACAAGGAAGAATGCGCGATCCCCTCGCCGAGGCGGGTCGTGCAAATCTTTTTATATAAAGTTGTTCCGTCCGCCCATAACAAGAGGCGGACGGAATTGGAACCTACGTCGATCACACCGTATTTCATATTTCAGTCTTTGTATTTGTAATCGTAATCCAGCGCCTTCCAGAACATGCCGAAACCGTTGACGAGGTCGTCGAGATCGGCCTCTTCGCCCGCCAGTGACTGCTGTTGCTCTTCGATGAGGCGGTCGAGTTCGCGCTTTTCGCTGTTCTTGACGCCCATCTGCGCAAACTGAATGATGAGAACAATGAGCAAAAACACGAGGAGCAAAACGCCCGCTACCGTCGTGCCAATCGCGATCCTGCGAGTTTTTTCCGCGTGGATACCGCTCTCTTTTTCTTGTTTGTCGGACATTGTGCCCTATCCTTTCGTATCCGTTTTGCTCTATTATAAACCTTTTCCGCAAAAAATGCAACAATTTTATGAAAACTTTCCAAATAGAGCAAAAGTCCGATAAGACAAGCCGCAAGCATGTAAAAACGGAGGTCGGGGAGTTCCATCATGACCGACGCAAAGAGAAAAATTCCTCCGAAAAAGAGGCAAAAGAAAAAATCCGCAACGATGCGCACCCAGACGGCGCGGAAAAAATAGCGGATACAAAAGAAAAAATCGTAAATTATTCCGCCGAAAATGCCGCACGCCACACAGACAAGCGCAACAAAAATTTGGTTCGGATCGTTCATTTCAGCAATTTTTGAAGAAATTTACCCTTTTGGACGCCGAACTTGACCGCACTGACCTGCCCGCTCGCCGAAAAACTGCCCGTCCCCTGCGAGAACGCCAACACCTTCAAATGTGCGCCCGAGATCTGTACGCGCGCGCCGTTCACCGTAAGCGAGATGAGCGCCTCCGAAAATCCGTCCACACTGTCCACGCCCGTAAAGGAGATGCGGCTTCTGTTTTCAATGGTAAGAACGCTTTGCTTTTCCGCCTGTTGCATGCTTCCATTGTATGCCGCCAATCGGTGAAATATCGCAAAAATCCCGCCGAATGGCGGGATTTTTTACCGATTATGTCTGACATAATACTGTGCAAATTAACTCAATTTGGCTTTTGCGCGCGCTTTTGCCCGAAGTTCGCCATCCAAAATGCGTTTACGGATGCGGATGTTTTGCGGCGTGACTTCCATGAGTTCATCGTCACCGATAAACTCCAACGCCTCTTCAAGGGAAAGTTTTTTGGGCGGAATGAGGCGGAGCGCTTCGTCCGACGAGGAGGAACGGGTGTTGGTGAGGTGCTTCGTCTTGCAGACGTTGACGTTGATATCCTCGTCTTTGGGAGAATATCCGACGACCATCCCTTCATAGACGGGGGTCCCGGGGCCGATGAAGAGCATACCCCTCCCCTGCGCATTGAAGAGGCCGTAGGTGACCGCTTCGCCCGTTTCGAAGGCGACGAGCGAGCCCGTCGTCCTGCGCTCGATCTCTCCCTTATAGGGCTGATATTCGAAGAACACGGAACTCATGACCCCTTCGCCTTTGGTATCGGTCAAAAATTCGCTCTTATAGCCAAAGAGGCCGCGCGCGGGAACGAGAAATTCCAATCGGATGCGGGAGCCGAGCGCGCTCATGTGCACGAGTTCGCCCTTGCGGACGCCCATTTTTTCAAATACGGCGCCCGTGGCGCTTTCGGGAACGTCCACGATGAGCCGTTCCACGGGCTCGTAGCGCACGCCGTCGATCTCCTTCCAAAGGACTTTGGGCGCGGAGACCTGAAATTCGTATCCTTCGCGGCGCATCGTTTCGATGAGGATGGAGAGGTGCATCTCCCCCCTGCCCTTCACGCGGAAGGAATCGGTGGAATCGGTATCCTCAACGTGCAGGGAAACATCGCGCAACAGTTCGCGGTAGAGCCTGTCCCGAAGGTGGCGCGTCGTAACAAATTTGCCCTCCTTGCCCGCAAAGGGAGAATCGTTCACGGAGAAGGTCATTTCTACCGTGGGATCGGAGATCTTGACAAAGGAAACGGGTTCCACGTGATCCGCGGCGCAAACCGTATCGCCGATGTTGATTTTTTCGAGGCCCGAAAAACAAACGATGTCGCCCGCCTGCGCACTCTCGCAGGGAACGCGCTCCAACCCCTCTATCTCATACAAATTGACGAGTTTGCCGCGCAAATTGACTTCGGGGTGATTGTAATTGCAGACGACGACCTCGGCCCCCTGCTTCGCCACGCCGCGCTCGATCCTGCCGACGCCGATACGGCCGACGTAATCGTTGTAATCGATGGAGGAAACGAGAAGTTGCAACGGCCCCGTTTCATCGAGTTCAAGGGGCGGAAAGTGCTCCAAAATGGTATCGAACAGCGGTTTTAAGTCGGTCCCGTGCGCGCTTGCGTCGAGCGAGGAGACGCCCTCGCGGCCCGAACAGAACACGATGGGGCTGTCGATCTGCTCGTCCGATGCGTTCAGGTCCATGAGAAGTTCCAACGTTTCATCGACGACTTCGTTTACGCGCGCATCGGGGCGGTCGATCTTGTTGACGACGATGATGAGTTTCAAGCCCATTTCAAGCGCCTTTTGGGTCACAAAACGGGTCTGCGGCATGGGGCCTTCGGCGGCGTCCACCAAAATGAGCACGCCGGAGACCATTTTCAGGACCCGCTCCACTTCGCCCGAAAAATCGGCGTGGCCGGGGGTATCGACGATGTTGATTTTTACGCCGTTGTAATGGATTGACGTATTTTTTGCAAGAATGGTGATGCCCCGCTCGCGCTCCAAAGCGCCGCTGTCCATGACGCGCTCCTCCACGACCTGGTTCGTGCGGAAGGTGCCGCCCTGCTTCAACATCTGGTCCACGAGGGTGGTCTTGCCGTGGTCAACGTGCGCGATGATCGCAATGTTTCTTAAATCTTTCCTGATCATATCTGTCCTCTTGAAATCCAACGGAAATTATAATACATTCCGCACGTTTTGACAACAAAAAAAGGCGCAAAACCGAAATTTTGTCCCCTTTTTTTCCGAAAAAACGCCTGAATTTTCCCGCACGGGTTTTCCTTTCCGTTTCCGCGCCGAAATAAGGCAGAAAAGAAAGGCAAGGGATGGCCCTTGCCTTTCCGCCGTTTTCCGATCAGAAAAATACGCCGCGCGCCGCTTCCTTCGTCTCCTTGTCGGCGATGTAGGGAATGCGGGTCGTGTAACCCGCCTTAGCCGCCACGATCTGCTTGGTCGGCCAAATGAAAATTTCGCGGTTCCACGTATTGACCGTGTCGTTGTACACCTCGCGGGCCGCCGTAATTTCGCGTTGGAGATAGGAATTCTGTTGCATGGCGTCCGCAAGTTCGCGGTGCGCTTTGAGTTCGGGATAGTTCTCGAACGCGATGTTGACGGAACGGGCGAGCGCCCCCACCGATTCGGCATAGTCGATGCGCGCCGCATCGCCGTCGGGCGTGGCCTTACTGCGGTACGCCGCGATCTTCGTGAAGGTATCCTTGTCGAGGTCGATCGCCTTATCCAGGATCTTCGCACAGTTTTGCAGGATCTGCACGCGCTGTTCGAGGTAGTTATCGATCTGCGACGCGTCATGTTGCAGTTTCTGTTGAAGTTGCTGGAAGTAATTCTTCGCCTTCACCTTCAAGATCACCCATACGATCCCGCCGATGAGCGGAGGCAGGAACCACCAGATGATGTCGAAGATCTTCGAGCCGACGCCGATCTTCACGGGGAGTTGTTTGGCAATGACGTTTACGTCTCTGCCGCTGTCCAACGGGGTTGCACTCATTTCGTCCAATTCATTCATATATAGGTCCTCCTATGATTTTTTTACGGTGAAATCCGCGTCGAAGCCCGAATATCCCTCGGGCACGACGCAACAAAGAATGCCGTGACGGTAAGCAAAGGCGCGGGCGTTGTATTTGGACATCGCATCGCGGTACTTGCCCGAATTGGCCTCGGCGAAAAATTCGCGGTCGCTGAGGCCGAGGTCCTTCATCTCCACGTCGGTATCCTCGGTCACGGGGATATACTCGGTCCACTCCACGGGAACGCTGTGGTAGTTGCCGTCCCCGCCGTAAACGGAAACATAATCGATGCGAGAAACGGCGCTGTACGCATGCGCCGTAACGCGCACGCGGTCGCTCTCGCCGTCCTTTCCGAGGAAAGTCGTTTTTAATATGCTCGGCGTGGCCGCGTCATGCGGAGCGAAAGCGGCCGCATCGATGCCGTTAACGGCAAATTCCGATTCTTTTTCGGTATAATTGCGGGGATAATCCTCTTGGTAGATGTACTCGTGCGGCTTGTGTTGCTGATAGAGCGGAATGGACAAAAGCGGCGCAAGATCGAAATAGAGAGAGCGGAAATACTGCTCGTTAAAGGTCAAAAACTGACTGCGCGCGCGGTCGGCGCTGTACGAATAGTACCGCTCGCGGGTCTCGTTCATATCCCACTGCGCCGAATGTTCGGATACGATATAGTTGAGACAGCCCGATTTTCGCATGTAGAAATCGTCGCCGTAACTATCGGGGTCCTTCATGAGCGCGAGAAGATTTTTTTGTGCGAGCGGCGTGAAGAGAAGGCGGAATTCGACGTCGTTATCGCGGTCGAGCGCGCCGAAGAGCACATCGAATTCTTCGTTGCCCATCTCGGTAAAGGCCGTGCCGCTCGCCATCGCGTTCTTTTGCTTTTTGCGGATGGCCTTCACTCCCTTCTTGACCTTATTTTCGCACTCCTTTTCGCTGAGGTCCTCCGCATGCGCGGGACGGCGCGAAAAATGCAATGCGGGCGCCGCTTCGTTGCCGTAGATCAGCCGCGTTTCACTGCTATAATAAGGTTTCGGATGGGTAACGGACGCCGTGAGCGTTTGGGAGTGATGCTGGGTGATCCAATTCCCCTGCGAATCGCGCTCGCGGGTCTCCCAGTGGATGACGATGGAGCCCGTATAGGTGCACGAGCCCATCGTCCGCACGAGTTCGCGGTCCACGACAAAGGGATTGCCGACGATCTGCCCCGTCAGAATGCCGATGGTCGACCGGGCGACGTCGCCGCCCGAGCCGTAGCCGTATTTGCCGCTCAGATAATCATAGCGGCGAACGTTGAAATAATCGTCAAGTTCGATGAGCGGAACGGTCTTTTCGATCAATTTATGGGTGATCTTATTTTCGAAGAGCGCGTTGAGGGGCTCCATCTGTTGCCATGCCTGCTGTAAGGTCTCATTGGCCTTTTTTTGGCGTTTTTCGTGCTCTTCCTCCCCTTTTTTGATGCGCGGAATGACCACTTTCGCGAGCAAAACCGCGCCGAGAACAATGCAAACAGGCCCGAGCGCGCATAAAACGGCCCCCGCCACAATGTAGTCCCCGAGCAGGAGAAGGATGCCGATGACAAGAAATACGGCGCCGAACACGATGAGGCAAATCAAAAACGCCCTCAAAGCCTTATTGCGGGCGATCATGCGGGCCGATTCTTCGGCGAGGCGGCTCTGCGTCAGGTATGCGTTGACCGTCCTGCGGTTTTCCACAAGGTCGATCCCGGACTTTTCCACAAGCCCGTCGAAATATTCTTCGCAATTCCTGCGAAAAGCGCTTTCAAACTGTGTTTTATAGGCGGTAAGCGGTTCGAGAATGCTGTCGCCCGCGGCCGCCGTCCCTTCGTTTTCCATTATTTGACAAAATTATATCACACAATTTTGAAATTGTCAAAAGTTTACAGAAAAAAACAAAAATAGGAAAAAAGGAAATAAAAAAAGCGGCTTTGTCCGCAAAAACAAAGCCGTTTTTCCTTCAAAAAGCAAGAAAAAAGCCCGTCAGTACGCTTTGACGTTCCGATTCCTGTAAGTGCAGAAGCGAATGGTATAGCCGTTATCTTCGGCTGGCGCGCTCTCCGAAGCGAGGAAAAAATCGGGAGATCTGTCGAGATCGGGCACAAAGACGTCGGCGCCGCCGTCGGCCTCCACTTTGGTGACGAGCGCCTCCGTGCAATAGGGAAGAAGGGCGCGGTACACGCTCGCCCCGCCGATGACGAACACGTCCTCGGGCGGGTATTTTTTGATTTCGGCAAACAGTTCTCCGAGGTTGCGGACGGTAACGACGCCCTCCAACGCGTCCCCGGGATACAGCACGATGTTGACGCGGTTTTTCAGCGGCCTGCCGCCCGGGAAGGAACGCAGGGTGTTGTAGCCCATCACGACGACCTTCCCCATCGTGGTCTCGCGGAAAAATTTCATGTCTGAAGGCAGAGAGAACATCAAGCCGTTCTCTTTTCCGATGCCCCACTTTCGATCGGCGTGAAAAATCGCGCGCATGCTTCTCCTTTCCTCCCTTTTTTACACCGCAACGGGGATCTTGACGTCCAGCGGATGAAATTCGTAATTTTCGAGTTTGAAACTATCCACCGTGAAATCGTAAAAATCCTTCACGCCGGGATCGACGATGAGTTTGGGCGCAGACAGGGGCTTACGCGAAATGACCTCCTCGGCGATGGGAACGTGCCTGTCGTAGAGGTGGGCGTCGGCGATGACGTGCACGAGCGTGCCCGCTTTGAGACCGGAGACCTGCGCGAACATCATGAGTAGCACGGCGTACTGCACGACGTTCCAATTATTGGCGGTGAGCATATCCTGCGAGCGCTGGTTCAGAATGCCGTTCAGAGTATCGCCCGTCACGTTGAACGTCATCGAATAGGCGCAGGGATAGAGATTCATTTCATTGAGATCGGCAAAATTATAAATGTTGGTGAGGATGCGGCGGGAGGCGGGATCGTGCTTCAAATCGTAGAGCACGCGGTCCACCTGGTCGAAATCCCCTTCCTTATAATGATACTTGACGCCGAGTTGATAGCCGTACGCCTTGCCGATGGAGCCCCTTTCATCCGCCCAACTGTCCCAGATGTGGGAATGCAGATCGCGGATGTTGTTGCTCTTCTTTTGCCAGATCCACAAAATTTCGTCGATGCAACTTTTGAACGCCGTGCGGCGGAGAGTCAGAATGGGAAACTCTTCCTGCAAGTTGTAGCGGTTGACGATCCCGAATTTTTTGACCGTGTGCGCGGGCGAGCCGTCCTCCCAACGGGGACGGACGGAAAGTTCGGTATCCCAAAAACCGTTTTGGAGAATGTCCTTGCAGTTTGCGATGAAAATTTCGTCGGCTCTGCTCATTTGAGTTCCTCCGTAAGGCGGGCGAGGGTCTCCTCCCCGCCCAAGATCTGTTGGATGGTCCAAAGGTCGGGCGTATTCGCCTTGCCCGTCGTCGCGATGCGTAAAACTTCGGCAACGTCGGCAACGCTTCCGCGGTAGCGGTCGGGCTCCGCCTTATAATCCTTCATTTCGGCGGCAAAACCGTTTTCCGCCGCGATCTCCTTCACTTTGGAAAACCACGTCTGCGCGTCGTCCGCGGCGGCGTAACGCCCGATAAACGCCCTCAAAATCGCACATTTTACCCCGTTTTCCACGCGATAAGCGTCGTGTTCCGCAGGACGCTCGAAGAAATATTTCACAAATTCCATCGCCTGCGAGGCGGTCGTAAAATCCTTTCTGCGCTTCTTTCCGCCCACCCCCATGCAGAGGGCAAGCACGCGGAGCATCTTCTCTTCGTCCGCAAAATACCCCTTTTGCGCGGCGGAGCCGAACTCCTCCGCCCACTCCTTCAAAAAGGCGAACATCTCCCCCTCGGAGAGTTTCGAAAGTTCGTTTTTGGAAATATCGTTGAGTTTATCGAGGTCGAAGAGCGCACCGCTCTTGGACATTTTTTCCACTTTGAAGGGAAATTCATTGAGGCCGGCGTCGGGATTCTTCAAATACCACTCCTCGAAGTTGGAATTGAGGAGAGTGAGCATATACACCTTTACGGCGCGGGGATAATACCCCTCTTTACGGTAAAATTCGAGGGAAAGTTCGGGATCCTTGCGCTTGGAAAGTTTGCGGCGGGTCTCGCCGTCCTGCTTCATGAGGGAGCAATTATGCCCGTAGCGCGGGCGCGGAAAGCCGAGCGCATCGAAAAGTTCCAGATGGATGGGCAAACTCGCAAGCCATTCTTCGCCGCGGATGACGAGGGTCGTGCGCATAAAATGGTCGTCGACGGCATGCGCAAAATGATAGGTGGGAATGCCGTCCGACTTCAAAATCACGACGTCCTGGTCGTTCTCGGTGACGGTGATCTCCCCCTTCACCGCGTCGCGCACTTTGAGTTTGTTTTCGGGATCTCCGAGGGATTTGAGGCGGATGACGAAGGGTTTGCCCGCATCGAGAGCGGCATAGATCTCCTCCTCGGAGAGGTTGCGGCACTTGGCGTATTTGCCGTAGTAGCCCGTGATCTCCTTTTTCGCCGTCTGCTCCTCACGGAGGGCGGTCAATTCCTCTTCGGTACAAAAACAGGGATAGGCGCGCCCCTCTTCGATGAGTTTTTTTACAAACGCGCGATAAATTTCGGCCCGTTGGCGCTGGTACCACGGGGCGTAAGTTTCATCTCCGCCGATCTCCGCGCCCTCGTCAAAGGCGATGTCGAAATACTTCAAGGCGTTGATGACCGCCTCCACGGCGCCATCGACCTTGCGCTTCAAATCGGTATCCTCGATGCGCAAATATAAAAGTCCGCCGCTCCGGTGCGCGATGCGCTCGTTGGCGATGGCGGCAAAGAGATTGCCGAGGTGGATAAAGCCCGTCGGCGACGGCGCAAGGCGGGTCACCTCCGCGCCCTTCGGCAAGTTGCGCGGCGGATATTTCGCTTCATAAAACTCGGGCGAAGGATATTCCCCGGGGAGCAGACGCTCCGCTAACTTTTTATAATTCATAAAGCACTTCCTTCTTTCAATAAATCAAGACTTTCCGGAGCGATTTCGGCAAGGCCGTTTTCAATATCGTGCACAAGGGCGACCGCGGAGGAAAGATAGGGCAAAAAGATTTTTTTCTTCTCCCCCGCACGGACGACCGCGCCCGCAACGTAATCGATATCGCATCTCTTTCCCGCGTTGAGGTCGAGAAGCATGCCGGAGCGGGTATCGCGGTATTTTTTCATGGCGATGGGAAGGGTAACGCCCCCGAACGCGCCGAACACTTTGAAAAGATCGTGCCCGTTCAGCGGCAAGCGGGTGCAACCGTAGGCCCGCGCAACGAGAAACACCTCCCGCATGAGGGCCAGCACAAGGCGCTTATGCCGCTTGGCGAGCGCGCCGAAGGTGAGACCGGAAATCGCGGAAAGCGTGGAAAGCGAGGCGTTGGTCGCAAGTTTGGCAAAGCGGATCTCGGCGAGATCCCCCACCGTCACTTTCCCGGCCTTTTCCAGAACGGAAGCGATGGAAGAAAGGAGGCGGCCCGCGCCGAATGCGCCGAGCGCAAAGTGATAGCCCGCCTCCGATGTCACTTTAATCTCTCCCGCGCCCGTCTTTTCCGCGCCCCAAGAAAGGGAGCAACCGTAAACGCGGTCGGCGCCGAGGACGTCGGCGATCTCCGCCTCGGGAAATCCGTTCTGGCAGGAAACAAGCGCGCCCTCTTCCGACAGGAAATTTTTCAAAAACGCACAAACGCTGTCGTTTTCGCGCTGTTTGGTCGTCAAAAAAATCACGTCGTACTTCCCCGCCATTTCCTCGGGCAAAAGGGCGGATACGGGGATGACGGGCAAGCCGGAAACGCGGGCGCCCCCTTTCTGCAACGCCGCAACATGGGCCCTGTTCCGCGTGACAAGGTCGCACGCAGTGCCCGCATTCGTAAGGAGCGCGCCGAGCGATGTTCCCATCGCGCCCGCGCCGTAAACACAAATACGCATCAAAAATCATTATAGATCAAGCGGAAAAATTTGTCAATTCCTCGCCGCCTCTTTTCGCGGAACGGGAAAAAATTGTTTTTTCCGAAAAGATTTCCCGAAAATAACCGCAAAAAAAGTTGTCTTTTCGAGTGATGTGTGCTATACTTTTTTCTGTATTTCATAGATAAAAGGAAAGCGTGTCCATGAATCTTATCTCATTCGTATCCAATTTGCTGGCGCCCATGAAGGGCGACTCCCTCTATACGGTCTATCAGACGATCAATATTATCTTTATTTCCCTCATGGGGATCGCGGCGCTCGCCGCCATCGTGCTCATCATGATCCAGCCCGGCAACTCCCGCGGCATCGATGCGCTCGGCGGTTCCAGCGAAACTTTCTACGGGAAAAACAAAGGGAAGTCGCTCGAATCCAAACTCAAACTGTGGACGGCTATCTGCCTGATCGTACTCGGGGTGCTGGCGGTGTTGTTCTTTATCCTGCAAATCACCGCAATTTGGGAAGGCTGATCAATTTAAGGTATTCTACAAGGGCGGCTCTGTGGGCTGCCCTTATCTTTTTCAAAAACAGGTATTCGGTTTGAACGTAAAACAAGGATTGCTCTCCAAAATCGCAGACGGCTCCTTCGCCCTCATGACGGACGGGCAGATCGCACGACAATTAAAACTCGGCAAGCGCGAAGCGTTTGCCATACGCGACTATCTCCTTGCGCTCGTGCGCGAAGGAGAACTTCTCGTTGACAGCCGTTTCCGCTTCGGCACGGCCGCCCAGTTCGGCGCCAAGCGGGGCACGATCGCGGCAAATGAGCGCGGTTTTGCCTTTTTTGTGCCCGACGACGGCTCCGGGGATCTCTTTCTCCCCCGCCGCGCCATGAAGGACGCCCTCCACGGCGACACCGTATTGGCCTTCCACGTCGAACACACGAAGGACGAGGGCGAAGTGCTCGCCGTGCTCGCCCGCGGATACAAGGAGATCGTCGGCGTGTTCCGCCGCGAAAAGCGTGGCGGCTACCTCGTGCCGGACGAACGGAAATTTTTCGAAGAGGTCTACATCCCCGCGGGAAAGACGGGCGGTTGCTCGGACGGCATGAAAGCCGTTGCCAAGATCACTTCCTATGCCGGCAAGACGCCCACGGGCGAAATCAGCGAAATTTTGGGGAGCAACGGCGATTTTCTCGTTGAAGAACTCGCGCTCATCCGCGCGCACGGCCTCCGCGAGGAATTTCCGGCGGACGTCACGGCGGAAGCCGAAGCCGTTGCAAAGCGCGATCCTCTCTCCTCGTTGAAGGGCCGCGAGGACCTGCGCGAAAGGCTCATCATCACCGTAGACGGCGAAGATACGCGGGACATCGACGATGCGATCTCCGTCGAAAAGAAAAACGGAAAATTTTATCTCGGCGTGCACATCGCCGACGTAACGGAATACGTGGCGCGGGGCTCCGCGCTCGATACCGAGGCCTTCAAGCGCGGCACGAGCGTCTATTTCCCGGACCGCGTGCTTCCCATGCTCCCCCGCCCCCTTTCCAACGGGATTTGTTCCCTCAACGAGGGCGAGGTGCGGCTCACTCTATCCTGTTTTATGACGGTGGACGGCCGCGGCAAAGTGCTTTCGCGGCGCATCGCGCCCTCCGTCATCCGCTCCCGCCACCGCATGACCTACACCGAGGTCACGGCGATCGCAAACGGGGAAAAAACTGCCCTCGCGGCCTATCCCGACCTTGCGGAATTCGTCGGCACCGCCGTTGAATTGACCCGCATCCTGAAAGGGGCGCGGGAGGAACGCGGCGGCGTCGCGCTCGACATCAAGGAAGCAAAAATCCTCTTCGAAAAGGGAAAAATTAAGATCCCCGCCCACGAGCGGACCATCTCGCACGAGATGATAGAGCAATTCATGGTGCTCGCCAACGAGAGCGTCGCCGCCATCATGACGGAACGGGAAATGCCCTTCGTTTACCGCGTTCACGAGCGGCCTTCCGAAGAAAAAGCGCGCGATTTTTGCGATTTTTTGAAGGAGGCCGGCGTTGCGCCCAAATTCGACCCCGCAAACGTCTCCCCCGCCGACTACCGCAACTTGCTCCTCTCCCTGCAAAATTCGCCGCTGTATCCCCTTGTCAACCGCGTCATGCTCCGCTCCATGATGAAGGCGGTCTACTCGCCCGAAAACATCGGACATTTCGGGCTCGCCTCCGATTGCTACTGCCACTTCACCTCCCCCATCCGCCGCTACCCCGATCTCTGCATCCACCGCATCATCAAGGAGAGTCTGCGGGATGAGGAGCGCGCGAGAAAGACGTACAAAAACGTCGTGCGGGAAGCGGCCACGCGTTCCTCCGTCTGCGAGCGCAACGCTACCGATGCCGAGCGGGACGTAGACGCCCTTTACATCGTCGCCTACATGGAGGACAAGATCGGCGAATGTTACGAGGCGACCATCTCGGGCGTAACGGCCTTCGGCGTCTTTGCCGAACTCGATAATACCGTCGAGGGGCTCATCCCCATCGAAGCGCTCCCCGACGACAGTTACGATTTTATCGAAGCGCGCTATCTTCTCCGCGGCACGTCGCACGCTTTCCATCTGGGCGAGCGCATCCGCGTGCGGATCGCGGGCGTGGATTGGGGGGCGCGGCGGGTCCAATTTCTTTTTGAGGAAAAAGCGGAATGAAAATCATTGCAGTCAACAAACAGGCCCCCTTTGAGTACTTCATCGGGGATAAATACGAGGCGGGCGTCGTGCTCGAAGGAGCGGAAGTCAAATCCCTGCGGGCGGGCAGAGCGTCGCTCGGGGAAA
>CANQAZ010000028.1 GCA_947589555.1 uncultured Clostridia bacterium | reverse complement strand
CCCTTTACGCAAGGGGAGGGCATGAAAGAGAGGTGCGCCGCGACACCCTTTACGCAAGGGGAGGGCATGAAAGAGAGGTGCGCCGCGACACCCTTTACGCAAGGGGAGGGCATGAAGAAGGCGGCGGGGGGCGGACTTCGTTGTTCGGGATTCTTCCCCCCGCAAGGGGGGTCAGAATGACGCGGGAAATATGGCCTCCCCTCCACAGGAGGGTAGGCCTTTTTTGGGGAGGGGGGATTAAAGGACTTTCTTCAAAAATTGGCCCGTGTAACTGCGTTCGCAGGCGGAGACTTCCTCCGGCGTGCCCGTGACGAGGACCGTGCCGCCGCCGTCACCCCCCTCGGGACCGAGGTCGATGATGTGGTCGGCGACCTTGATGACGTCCAAATTGTGCTCGATGACGAGCACCGTGTTGCCCCCGTCCCGCAGGCGCAACAGAATTTTGACGAGTTTTTCCACATCGAAACTGTGCAGGCCCGTGGTGGGCTCATCCAAAATGTAAAACGTCTTGCCCGTGGAGCGCTTGGAAAGTTCGGTGGCCAGTTTGACGCGCTGGGCCTCGCCCCCCGAAAGGGTGGTGGCGCTCTGCCCCAACTTGATGTAGCCCAGCCCCACCTCGTTGAGGGTGCTCATCTTGTTGTAGATGGAGGGGATGCTTTTGAAAAAGTCGCACGCCTCCTCCACCGTCATTTCCAAAACGTCGGAGATCGTCTTGCCCTTGTATTTGACTTCGAGGGTCTCGCGGTTGTACCGCTTGCCCCCGCATACCTCGCAGGGCACGTAGATATCGGGCAGGAAGTGCATCTCGATCTTCATGATGCCGTCCCCTTCGCAATTTTCGCACCGCCCGCCCGCGACGTTGAAGGAAAAGCGGCCCGCCTTGAAGCCGAGCGCCTTTGCATCGGGCGTGGCGGCGTACAACTCCCGTATGGGCGAAAAGACCCCCGTGTAGGTGGCGGGATTGGAGCGCGGCGTGCGCCCGATGGGAGATTGGTCGATGGCGATGACCTTATCGAAATATTCGAGGCCGGTATAGCCGCCGCTCTTGCCCGTGGGCAGACGGGAGCCGTTGAGGGCGTTGGAGAGGATGGGCAGAATAATTTCGTTGACGAGCGAACTCTTGCCCGAGCCGCTCACCCCCGTGACGACGGTGAGAAGGCCCGCGGGGACCTCCGCCGTGATGCCTTTGAGGTTGTTCTGGCGGCAGTCCTCCACCTTGAAAAAGCGGCCGTCCTTCGGTTTTCTCGCCGCGGGAACGGGAATTTTGCGCCGACCCGCGAGGAAATCCCCCGTGATGGAGCGGGGCTCCTTGACGATATCCTCCACCCCGCCGCATGCGACCACTTCGCCGCCGTGGATGCCCGCTTTGGGGCCGATATCCACGATGTAATCGGCCGCGCGCATCGTCTCCTCGTCGTGTTCGACGACGATGAGGGTGTTGCCCAAATCGCGCAGTTCTTTGAGGGACTGCAAGAGGCGGGCGTTATCCCGCTGGTGGAGGCCGATAGAGGGCTCGTCCAAGATGTAGAGCACCCCCGAGAGGGCGGAACCGATCTGCGTGGCGAGGCGGATGCGCTGGCTCTCTCCCCCCGAGAGGGTGGCCGCCGAGCGCGAAAGGGTCAAATAGTCGAGCCCCACGCCGATGAGAAAGTCGATGCGGTTTTTGATCTCCTTCAAGACGACGTCGGCAATGGCGTGCTGGGTGGGCGTAAGCGAGAGGCCCGAAAGGAACTCCTTTAAGGCGGAGACGGAGAGATCGCACACCTCGGCGATGTTCTTGCCCCCCACCGTGACCGCGAGGGCCTCCTTTTTGAGCCTTCTGCCGCGGCAGACGGGACAATCGGAGGTGCGCATGTACCGTTCGATATCCCACTTGACCCCCACCGAACTCGTCTGGCGGTAGCGGCGCTCCAAATTGTTGACGAAGCCCTCCCAGCCCACCTGTATGGTGGATTGATAGGACCGGCTGCGGAAATCGAGATCGATCTTCTCCCCGCCGTTGCCGTACATCAAAAGTTGAAAAACGCTGTCGGGTAAGTCCTTGACGGGCACGTCGAGAGAGAAGTGATAGTGCCGCGCGAGGGCCTCCACATAGGCCTGCGTGACGGTGGGCGAATCGAGCATCCACCCGCTGACGCGGATGGCCCCCTCGCGGAGGGTCTTGGTGCGGTCGGGGCAGATGAGATCGGCGTCCACCGCCTGTTTGAAGCCGAGGCCCGAACACTCGGGACACGCCCCCCACGGCGTGTTGAAGGAGAAGAGGCGGGGCTCGATCTCCTCGATGGAGACGCCGCAATCGGGACAGGCGTAGCGGGAGGAATAGAGGGTCTCCTCCCCCTCGCAGTCGATGACGACGAGGCCGTCGGCCAGTTTTAATGCCGTTTCCAAACTTTCGGTGAGGCGCTTGACGACCCCCTCTTTGACGACGAGACGGTCGATGACCACCGAAATGTTGTGCTTGACGTTTTTATCGAGGGGGATCTCCTCCTGCAAGTCGTAGACGATGCCGTCCACCTTGACCCGCGCGTAGCCGCTCTTGCGGTAGGAGGCGAGTTCCTTTTTGTACTCCCCCTTTTTGCCGCGGATGACGGGCGCGGAGACGAGAATTTTGCTCCCCGCGGGCAATTCCATGACCCGATCGGCAATTTCATCCACCGTCTGGCGCCTGATCTCCCGCCCGCAGTTGGGGCAGTGCGGCGTGCCGGCGCGCGCGTAAAAGAGGCGGAGATAATCGTAAATTTCGGTGACCGTGCCCACCGTGGAACGGGGGTTGTGCGAGGTCGTTTTTTGGTCGATGGAGATGGCGGGAGAGAGCCCGTCGATGCGCTCGACGTCGGGCTTTTCCATCATGCCGAGGAATTGCCGCGCGTAGGACGAGAGGCTCTCCATATACCGCCGCTGGCCCTCCGCAAAGATGGTATCGAAGGCGAGCGTACTCTTTCCGCTCCCCGACAGCCCCGTAAATACGGTGAGACTGCCGCGCGGGATGCGGACGTCGATGTTTTTGAGGTTGTTTTCTTTTGCACCCTTGACAAAAATTTCTTCCTGCATACAAGTTCCGTCTTTTTTTTGGGGTTTTTTCTTCTTTTTTGACGCGTTTGGAGCCGTTTGGGGCGTTTTGGGCCGTTTTGGGCTGTTTTAGGGCCCGTTTTTGGGCCGTTTGGGGCTGTTTTGGGGCCGTTTGGGGCGGGGATGTGCGCGGTTGGCGCGTCAGGCGCGGGTCTCGGCGAAAATGCGCTGCAAAACGGCCGCCACTTGCGCCCAATTTGCACCCCCATAGTGCACTTCGAGGGCGCGGGAGAGGTTGTTGCGCCCCACAAAGAGGATGGCCTTCACCCCCTGCGCTTGCGCCGAAAGGCAGTTCTCCAAACCGTCGTCGATGAGCACGCCGTAGCCGTTTTCCGCGCACCAGGTGCCCTTATCGGCGACCTCCGCGACGATGTTATCGTAGGGGATGCGGCGCTTTTCCAGCCAATCCGACGAGACCTTTTCGGGGTTGACGAACCACGAGCGGGTGCGCGCCGTGAGCACCGTGACGGTGTGCCCCGCCGCCCGAAGCGCCCGCATGGTCTCCCGTGCGCCCTTGCGCGCCTCGGCATCGGTGAAGATGGTGATGCCGCCCGCCCTTATGAACCGTAGAACATCGGGCAGACGCCAATTGAATACCTCCTCCAACTCGTGTGCGTCTTCATCGACGAGTTTGAAGGGGAGGCCCATGCGCTCGATGTACCCCTGCGCCCGCGTGATGCGGTCCACAACGGACAATGTATCGTCCAAATCGACTGCGATTTTCATGGTTTCACCTATTTTCTCATTCTTTTGCGGAGTTCGTTGATCTGTTCCCGGATTTCAATGGCCCTTTCAAAGTCGAGGGCGTTGGAGGCAACCTTCATGAGCGCTTTCAACTTTTCGATCTCGTCGGGGATGTCCTTTGCCGCGATCTCCGCCCCCTTCTTCGCCTTGCCCGTGATGTTGAGGGTGGATCTGATCTCCTTGACGATGGTCTTGGGCACGATGCCGTGCGCCTCGTTGTACGCTTTCTGTTTGGCGCGGCGGCGGTTTGTCTCGCCGATGGCGCGCTCCATCGAGCCCGTCATTTCGTCGGCGTACATGATGACCCGCCCCTCCGCATTGCGCGCGGCGCGCCCGATGGTCTGCACGAGGGAGGTCTCGCTCCTTAAAAACCCCTCTTTATCGGCGTCGAGGATGGCGACGAGTTTGACTTCGGGAAGGTCGAGCCCCTCGCGCAGGAGATTGATGCCGCAGAGGACGTCGAAATCGCCCGAACGCAGACCGTTGACGATGTCGATGCGCTCCAACGTATCGATATCCGAGTGCATGTAGCGCACTTTGACGCCGTTTTCCTTCATGTAGTCGGTCAAGGATTCCGCCATGCGCTTGGTGAGCGTCGTCACGAGCACCCGCCCCCCGCTTTTGACCGTTTCGCGCACCTCGGAAAGGAGGTCGTCGATCTGCCCCTTCGTCGGCTTGACGGTGACGGGGGGATCGAGAAGGCCGGTCGGACGGATGAGTTGTTCCACGACGTTTTCCCCCGCCTCTTGAAGTTCGTAGGGGGCGGGCGTCGCCGAAACGCAGATGAGTTGGGGCACGCGGGCGTCGAATTCCTCAAAGGTGAGGGGGCGGTTGTCGTAGGCCGACTGCATGCGGAAGCCGTACTCCACCAAATTGATCTTGCGGGCGCGGTCGCCGTTGTACATGGCGCGGATCTGGGGGAGGGTCATGTGGCTCTCGTCGATAAAGACGAGAAAATTTTTGGGGAAATAATCGAGGAGGGTGAAGGAGGGCTGGCCGGGGCTTCTGCCGTCGAAATAGCGGGAATAATTTTCGATGCCCGAACAGTACCCGATCTCCCGCATCATTTCAAGGTCGTGCTCGGTGCGCTGGCGGAGGCGTTGGGCTTCAAGCAGTTTGCCCTCGTCCTCGAAGGCCTTCACCTCCCCTTCGAGGTCCTGCGCGATCATGGCGAGGGCGCAGGCGAGCCGCTCGCTCCCCACCGCATAATGGCTGGCGGGGAAGATGACGGCGTGTTTGAGTTCGGCAAGTATTTTTCCCGTCGTCACGTCCTCCTCCGCGAGGCGGTCGATCTCATCGCCGAAAAATTCGACGCGGATGGCCACTTCGGAATTGGAGGCGGGGAAAATTTCCACGACGTCGCCGCGGACGCGGAAGGTCGTGCGCTTGAAATCCATATCGTTGCGCGAATATTGGATATCCACGAGGCGGGCGAGCAGTTCGTTGCGCTCCATGCTGTCCCCGGGGCGGAGGGAGATGCCGAGGCGGAAAAATTCCTCGGGCGCGCCCAAACCGTAGATGCAGGAGACGGAGGAGACGACGATGACGTCGTCCCGCTCCCCCAAAGAGCAGGTCGCCGCGTTGCGCAGTTTATCGATCTCGTCGTTCATCGACATATCCTTTTCGATGTAGGTATCGGTGGACGGGATGTAACTTTCGGGCTGGTAGTAATCGTAATAGGAGACGAAATATTCGACGCGGTTTTCGGGGAAAAATTCGCGGAATTCGTTGCAAAGTTGGGCCGCGAGCGTCTTATTGTGCGCGATGACAAGGGCGGGCCGCCCCACGTTTTTGATGACGTTTGCCATCGTAAACGTTTTGCCGCTTCCCGTCACCCCGACGAGCACCTGCGTGCGGACGCCGTCCTCCACCCCTTGCGTGAGCGCTTCGATCGCCTCGGGCTGGTCCCCCGTCGGCTGAAAAGGGGCATGCAGTTTGAATTCGTGATGTTCCATAATAAAATAGCACAAACAAACGTTTGTGCCGATTGTACCGCATCCGCGTTTGTTTGTCAAGCGTTTTACGAGAGAATGGCTTTGAGCAGGATGCCGACGGCGGCGGAGAGCAAGCCGCAGGCAACGGTGACGGCGAGTTTGAAGAAAAGTTTGCGGCGGCGCTGGGCGTCCGAACGGCGGAAGGCGAGCCCCGCTTCGCGCATGCACACGACGTAGGTCTTTTCCCCCTTCCGCTCGGTGGGGACGATCTCCAAATAGCCGTCGAGTTCGAGGGAGCGCAAAATGCGTTCCACCCGCTCCTCGTCGTAGCCCCCCTTCGGCGGGAGCATGGCGAGGATCTCATAGGGAGAGACGAGAAAGCGCTCCTTGCCCTGCGCCAGCGTAAAAACGGCGTTCATCACGGCGTTTTCGCGGCGGGAGAGGCGGTCGCTCGGCATGGTCACGCCCATAACAGCGACACCGCCCAAAAGAGGAGGGAGCCCAAAAACGCGCCCGCAAAGGCCCCCAAAAGGGAGAGGAGAAAATCGCTCCGCCTCCTCTCGTTGCGCTCCGCCGTGCGGAGCCGCTCCTGCTCGAAATATTTCCGCCCTTCGGCGAGCGGTTTTACGCAGTACAGCCCGTCCTCGGCATAGCGGATCTCGATGAGCCGTTCGGCCTCCAAAAAGGAAAGCATGGCGCGGATCTCTCCCCTATCCGCTCCGCCGCGGCGGGCGAGACAATCGGAAAACTCCTTCTCCTCGATGATCTTGTAACTTTCGCCCCCGCACTTGCCGTTGATGGCGGCGAGCAAGGCGCCCGTCTTTTCGTCTAACATATCCCCGCAGAAAGTATTCCCGTTTCCGCGGCGGACCATGCGCCGCGGTTACCCGAGGAGCAACTTCAAGGGGTTAAAGAGGTAGAACGCCGCCGAAAGGGGGGAGGAAGTGAGCAGGCTCTCCAACATCTTCCCGAACGCGAATTCCCCCATGAACTCGAATTGTTGGGTCATCCCGCCCGCGAGGTAGGCGACGCCGTAGTACAGGGCGCAGAGAAAAATGAGATAGACGGCCAAAAAGAGGAGAAAGAGCAGAATGGCCGAAATGAGGCCGACGGGGCGGACGTCGATGAGTTTTTTGAGCCCCTTGTGCAGGAGCCAGCCGAGGAGCATGACGACGGCGAACATCACCGCAAAGAAGAGGAGGGCGAAGAGGCCGTGCCCCAGAACGGAGGCCGCCGCGGGCCCGAGCGACGTAAAGCAGGAGGCAAGCGCCGCCCCCCAGTTTGCGAAAAATCCCACCTTTGTGGCGAGCAGAATGCTCCCCACGAAACAGCCGAAGGTGAGGGCGTACATGAGGAGGTAATAGATCCCGCGGATGACCCCGAGGCGGAGCCCCGCGCGGGTAAACACAAAGCAAAAGGCGATGAGGAAGAGGTCGAGGGCGTGTTTGGCGAGGAAATTCTTCCACACGGCGCTCTCCAAGACGGGGGCGAGCGCGGCGGGCGGCGTAGGCATGGCCCCCAGCACGGCAAACGCGAGGCTTGCGAACATCGCAAAGAGGAGGGCGATGTTGAGGAGGGAGCAAAGGGCGCCCGAAACGCGGGAAAGCCTCCTCACGTGCTTTCCGGGGTTGCTTTTGAGCATCAGCGAGCGGATGAGCCCGCCGAGGAGCAGATCGAGGCCGAGCAGGAGCACAAAGGCGCCCGCCGTAAGCCAAAATCCGAGACTGCCCTCCGGCATCGGGATGACGTCGAGAAGAAAGGTACAGGCAAACAGCAAAAACACCTGCCAGCCGATCCACGAGACCCGCGACGCCTTGCGGAAGAACCCGTACACGAGCGCCGCAACCCCGATGACGGACGCGGCGACGATGAGAACGATTTCGATAACGCTCACCTTCCCGACCTCCGTTATTTATTGAAATTATCTTTGAGGGAGACGATCTCGGAGAGCACCAGTTTCTCCCCCTCGCAAAAGGCGCGGTAGTATCCCGTGCGCATGAGTTGGTAACTGCCCCCGTTTTCCCTCAGATAGGGCTCCGCTTTGGCGGAAAAGAGGTGTTCGCTTTCGAGATTCATCCGCTCCGAAAAATCCTGCCCGGGGTAATCGGCGTCGCGCAGGAGGTGGTCGTATTGCCGCAGTTCGGCGTCCACGCAGGTCTCCGCGTTCACCCAATGGAGCACCCCCTTTGCCTTGATGCCGCTCGTATCGCTCCCCGAACGGCTCTCGGGGAAGTAGGTGCACTTCACCTCGGTCACGTTGCCCGCTTCATCGGTCACGGCCTCGTCGGCGCGCACGATGTAGGCGTTTTTGAGGCGGGCGTACCCGCCGAGTTTCAAACGGTAGTACTTGGGGGGCGGGTCGAGGGAGAAATCGGCGCGCTCAATGAACAGCGTTTTGCCGAATTTCACCTTTCTGGTGCCCGCGTTCTCCTGCGTCTGGTTGATCTCGAAGTCCACATCCTCCTCCCCTTCGTAGTTGGTGACGGTGAGTTTGATGGGGTCCACCACGGCCATCGCGCGGGGGGCGTGTGCGTTGAGCCAGTCCCGCACCACCGCCTCGAAGTAGCCGATCTCGCACTCCGACTGCGCCTTTGCCACCCCTGCCCTTGCGCAGAAATCGCGGATGGCCTCTGCGGGGATGCCGCGGGCGCGCAGACCCGCCAGCGTGGGCATGCGGGGGTCGTCCCAGCCGTGCACCGAGCCCTCTTCGACGAGTTTTTTGAGGTAGCGTTTGCTCATCACGAGGTTGGTGAGGTTGAGCCGCGCAAATTCGATCTGCCGCGGCTTGGGCGCAAAGCCGAGGGTGATCCCCACCCAGTCGTACAGCGGGCGGTGGTCCTCAAATTCGAGGGTGCACAGGGAATGGGTCACGCCCTGCAAAAAGTCGCAGATGGGGTGGGCGTAATCGTACATGGGATAGATGCACCACTTGTTGCCCGTGCGGTGATGGGCGGCGTGGAGGATGCGGTAGATGACGGGGTCGCGCAAATTGACGTTGGGCGAGGCCATGTCGATCTTGGCGCGCAGGCATTTTTCGCCGTCGGCGTATTTGCCCGCCTTCATCTCGCGGAAGAGGCGCAAATTCTCCTCGGGGGAGCGTCCGCGGCAGGGGCTCTCCGTGCCGGGCTCGGTGAGGGTGCCCCGCGTCGCCTTGATCTCCTCGGCGGAGAGGTCGCACACAAAGGCCTTGCCCATCAAAATGAGTTTTTCGGCGTATTCGTAGATAGTGTCGAAGAAGTCGGAAGCATACACCTCTTTGTCCCAATGATAGCCCATCCAGCGGATGTCGGCGCGAATGGCGTCCACGAACTCCGTTTTTTCTTTGGAGGGATTGGTGTCGTCGAAGAAGAGGTTGCAACTTCCGCCGTACTTTTCGGCGGTGCCGAAGTCCACGAACATGGCTTTGGCGTGCCCGATGTGCAAATAGCCGTTGGGTTCGGGGGGGAAGCGGGTCTTGATTTTCTCCACTTTGCCCGCCGCGAGGTCCTCCTCCACGATTTGTTCGATGAAATTTGCCGCTTCTGCCATAACGATGCCCCTTCATTTGAAATGTTCCCGATAATTATAGCATATTCCGCCCGAAAATGATACAATTTCACGCCACTTTTTGCGATTTTGCCGAAAATCCTTCCCCTCGCCTCTTATCCCCTTTTCCCTCCTTCCCCTCGCCCCCTCTTGCCCACCCTTCCTCCCCTCCGCCAAGCCCTACCCTTCCCGCCCCCTCTTTCATGCCCTCCCCTTGCGTAAAGGGGAGGGGTAGGGGTGGGGATCCGCCCTTATCTTCCCCCCCAAAAAAACCACAAAAAAACCGCCGCGGCAATGCCGCGGCGGCTCCGTCCTTATCTTTTTCCCTCAAATCACGCCGTCCGCGTAGAGGCGGAGGCGGTGCACGTCGTCGGCGAGGGCGCTGCTGCTCTCGTTCGCCTTTGCGAGGAGGGCGTTGTTCATGGCCGCCGCCGTCGTCATCTGGGCGAGCGAACTCTGCACCCCCGCGAGCCGCGCGTTGGTCTGTTCCGTCGCCTTTCTTGCTTTTTCGATCTGCGCATTCGTCTCTGCGATGGCTTCCGTCACCTTCGACGTGCTCGCCGCTACCTGTTGCGAGAGGTTATAAAAGCAGGTCTCCATCTGGGCTTGCAGGTTGCCGAGCCCCCGCCTGATGGTGGCGGTGATCTCCGCGGTCGCGCTCTTGATGGCCTTTTCCACGCGCTGGGTCTGCAATTCGCGGTCGCACATTTGCAGGGCTTCCGTCAGATCGCGCGCCCGCCCCGTCTCGAAGGCGTAGATGAGGTAATCCACATTTCCCCAGTCGCGCGGGTCGAGGGTGGGAGAAAATTCTTTGACGAGGAGGGCATAAAACGCCGCCCCGGCCTTGACGTGCTTGTTTCTTTTTCCGCAGTCCTTTCTGAGCGCATCGTAATCGGGCGCGCCGACCTGGGTCACCGTGGGAAGGTCGATTGCATACTTTTTCTTCCACGCGGCGTCATACGCCGCTTTTTCCGAGGCCGCCTGCGCTTCCAGTTTTTTGAGGTCCCTTTGATGATATCCCAAAATTTGTTTATCGGAAATATAATCGCGCAACGAAGCGATCCCGTACCCGCCGCAAATCAACCCGCCGATCGCGCCGACCGCGATTGCGATGATCACGAGGATCCCAAACCATGTTTCATCCGGCCAAAAGCCGTAGAAGGCTCCGTAAAATCCGCCGTCATTCGTCAAATCGTTTTCGACGGCGACGATCCCGGTGATGAGGAGCGCGGCAAGCACGAGCCCGAAAGCGGCCAAAGGCAAGAGAAAGCGAAACTTGGGCTTGTCGATAGCCTCCATTTTCCCCCTTATTTTTTTCTTCACATCGTCGATTTTGTCCTGCGTTTCAAAGGATTTATGTAGCAATTCGGATGCTTGCTCATCGATTTCTTGTCTCTGTTTTTCCGCCTCTTCGTGCTTCGCTTGCTGTTGCGCCCGCACGCCGAGTTTGGCCTGATATTCCCCCTCTTTTTGCTTGCGCACTTTGGCGAAATCGGCCTGGAACGCGTCCCGCTCTTTGGAGATGACGGACATTCCCGCGCGGATCGCGTACAGTTTGGCGACGGTCTCCTCATTCTTCTTATCTATCATATTTCCCTCCCGTTCGATTTTATCCGTGCAATTATACCATATCCCCCCCCCGTGTCAAGAATAATGAATAACTTTTTTACATTCCCTCATATCCCCGCCCGCTCGCGTCATTCTGAGGGAGCGTAGCGACCGAAGAATCCCCTTAACGAAGTCCGCCCTTATCTCCCCCTCCCCCATCAATTTTCCGAAATTTCTGCCGTTTGCTTGACTTTATTCCCGCAAAAAGTTATGATATTGCGGAACGACAAAGCGAGGTGCAATATGGCAGAAGTAACAATGGATAAACTCGTTGCGCTGTGCAAGGCGCGCGGCATCATTTTCCCGGGCTCCGAAATTTACGGCGGCATGGGCAACACGTGGGACTACGGCCCCATCGGCGTGGAGATCAAAAACAACATCAAGCGGGCGTGGTGGAAGCGCTTCGTGCAGGAGAGCGACAACTCCTTCGGGGTGGACGCCGCCATTCTCATGAACTCCCGCGTGTGGGAGGCGAGCGGGCATACCACCTCCTTTTCCGATCCCAAAATGGACTGCAAAAAGTGCAAGACCCGCCACCGCGCCGATAACCTCATCGAGGCCCACTCAAAGGGCAAAGTCAACCCCGACCTCATGACCAACGAGGAGATGCAGGCCTACATTCAGGAGCACGAGGTGCACTGCCCCGTCTGCGGCGGGTTCGATTGGACCCCCATCCGCACCTTCAATCTGATGTTCGAAACCTCCCGCGGCGTCACCGACGAGAGCCAAAATAAAATTTACCTCCGCCCGGAGACGGCGCAGGGCGAATTTGTCAACTTCCTCAACGTCCAGCGCACGACGCGCGCCAAAGTGCCCTTCGGCATCGCGCAGATCGGCAAGGCCTTCCGCAACGAGATCACCCCGGGCAACTTCATCTTCCGCACCATCGAGTTCGAGCAGATGGAGCACCAGTGGTTTTGCAAGGAGGGCACGGACGGGCAGTACTACGCCGAATTCAAGCAAAAGGCCATGCAGTTTTTGCTCGATCTCGGCTTCAAGGCGGAGCATCTCCGCTTCCACGATCACGATAAACTCGCCCACTATGCAAAGGAGGCGTGCGACATCCAGTATTTGTACCCGATGGGCTGGCAGGAACTCAACGGCATCCACAACCGCACGAACTACGATCTGACCCGCCATCAGGAATATTCGGGCAAGTCCCTTTTGTACGTCGACCCCGTCAGCGGCGAAAAGTACATCCCCTACGTCATCGAGTATTCGATCGGGGCGGACAGGCTCATGCTCGCGGTGCTCTCGGAGGCGTACGAGGAGGAGACCCTCGAAGGGGGCGAAACGCGCAGCGTTTTGCATTTTCACCCCGCCATCGCGGCCTACAAGGCGGCGGTGTTGCCCCTGCAAAAGAATCTCGGGGAGGCGGCGCGCGGCCTTTGGCAGAGCCTCAAAAAGCGCTTTCCCGTCGCCTACGACGAGGCGGGCTCCATCGGCAAGCGCTACCGCCGTCAGGATGAGATCGGCACGCCGTACTGCATCACGGTGGATTTCGACACCCTCGAAAACGGCACGGTGACGGTGCGCGACCGCGACAGCATGTCGCAGATCCGTCTCCCCATGTCCGAAGTCGCCGCCTACCTCGCCGAAAAATGCGCCTTTTGACATTTGGACGCCCGTCATCCTTTCCCCTTCCATTCGCAAAAACAGCCGCCCGAGGCGAATGCCTCGGGCGGCTCTCTTATTTTACCGCGTTCCATATCGGCTTTCCGCAATTTTGCGCATCAAGGCGCGCCCCTTTCCCCAAAGAAAGCGGCAAGCAAAAGCGCGGGCCCGCCATAAAGGCGATCAAGAGTTTTCTTCGAGAATTTCTTTGATGGCGGAAATATTCACAACGGCTTCTTCCAACCGACGGAGAAGGAGGGCGTTTTTCACGGGATAGGCCCGCGGGCGCGTTCTGTAAGATCCGCACGCCTCGTGTTTTTCCGTGACCCGCAATTTTTTTGAGCAAAAACCGTAATTCGCCTTCGCAAAGCAACACACCCCCTTTTCATAAAAGGGACGGTAATTTCCGCAATTCCAACAAAACCTTTCCATCATTCATTCCTCCTTACACGGAAATGTGTAATACAAGTATATTACACGTTATCGTGTAAGTCAAGCAATTTTTACCCGTAATCGTGTAAAACAGAATCGTGTAAAAAATTTGCGAGGAAAAAATGGTAGATATCGGTCGTGCGTTGAAAGAGCAACGCGAGTGGGCGGGACTTTCGCAAAACGAACTCGCCAAAAAAACGGGGATCAAGCAACAAAACATCAGCCGATGGGAAAGTAATACGCATATTCCCAACGTTCGCGATTGCATGCTCCTCGCCGCTTTTTACGGGATCTCGATCGACGTGCTCGTCGGCTTCGAGGGCGCGGATGGCCAAAAGCGCACTCCGTAACAATTCGTGGCTTGCCCCCGAAACCTTTCGGCGCTCGTCCCCGACACCCTTCGGGGTTTGCCCCCGAAACCTTTCGGCTTCAACGCAACAGCCGCCCGATGCTTATGCCTCGGGCGGCTTCCTTATTTTACCGCGTTCCATATCGGCTTTCCGCAATTTTGCGCATAGTGACACGCCGCCCATGCTCCCCCGCTCTTCAACACGATGCCCGAAATAATAAAATCTGCCCTTTCCACTATGGCACGGTTGGTATAAAAAACCGCAAAGCGCGGCGGCACAGGCCTTTCGAGAAGATAAACCGACTCATCGAACTGCCGCGGGAGCCGCCAGTCCGCATGCGGCGGGTAAGAAAGGACCATAATATTTTCGATATGGGGATAACGCGGTTTCAGCCCGCACACGATTTCGGCACACAGAACATCAAAACGGCCGCGCATCCCATTGTAAAACGTCGTCGCCCCCTCTTCGATGAGGGTGGCGATTTTTTCTTGAATTTTTTTCGAATAGGGCTCGTAATCAAAGTCCCTGTGGCCGAAAAAAGCAACGCTTGACATAAATTCCCCCTCCAAAAATTTAGTCATAGTCAAAGAACTATGACTGTTTTTGCACGAAGAATATTATACCATTGATTTTGTCAAAATGATAGTATTTTGACTAATTTCGTTTGCTTTTTTGAGGAACCCTATGCCGAAAACACCCGAAGAAAGTAAATATCGCACCTCTGCCAATTTTCAGTTACGATTGAAAATGTCGATAGAGGACTGCGATATGACAAAAAAGGAATTCGCACGGGCGGCAGGCATAAGTCAAGAAGTCATTATTCGCGCGACCGTTTACGGGATCGTGCCAAGCGTGAAATCGCTCATCAAACTTTGCGATTTCTTACAGTGCCCGATTTTTTATTTGATGGGCGAAACCGAGGATCGGGATTTTATCCCCGCGCAATCCCCCGTAACGTTTTTTGACCGATTGAAAGCGCTGACGGAAGAACGAGGCATAAAATATTCGGCGCTCTCCCACGTCATGTCCTTCGCGCCCAACTCGGTCTATGAGTGGATCCGCACAAATTCCCTCCCTTCCCTCGATTATTTGCGGGAACTTGCCGATTACTTCGATGTTTCCGTCGATTACCTCTTGGGAAGGACCGATTACAGAAAGTAAATAAGATATATGCTAATAAAAAACAGCCGCCCGACTGCGAATGCAGTCGGGCGGCTGTTGTGTTGTGAAACCTCACAGCGTTTGCTTGTTTTTACTTCACGCCCCAGCGCGCGAGCAAGTCGTCCGTTTTCAAAAGTTCGGCGCCGTAAGTATCCTTCAAATATTTGATCCCGTACTCGTAGTCCTCTTTGGTGAAACTGTCCATCGCGTCGATGGCGGCGATCACATCGTAGCCGAGTTGGTAGGCGTCCGCCGCGGTGTGGCGCACGCACATGTGGGCATGCAGGCCGCAGACGACGACCGTCTCCACACCCAGTTCCTTCAACAACAGATCGAGGTCGGTGTGGAAGAAGCCCGAATACCTGCGCTTGGGCACGACGTAGTCGGTTTTGCACAGCCCGAGTTCGGAGATGACTTCCGCGCCCGCGGTGCCGGCGATGGCGTGGTCGCCCCAGAGTTTGAGTTCGTGGTCGACGCCCTTGATGTGCGCATCGTTGCAGAAGATGACGGGCACGCCCGCCTTTCTTGCGCCGCTTAAAAGTTCGGCCGTCTTGGGAACGATGGCGAGCCCCCTGTCGCATTTGAGTGCGCCCGTGACGAAATCGTTGAGCATATCCACCACGAGCACGGCGATTTTCCGATTTTCCATATTTTACCTCCGTATTGCGAAAATTTGCCTCCGCATTCCGGAACTATTTTACGTCTTTCGCCGATGGATGTCAAGCAAAAAAACGGCGCCGATCTCTTGGAACGATTTCCCCCTTTTCCCGCAAAATTTTGCGCCGCCTAAAAAGAAAACGTTTTGCGCTTTTTTGTTTGCAATGATTTTGATAATATTTTCTCTTTCCTTCCCCGCCCGCGCGCAGTTCCCCTGAAAGGGGAACTGCGCGCGGGCGGGGAAGGAAATTTTTTTGCGCGCGGCGAAGCGCATGGCGTTGTAGCGGAAAATTTTCACTAAATTTTTTATGATACTTTTCATACCTCCATTGTATCATGAGACCGCCCTTCTTCCGCTTGCAGGTGACAACCTTTTTTCCGAGATCCGAAAAAATTTTTCGCTCCCCCGCCGAGTTGAGGGGAAATGCGGTTGAGTGAAGCCCCGCGAGGATTTCGGGAAGCGCCCCGCCGAGGTTGGGGGAAGTACGGGCGGGGCGGCGTTTGGGGCGGAAGAGCGGCCGCCGAGTGAAGCCCCGCAAGGGGCGGAGAGGGAGCGGTTGGGACGGCGAGTGAAAGGCCCGCAAAAAAATCGGGGCGAGGCGGGAGGCGAAAACCGCAAAGGTCGGGGGCGGGCACTCCGCCGAGTTGAGGGGAAATGCGGTTGAGTGAAGCCCCGCGAGGATTTCGGGAAGCGCCCCGCCGAAGTTGGGAGAAGTTCGGGCGGGGTTGGCGTTCAAGCGGGAAGGGCGGCGAGTGAAAGGCCCGCAAAAAATCGGCAGTGTGGGCCACCGAGGTTGGGAGGTGGAGAGATCGGGTGCGGCGCGCGAGGAGGGATGGCGGGTGAAGGCCGAAAGGATCCGGGGAGATCACTCCACCGAGGTCGGGGCGGCGTAGAGATCGAACTCGCCGTCCAAATCGAAGGGGTCGCCATCGTCAAAGGCCGCAAGTTTGGAGACGGAGACCTCGTAGGCCGTCATCGTGACCGTCTCCTCCTCCGAGAGACGCTTTTGATATTCGCGGCTCTGGATGCGCCCCGAAAGAGCCAGCCTGTCCCCCACTTTGAGATTTTGCACAAAGCGCGCGTTGCGCCCCCACGCGATGCAGGGGATGTAATCGGATTTGTTGTAGGCGCGGTTCACCGCGAGAAGAAGATCGGCGATCTCGCGGTTGAAGGGCGTGGTGCGGTAGACGGGGGGCTTGCACACGTACCCCGAGAGCACGATGCTGTTGGGATTTTTGGAGGAGGCGGGCTCCACGATCTCGCGGACGAACACCGTGAGCATGAGGCGGGAACGACCCCCTTCCAGTTTGTTGTAACTGCGGAACTGCCCGAGCGCGCAAAGGACGCTCCCCGGTTTGAGATCGTGCCCGCGGATGAGCCGCTCCGAAACGGTGACGGGCAACACGTCCGCCTGTCCCGACAGCCGCAACACCCGCACGTAAAATTCATAGAAGCCCTCGCCGTACACCTCGTGGGAAAATTTGGCCTCCGAGACGATCTCCCCCATCAAATAGACTTTGTTGTTCTTTTCGGTATTGTAATCCATAAAAACCTCCGTGTGTTTCCATGCGTACTTATGCGCCGTCCGCGATCTGTTTGCCCGAAGCATCGATGCGGTAGTGTTCGCGGTAGATGAGTTCGCCGACGGGCACGAACTCAAACCCCTTTGCCCGAAGCGCATCGATGATGAGGGGCAACGCCTCCGCCGTGTGCAACCCGTTGTTGTGGCAGAGGATGATGGAGCCGCTCTTCACCCGCTCGGTGACGCGGGACAAAATATCGGACGCGGAAAGATCCTTCCAATCGAGGGAGTCGACATCCCACTGGATGGGATAGACCCCCATCGCGTTGACCGTATCGATGAGCAGGTTATCGTAGTCGCCGTAGGGCGGGCGGAAGAGTTCCACCTTTTTGCCCGTGAGATCTTCGATGGCCGCCATCGAACTTTCCATCTCCGCCCGTATTTCCGTTTCCGAAAGGCGGGACATGTAGGAATGGGTGGCGCTGTGCGTGCCGATCTCGTGCCCCGCCGCCGCGATCTTTTTGACGTAGGCGGGGTACCGCTCCGTCCAGAACTGCACGGCGAAGAAGGTCGCGCGGACGTGGCTCTTTTCGAGGGTCTCCAAGAGACTGTCCGTATATTCCGTACCCCAAGCGCAGTCAAACGAAACGGAAATTTTGTTATCGTCGCGCGCCACGCTGTAAATGGGGAGGGAGCGCGCCGCGCTGCCGTACACCGCCGCGGCGTCTGCCGCACCCGCCGCCCAAGCGGAAAGCGCGAAAATTGCGGCAAGCGCCGCCGCCATCAGCACCGTTTTCAGCCGAAAAACCATAAATCGCATGCCAACACCCGTATCCTATCACATTCAAACGGACGAATTTTTTCCCTTTTTGACGGATTTTGTCCGTTTTGCCCGAAAACGCCTTTGCGCATTGACGGGTTCGCCTTTCCCCCTATCCTATGCGAAACCGAAGAGCGTTATGCCCGTTTTCGGCCATTCTACTGCGGGTAGAGTCCTTTTTTTGCGAAGTAGAGCGGCAACAAAAAAGGATAGCCCCCTTTGCGGGGAAAAGCGGTTGTAATTTTTTTGTTTGCGTGGTAAACTAATACCGTAACTTGAAGCGCAAGGAGGCGCAACCCTATGTTCGATCTGTTTTCCGATTCTTCCGTCAATCTCCCCGACGAGTACGTGGAGCAATACGGGATCGGCGTTATCCCCTATACCTACCTCATGGACGGCGAAATGTACGAGACCTATACGAAGGGGACCCCCTTCCGCACCCTCGCACGCAACTTTTACGACGCCCTCCGCGCGGGAAAGGAGGCCAAGACCTCCCTCATCGGCAAGGAGACCTTCAAAGAGGCCGTGGAGCCCTCCCTGAAAGCGGGGCGGGACGTCTTTCTCCTCACCATCGCCTCGGGCATCAGCGGCACCTTTGCCGAGGCCTCGAAGGCCGCAAAGGAACTTGCCCCCCTCTACCCCGGCCGCAAGATCGTGGTGCGGGACAGCAACAACGCCTCGCTCGGGCAGGGACTGTTGGCCCTGCACGTGGCCCGCTTGCGCGACGGCGGCGCGGACATCGACGAATGCACCGCGTGGTTCGACGAAAATTGCTACAAACTCAACAGTTACCTCACCGTGGAGGACCTCAAATTTTTGCGCAAGAGCGGGAGGGTCTCCGCCATTTTGGCCTTTGCGGGCAACCTGCTCAACATCAAGCCCCTCATCCGCGCCAGCGGCGACGAGCCCGCCAAATTGGTGATGTACGACAAGGAACGGGGACGCCGCCGCGCCATTTCCGCCATTTTAGCCGCCTTTGACGGGTTGGCGGACGGCGTTGACCAGACCGTGGCCATCGCCCACGCCGACTGCGAGGAGGAGGCAAACGCCCTGGCGGACGCCCTGCGGGAACGCGGCGTGAAGGAGATCGTGACGGAGTTTTACGACATCTGCACGGCCGCCCACGTCGGCCCCGGGACGCT
>CANQAZ010000027.1 GCA_947589555.1 uncultured Clostridia bacterium | reverse complement strand
AATCATAAATTCGGCGGCAAAAATCCGCAACAAAACATGATGACAAAACCATAGCGTTACAAAACCAACAACAAAAATTTACGGCTTGAAAAATCGGACAGCACCAGAATCTAAATCATAAATTCGGCGGCAAAAATCCGCAACAAAACATGATGACAAAACCATAGCGTTACAAAACCAACAACAAAAAATTACGGCTTGAAAAATCGGTTGCGCCAAAGCAAGCAACGCGCTCGGCAACAAAAAAACGGCGGCGCAAGGGAGAGGTTCTTCCCCCGCCCAGCCCCCATTCCCCCCTACGGGGGGAATGGGGGCTGGGCGGGGGAAGAAAGCGGAGAAAAAATAAGAAGGAGAAAGTCATGACCAAAACACAATTCGTCTGTTCGGAATGCGGCTACGCAAGTCCCAAGTGGCTCGGGCGCTGTCCCGATTGCGGCAAATTCAACACCTTTGCGGAGGAGCAGGTGGCGCCCGCCGCGCCCGCCAAAAAATCTCCGCGGGCGGCATTTTCCGCAAAGCCCCTTCCCCTCTCGCAAGTCAAATTCGAAAAATACGAGCGGGTGTCCTCGGGCATTTCCGAACTCGACGTGGTGCTCGGCGGCGGCATCGTCCGCGGCTCGCTCGTCCTTGTCGGCGGCGATCCCGGCGTCGGAAAATCCACCCTCCTCACCGAGGTCGCGGCCCACCTTGCAAAGGAGCACAAAGTTTTGTACCTCTCGGCGGAGGAAAGTTGCTCGCAGGTCAAACTCCGCTGTGAGCGGCTCGGGCTCAACTCCGAAAATCTCCTCCTTCTCAACGAGACCTGCATCGAAAATGCCGAGGAGCATTTTTCCGACGCCGAATACGTCGTCATCGACAGCATCCAAGCCGTCTACACCGAAACGCTCACTTCGTCGGCGGGCTCGGTGGGACAAGTGCGCGAGTGCGCCGCAAAACTCATGCGCATCGCAAAGAGCCGCGGCGTCACCTTTTTCATCATCGGGCACGTCACAAAGGAAGGCACCCTCGCCGGCCCCAAAGTTTTGGAACACATCATGGACGCCGTTTTGTACTTCGAGGGCGAGCGCACCGAAAATTTCAAAATTCTGCGCGCCGTCAAAAACCGCTTCGGCTCGGTGCAGGAAGTGGGCGTCTTTGAAATGACGGGCGAGGGCATCTACGGCCTCGCCGACTACTCCTCCCTCTTCCTTTCGGATAGCCGCGGGGTCGCGGCCGGCGCCGTCGTCACGCCGAGCGAAACGGGCAACCGCTGTATGATGGTGGAGATCCAGACCCTCATGGCAAAGACAAATTACGGCCTCCCCCGCAGAATGTCTTTGGGCGTCGATCTCAACCGCCTCATCGTGCTCGTCGCCGTCCTCGAAAAACGGTGCGGCCTGCCGCTCGGCATGCAGGATATCTATTTGAACGCGATGGGCGGCATCAAACTGGGCGAGCCGAGCGCCGACCTCGCCGTGTGCGCCGCGCTCGCCTCGGCGGAAAAGATGATCCCCGTCGAAAAATTCACCGCGGTGTTCGGCGAAGTCGGCTTGACGGGCGAAGTGCGCGGCGTGAATTTTGCCGACCGCCGCGTCAACGAATGCCTCAAAATGGGATTCAAGCGCGTGATCCTCCCCGCCAAAAACATGAAGTCGTGCGAAAAATTCAAGGGCAAGATCGACCTCGTCCCCGTCACTTATGTTTCTCAAATGATAAAAGCGCTGTTCCAATAAATCGGCAAAATTGTGCCTATAAGTATATTATGGTTTTTTAAGATGTTCACGGAAAAGCATTTTGAGAAACAGGAGAAAAAAACATGGAAAATCGTATTTTAAGAGGACCCGTCCGCGAATTTTTTCAAACGCCCTCTCCGACGAGGACGCTCATCGCAAATTACGTGCTGGACAATTTGGGAAAGAGAGAGCAAAGCGTTGCGCTCTGTTTCCGCGGCGATTTTGCGACGCTCTATTACCATTGCCATCAACTTTTGCGCATCCGCGATTCAAGGAGCGGGATCATCGGCGAATTCGATTTCCGCCACGCCCGCTTCACCGCAGAATACCGTGAGAGGCTCGCGGAACTCAAAGAAATGGGGGTCGACATTTCCAACTTCTCGGACGAACCCGAACAGAACAGCCGCAGGTATGTACGGTTTGCTCTCCGCGGCTTCGGGGAGGAAAAACTTGAAAAAGTTCTGAATATTTATAAAAATCTGATCGAGGATTTTATCGATCCGTCCAATCAAAAGTATGCGTTCGACCCCAAAACCGCGTGCAGAAAGTCCAAAAACCTCGAAAAGAACCGCCAACAGGAACTTTATGCCGCTCACTTTTGGCGGAACGATCTCATGTATTACGATCTCGAATACACCGAGCCCCGCGCCGCCGAGAAAAAAGTGCCCGGAAGATTCGACCTGCTGGGACTGCGCGCAGACACGGACGGATATACCCTGCTTCTCACCGAACTCAAATCCACAAAGGGGGCGTTGGGCGGAAAAGCGGGGCTCCTCAAACACGAGAAGGACTACAACGACTACATAAACAGCCCGTGCGCCGAAGTGCGGAAAACAGAGGCCTGCGAGGCCGTCCGTCTCCTCGGGGAAATGTTCGGCCGCCCCTGCCCCGCCGATCTCAAACCCGAAAATATCAAGCGCGTCAAGGCAAAATTCGTCTTTTCCGACGAAGTGACCGAGAGCGGAAGAGCGTATCTCCCTACGAAAATCCCGCTCGCCCTGTTTGAAAAGGTGCACCTCGAAAACGGAGCGGAAAAACCCTATTGAGCGTGAAAATAAGGCGGCGCCCCGCCTTTTTTCTTAGAGCGGGGAAAAATTTTTCCGAACCTCTTGACAAATCGCCAAAATTGTGCCTATAAGTATATTATAGTTTTTTAAGATATTCACGGAAAAGCATTTTGAGAAACAGGAGGATAAAATGGCTTACACAGAAGAAGCGTGCATCGCGAAGATCTCCGCGCTATACGAGAAAAAGGACCTCTCCAAGTTATACGACCAAGCCTTCATCAAAAGTTGGAACGGAAAGACTTCCGACACGAGGCGCGAATATCAGGAACTCTTTGCGCAATACATTTGGGAAAGGCTGGTGGACGGCAGACTGCCCATGATCAACGTTTGTAACGTAAAGGAATATTGCACCGTTGACAGGCAAGACGCCATTCGCGACAACGAGGAGGGCGTCCAACGCGACTTTTATTTCGGCCGCAGAAAACTCGATGACAAGTTCGGCAAGCCCGTTTGGTTTGAATTACAGACAAACAGGGAAGGACAGGGCAAGGGCATCGACCTCGTATATTACAACGAACAGACGGAAGAGATCAACCTCTTCGAGTTAAAGTACGCCAATAAAAAAGAGGGACTTTTGCGTGCGGCCCTCGAAGTACAGACCTATTATCAACGCGTAAAGTGGTATGCGGTCGCACAAGCCCTTTTGCGCAGAGGTCTGATCGGAAGCCTTCACGTCTCCAAGATCAACAAGTATATCCTCGTCGACGAGCAGTCGGTGCGGATCGTAAAAAAATTGCGGGAGATCGAAGCGGGCGGCGAGGGATACGTCAAAAAATTACTCGACGCGTTCCAAATATCCATCGTACATTATTGAGACCCAAAAGGCGGGAAATCCCCGCCTTTTTTCTTTTTTTAATAAAATTTTTCCAAAACCCCTTGACAAATTGACAAAAATGTGTTTTTTGTATATCCTGCGCGGCGCGAGCCGCAACTCTGTTGGAAAAGGAGAAACCGAATGGAAGCAAACTTTATCCGCGTAGGCCTCTTTTGGGCGATCCCGAACAGGGACGAGGGCGGCTGGGACTTTCGCGTCCGCCAAAAGTCCTACCCCGCCTCTGCGGCAAAGGGGCTCGCAAATGCGGCGGGCTTCATCGACTACCCCTATTCGCACTTCGACGAGTGGGACGACGCCCGCCACGATACCGAACCCGAGGACTGCTACTTTTATCCGCGCGGCAGAATTCTCTATGACGTAAAACACAAAAAACACCGCATCTTTGCGGACGAGTGTCTCGAACTTTCCGATCTCGACGAACTCATCGACTTTTACGACATACGGGACGTGGAACTGTGCCGAGACGAGCACTACGTGAGCATCTATACGCACAAACCCCGCCCGACCGCGCGCCCCGTTCTGAACTATCATATTCTGCGCGGGAAGGATAAGATCGGGGAAAATCTCATCGAAGTCTCCTACGGCGGAACAAAAATTTTGGTCGAACTCGGCAAGGCGCTCGGCGGAGGCGAAGAGTTGAGCGATCTCGAAAAGGCGGTACTGCGGGAAAAATACGATGCGGTCATCGTCTCTCACTACCACGCCGACCATGCGGGGCTCATCGGGGAGAAGCACGACTGCCCCGTCTATATCGGGGCGGGCGCCCGCCGCATCCTCGAAGCGATGAACGAATACCGAGGGGTCCCCCTCCCCGAAAATATCCGCTCTTACCGCAACGGAAGGGCTTACCGCGTCGGAAAAATTTGGTTCATCCCATACCTTTGCGACCACTCGGCATTCGACAGTTACATGCTCCTCTTCGAGGCGGGCGGGAAACGCATCCTCTACACGGGGGATTTCCGCTTCCACGGCAGAAAGAGCAGTGAAGCGCTCCTTGCGCGGTTGCCCGATAAAGTTGATACGCTCATTTCGGAGGGGACCAACCTCGGGAGCGACAAGCCCTGCTTCTCCGAACGCGACCTCGAAGCCCGCGCGGCCGACCTCTTCACGAATACGGAAAAGCCCGTTTTTATCTTGCAGTCGGCCTCCAACCTCGACAGGCTCGTGAGTTTTTACCGCGCCGCCAAACGGTGCGGGCGTATCTTTTACGAAGACCTCTATACCGCTCTGCTCGCCTCCGCCGCGGGCGGAAAGATCCCCCGCCCCGACGTTTTTCCCGACGTCTATGCCTTTACGCCCCGGCCCGTGCGCGGGAAGAGAAAGGACTTGTTCTTTGAATTTGAACACAAACGGGGAGCCGCCGCGATCGCAAAAGGCAGACCGTTTGTGATGCTCGTCCGCCCCTCCATGCTCGGCTATCTCAAAAAACTTGCCGATAAGACCGACCTCGGGGGCGCCCTCCTCGTCTATTCGATGTGGAGCGGCTACCGGGAACACGGCGACGTGAAAAAATTTTTGGAGGAGGCGCGCGCTTTGGGACTTGAAGAGCGCACCCTGCACACGAGCGGACACGCCTCGGCGGGAGATATCGAACGGCTGAAAGCGCGCGTTTGCGCGGACGAATACGTGACCGTTCATACCGACCGAGGAGAGGAAACATAAGGCCGAAAATTGTTTTAAGCGACCCCATTATGGCATTTTTAACCAAAAGGGCGGCGGGAAATCTTTCCCTCCGCCCTCTGCATGCGACTTTTTCGGCCGCCCGTAAACGGCCGTTTTTCTGCCTCACACCCCTTTTTTCTTGCCGCCGTCAGATTGCATTTCATAGATGTTTTCGATCCACGTGTTTTTCTTCCAATCCAAACGGAGCGCCGATTTTGCCTTACTCTTGATGGCGTAAACGTGGTCCTGCCCTCTTTCGATCAACGCGTCTATCATAGAATCCTTGTCGATGATACCCGAAAACATATCAAAAAACGCCTTTTTCATCACTTCGGAGGGCAACGGCCTGCACGTGAACATGTCAAAATAAAGCTTCTTTTTGGCCACATCGTAATGGATGCTGATATGGCTTTCGGCGATCACGATGATCCCGCTGATAAATTCAGGGGCATCCACTTGATCATAGATCACGAACGGGCGGGTGATGGGCGTCATGCAGGCCTTTTTGGGCATGTGGTCCAATATATGATAGATCTTTTCCAAAGTCAACGCCTTTTTACAGGACGCCGTAACAAAATAATGCGGCCCGAAGCCCGAAAAGGTATTTTCGATCCCCTTCTTGAATTTGTTGATCTGGTCGATACCGATAAAGGCGTTTTTGCAGTTGCGGTCGATCTCCCAATCATTGATCTGCACCGCCTCGCCGAGCGCCTTTCCGCTTTTGAATTCGGACGCTCTCTTTTTCAACAGTTTGATCAAATACTCTCCTTCGAATTCGGCAAACAGCAGGTCGACAAAGGCACAACGCCTCTTATAGAAAGTATGAATGGTAAAATGCCCGCCCTCCAACAGCACAAAGGCGCTGATGCCGTCGTCATCGGCCACTTTCCCGTAATAAAACGGGACGATAACGGGGGGCGCAACCGCTTTCAATTCCAGCCGAGTACAAATATCGTTGATCAGATTGTTGATACTCAGCATATTATTGAATTTCGGATTATAGCATTTATAAATATCCAACATCATGTGAAGCATAGGCGCACCTTTCTTAAAGAGGAATAAATGATGTTTTTAACGGGTCAACATCCTGCAACGAACAATACAAATAGCAAAATTCGTATTTCATAAGGTCGCCGGTATCGAAAGATTCCCCCCTGAAAAGGAAATAAGGCTTCTCCCCGTCGTTTCCGATTTCGACCTCGGTGATAAATTTCATGCAAGAGAGCACCTTCTCCGTCATCGCGCGGCAGGTGACCGTGTTGAAAAACTTGCCCGTTTCGTCCTGCAAAACGGCCTTTACTTCATATAAGTCGAGATAATCCGGGTCCGTCTCGTCGGATAAGATCCGCAACGCCTCCACGCCGAGCGCATCGAGATCCCCGCCCGCGCTTTGGAGCGCAGTTAAAACCGAAACGGCGTTATCGACGGACAGATAGGGACGGTTCACGATTTTATCGATGACGCGTTGCGTCATATTCTCGTTTGTGTTATGCTTCGCCTTGTAATAGGCCCGTGCAAACGCCGCGGACAATATGACGATCCTCCGCAAATAGATGGCGAGATCGTATTTATTCCTATACTCCGGAGCCCGACCGAAAATCGTTTCCTTCATCTCGGGATAAAGAAATCTATCGTGCAATTCCATGATCATTTCCTCTTGACGATGTTTTCGGCAAGCGCTTCGTATTTGGCGAGCGCCTTTTCCTCATGTTCCGACAAGGTCTCTTTTCCTTCTTTTCTGATGGAATAAAGGTTGACTTTTTCGTTCCATTTGAAGCGGTCGATCTCCCTGATCCCGAGATTGCTTCTGTCTTCGATCATCGACGTATCAATGATGGGATTGTTCTGCGCTCGCGCGGGATTTTTGAGCCACGCATTCCGGTTCATGGTGTACACCTTGTCCATGACGTCCTGATGGGCGGCGGAAATTTGAAATCTACCGTCTATGGAAATATCTTTTACGGGCACGGCCGTCATAGTCAGGATAAACCGCTTTTGGTCATCCGTCTCCGCTTCCTTTTCCACTTCGAGCGCCAAATATTTCAAGGTTGTCTCGCGGAATTGATAACTCGGACGCATGCAACATACGATGACATCCGAACTGCTTACGGAAGTGTTCGCATTCACCTGCGTGCCCGAAGGAGCATCGAAAATAATGGCACTGGCCCCAAACAAACAATGATTCAGGTAGTAATCCAAGCCGGAAATGACCGATTTTTCTCTTTCGCCCTCCATGACATATCTCATGTTGGCGCCGACGAGAAGAACTGCATCGTTTTGAGCGTAACCCACGCGGTTTCCGACGCTTTCGGCGAATACCTGTTTGAAATCTTCCAAACTGCGCCCGCATTTGGGATTATTGTTGAGCAAATATTGCAGGCTGTGCTTTTGCCCGGGCAAAAGTGTGCCCGTATCTTCATTTTCGATATCGAACGTTTTGCCGTCTGAGAGCAGGATCGTGATACCAGCGCTCCTGTAATCCATATCGAAAATGACGATGGGATGTTCTTCATCCGCAGATAATTTTTCCGCGAGGAAGGGCAGGGTATTGAACAGCGTGGTCGTCCTTCCGGAGCCCCCTTTGTACGAGAAAAAGGTTACCTTAAACATAATGACTCTCCTTTAATCCTGATCGCTTTTGAGTTTACCGATATCGGTAAAAATGTAGGGATCTTTGTCCACGATGTTTTTGAAAAGACCTTCCAAAGACCCTTCCTTGTGCATTTCACGTGCTCGGATCACATATTGCAAGCCGCTCACGATTTCACTCTTAAACTGGTCGGAATAATCTTTGCCGGACGAAAGTTTTAATACAACGACCCGCATAAACGCTTCCACCAGGGAGCCGATGGCTTCTTCGTGGGGGGAATTCCGCCCCGCGTGCGCGTTATCGACGTAGCGGTCCATAATTTCAGCAAGCCGCATCAACGCGCCGTTTTCGGCACGAAATACCCTATCGTATTTCTTATCCGAATCTTCGAGTTCCTTGTTCAATCCCTCGATCTTTTTGTTGAGGGCCTCTATTTCTTTATTGTGCGCGATCGCGTTCCTTTCCAACATTTCGCGATATTGAGGTTCCAACTCCGCGCGCACCGACACAGCGGCATCCTGAATCGCCCGCGAACGGACGGCATAAATCCTTTCATAGGTCTCGTAGTAATTGTAAAAATTGCTGACGGCATCGATGTAACGAATGGTGGCGTGGAGATCGTAACTGCCCTGTTCAAACACCCATTCAAGTACCCCGCTCTCCGTACGGTTGCAGTAATTCTCGAATATATCCATGATATAAGCGGAAATCTGTTTATCCGGGAATTTGGTGATCCACAACACATAGAGGTTGGTGACGTTGACAAGCAGAGGAAGAAGTGGCATCGCCAAAATATTTTCCCTCGACAGCATCCTCGAAAATTGGGGATCGTCCGCATGGGCTTGGTCAAACGTGAGATAGTGGCGGTCGATCACGTCCAACTTATCGTTCTTCTCCATAAAGGAATAGATTTTTTGGACGTTGTTCAAACCATCCGAAAAGCAACTTTCGAACTGTCTGTATTCCGCTTCCAAAAGGTTGATCTGCCGATCAGCCTCCGCGATCAAGGCAAGGGTCCTTTCGTTTGTTTCGCCATTGGACACGTATCGGTTCCGCCGTTGCCGCGTGTACATCAATTTGGTCTTGATCGTCCCGTTGACCTCGCCATTCAGGAAAGAGGACAGGATATACAGCGGATAAAATACACAAGGGGAACTCGACGACAGCATGACTTGCTGTCTCGTGACGACATATCCGTCGTCGTTATAGAACGAATCGGCGATCGTATCTTTGAATTTATAAAACAAGTAATATGCGCACTGCGTCGCCGCCTTGCGGAATTCTTCCTCGTAACGGATCTCTTTGGAAAATTCCCTCTCCGGCTTTCCGTCCGGCCCGACGACGATTTTTCCCGAGCCGTCCCGTTTGACGTCAGAATTGATATAATCGATAAGCCCGTTGAAAAAGCGTTCGTTCCGTGCATAGGCCGACACGTTTTTCGTGGTCTCCATTCCTTTTTCCAATTCTTCATCGGTAGCAAAGAAATAATCTTTCTTATCGCCGCCGATCAAAATATTCGAGTCAAAATCGCTGTACGCTTCGAGAATGGAGAACGTGAAATACAAAGACGGGTTTCTGACTTTTTTCGTGTAGCCCCATCCCAATTTCAAGCCGTCTTCCGCAGCGAGTTCTTGCAGTTCCCTGTTATCGTCGCCATAACTTTGGAAATCGAGTTTCTTTCCGATCCGCTCGGGAGCGATATAAGTGCTTACGAAGAGCCTGATGATATGGCGGATGGAATCCCGAATGATATCTTCAAGAGAGCGGATGATCTTGACCGCCTCCGGATCGGAAATGATCTCCCGTTTATTATCGATCTCCTGCATCTTGCCCGTTTCCGTATAGGCAAAATACTTTTTCCAAAGCAACGACGAAAGGGAGAGGATCCAAGTCATCGTGCCGAAATAAGGGTATTTTTGCCGCACATTTCTGCTTCCGGCCTCTTCGGTCAGAAGAAAAAATTTTTTGTTTGTCGAATTGCTGATAACGGGCTCAAAGTCGAAACCGTACTTATCGATATGCTCATAGATCGCCTTGATTTCATTTGCAAGATCGATTTGATCGCTCACGGGAACCGCCTTCTTTTGTTGCGCATTCTCCCCGTACAGGTTGTCTGCAATAGAAAGCAATTCATATATCCCGTAGACGCTTGCGATAAAGCCCTCTTTGCGGGAATCGTCGTCAAGGTAAAACCCCTTGCCCCGTTTTTTCAAAAGCGCATTGAAAAACTTTTCGCCAATCACCTGCTTGTCCTCAAACAGGTAATACGCGCCCGCTTTCTGCTCCTTCTTCAACCATTCCTTAACCGTTGCGCTCATAACGTTTCCTCCTTAAAATTTACTCCCATCGTAAGACAATGGATCCCGCCGCCGGCTAAAATATATTCCCTTGTGTACATAGGAATAATTTTTCTCCCGGGGAACAGTCGCTTGAATTGGCTTTTAGCGACGGCATCTTCCGCCACCCCGAATTGAGGGATAAATACCGCCCGTTCCATTTCATAATAATTGATATAGGACGCAGTAAGAAGTTCTTCCGGCAACCGCCTCATGGCGCCCGCCTCATCGACCGTTTCCTCCGGCCGACGGAATTGGGAGGGCGGCGTTATCAGTTTGTTGACCGAAAGCGTCGGCATTTGCTCTTTCAATTGCTCTTCGATCTCCCTGCACCGCTCGTACATCGGATGGGCTTTATCATCGGTCCAGGCGATCACAACGCCGCCTTTCGGCAAAAATCTGCAAACATTATCGATGTGGCCACCCGTCTCATCATTGACGAAACCATCTTTCAGCCAAAGGATGCGATCCAGTCCGAGCCCGTCTTTCAACGCTTGCTCCATCTCTTCTTTGGAGCAGGAGTTTCGGTTGGGATTGACAACACAGTTTTCGACAAGAATGGCGGTACCCTTACCGTCCGTTGTTATATTACCGCCTTCCAGAATGAAATCATTTTCATAATAATCGCAGTGGAACATTTCCGACAGCGTATCGGTAATCTTGACGTCGTGGCTCCAATCGTCATACAGCCCGCCCCATGCGTTAAATCCGTTCTTCACCATTCTGACGGCCGTGCCGCATTGGACAGACAGCGGGCCGCTATCCCTGATCCATGCATCATCCTGATCCAACTCAAACACAACAATGTTTTTGCCGTGAAGTTTCGCCAAAAGGGATTTTTCGTTTTTGCGGACGCCGACATACACGCGCTCATACTGCGACATCTTTTTTATGAGGGCAATGTGCGTTTTTTGCGCTTCGGCGATATCGTTCCACACATCGCTCCTGTAAGGGAACAAAACCAACGTGGCAGTATGGTCGAAATCCGCCATTAAAACGTAACCATCTTTCTTGGGCGACGAGTTTATTTTCATAACAATCTCCTATCAAAATTCGTAAAAAGTATCAATCAGACCCATATCTTTCAGATATCTCAAAGTTTCCCTTACGATGTTGCAATCCTGGTCCGTTGTGTTCTCGTTGAGGATGACGAGCATCTCCTGTTCATCGTTCGCAGAAACTTTTTCGGCCGTTTGCACGTAATTGTGGGCCGTCGAATACCATACCAACTCTTTTCTTCTTTTTCCCGTTACTCTATCTCTGTGGTCGTAGACAGCGAAACTATTGCAAAGGACGAAATCATCCGATTCCTTGATGGGAATAAATGTGACATTTTTCATCGCCGCAGATATGATCTCATCCATATCCTGGTTCTCCCACTCATCCGACGATTCGCGATCGATGCACCATCGCTCGATGAGCGTATTGTTTTGGTCGTTTTTCAAGCCAATTACCTTTTTGGCAATGCTACTGAATTTGCTGTGCGTAATCTTATCGTTTTTACCGTGCATGTAGGTGTGAAAATTGTAGATCCTGTCTAACATTTTTTCCACACCGATTAACTCATTCACCATCGCTATGTTATGAGTCTCGGTATTCTTTAAAAACAACGCAATCTTATTGATGAATTCAAATATCTCGACATTAAACCTGACATTCCTTCCGAACAGCCACTCCAAGAACGACATCGGGAGTTCTATACACTCCGAATCGGAATCATAAAAATCACCATCGTATTCTTCCAAAACGGCTGTGAATCGTTCTCTTTCCGTATCCGGGACCGAAAAGCCCAATAAAATAGTATCTACGCTTTTGCGCTGGAATGTTCCGAAAAGATAGGATATGATATTTTTGCTTACAACATAGTGTGCCCGAATGCTGTTGTCCGCATAGGTAACCGCATCTTCATCACGTTTCAAAAACGAAATAATCCTGTTTTTATAATCTTCCTCGATCCCATCGAGATATTTTTGCGGACAATAATAGTAGTATTTCACTCCCCTTTGGGCAGGATTATAATACCCATTATAAGGCGTACCAAGTAAATTTGCAGATATAATCATGAGCGAGTAAGCATTGCAATCGTACTCACTTATTTCGTTGGTGATTAGGTGTATCGCGCTCAGCGAATCGCTGTCATTTTCATCCGTCTGGCGGATGTCGTCGCTGATCGTTTTCACAATGGTATCGCCCGATTGCATCAATTTGTTCCCTAAAACAACGAGACTGTACTTGTTTTCCAGAATATATTTATAGTTCGCATTCATGCACTCGAAATAAATATTGCTTACCTCGTTGCACACGTGATTGAGTTTGTTTTCGTCTATTTCCGACGCGCCCGACGTCACCTTTTTTCTTAGCGTAGTGCTGATTTTGAAACTGTTGAGACCGAACGGCATCCAGGACTCGGGGAGACGATTAAAATAATCTTCCCCAATGCATATCGGAATCAACTTCATTTGATAAATTCTGCAGGAAGAGCAAAGATTATAAAAATTGTTAATTTCTTGAAAAATAAAAGAATTCTTATCCGAGCCTTTCCGGATAGAATGTTCGCTGATAAGCAGTAATACAACGCACGTTTTTTTCAGTTCACCAATTGCAACCTGTAAGTGGTCGTCTCCCATTCCGACGGAATAATTGCCGTCATCCCGAAACATTGACCACACCGTCAGTTGCCGCGCTTTCAAATTTTTTTGAAGCGCGATCACATAATCTTTGTCCTCTTCCGCGCAGAGGATAAAGATTTGATTAGCATTCAACATCGTATTAAACCACTGTGTTTCCATAGTAATCCTCATTCAATTATGTTTTTCTTACTTTTCGAAAAGATACTTGTTGAGCAACCACTGCGCAAGTAGTTATATTATAACAAATAATGCTTACGATTTCAAGGAAAAATCAACATTTTTCCTCATGATTCGTAAAATTTCGCGTTTTTAAGTTCAAAGAGGCCCACCCATCCAAAATTCTCCCGCGAGAGACGCAAACCTATTTTCTTTCAAAGTGCTGAGATGGTAAATGGTTTTAATTTTCGTCCGAAATTAGATGTTTAAGCATTGTCCCGAGATCGTCCAAAAATCTTTTCGTCAGCGAATAGTGTAATGTTTTCTTATAATGTCGACGAAACTTTTCCCGAAAGCGCTCTCATAGATTTCGGCATTTGGAAACGTCATCAAGATTGGCGAATGAGTCAATATAATGATTTGGAAGTCCATGACAACCAAACGGCCATAAAAACGATGAGTTTCATAAGCCCCTCAGGAGAAAGAGCGGTTTTCGGTTCATCTACGATATATAATCCGTTTCCGCCCGCAAAAAGATCTGTCCTTATGCACGATCCGCTTTCATAACATTTCCATAATCACATAGGTCCGAATGCACTTACTTCGTGCTGAAATTATAATGACGTGTATCAACCTCTGGATTAAATCCGAAATTTACCGCAAGCGCCTCGATCAAGGTCGGTTTTCCTGTTCCGTTTTCTCCGACAAAAAGGTCGCTGATTTGTGAAATGAAAGCTTTCCCATCGTCCGCAACATTTTGACAACCGCTAAATCATTTGGATAATTTTTATAGAAAAATTGCTTTTGAATTTTGATTCCCGTGATATCCATTTCTTTTTCTTCCAACATTCTTTTTTACCGGAAATCGCAGAGTTCCCAGTGGTCGTTGAGGACGCCGATGCCTTGCAGGTAGGAATAAATAATGGTCGGACCCACAAATTTGAAACCGCGCTTTTTGAGTTCCGCGCTCACCCGCTCCGAGAGTTCGTCCTTCGCAGGCATGTCCGCAACATCCGCCAAATGATGGTCGACGGTCTTGCCCTCCGTAAAACTCCAAATAAATTTGTCGAAACTGCCGAACTCCGCCTGAACTTTGAGAAAGGCGCGCGCGTTGGCGATGGCCGCCGCTATTTTATTGCGGTTGCGGATGATGCCCGCATCCTGCATGAGGGCGGCAATTTTCTCCTCGCCGTAATTTGCGACGATCGCGGGGTCGAAACCGTCGAACGCGCGGCGGAAATTTTCCTCCTTCTCCAAAATCAGGTTCCAACTGACGCCCGCCTGCATGCCCTCCAAGACGAGCATGGCGAAAAGTTCCCCCTCGCGGTGCTCGGGCTTGCACCACCGCGTATCGTGATATAAAAGCGCCTTTTCCGAGATGCGCGCCCCGCCCAAACTGAAATTACAACGCTGTTTTTCCATATTTTCCCCTTACACCGTCTTGCACTTGCGGCGCTTTGCCGTCATGCGCTCCACCACCAACTTAAAGACGCGGGTCGCGGGGAGCGCGGCGCGGTTGTAAGCAAAATTCTCCTTGCCGTAGTGGGCGAGCAAAATGCGCAAGCCCGCCTCCTTTTCCGCGTCGGGAACTTCCTCCACGTGCCCCTGCCCGATGACGCTCTCGTACTCCATGGTGCACTGCCCCTTTTCCTCGTCCGAGACGAGGCGGTGGGCGCAGTCCATTTCAAAACTCGCGCGGCGATCGCGCGCCATGAGCGCGTACTTCGTCCCCTCGCGCGCGCCATGAAAATAAAATTCCACCCGCCCGTCCGTCACCTTTTCGCCGAAGTTGAGGGGCAAAAGATAGGAATACCCCTCGCCGTTCAGGGCAAGGCGCAACACGTCGCACCGCGCGATAATTTCGAGAATTTCTCCAAAGTCCGTGACTTCCCGATCCGCCCTTCTCATGCTTCTTCCTCGCACAGTGATTTTGTGAAAATGCGCAAAATGTCGGCCTCCGTCGGCTCGATTTTGCACGCCTTGATGTTTTTGGTCCGCATAGCGCGGGCGGCGTATTCCGCGAGCGTTGCACGGGGGATTTTTTCGCGCTTTCCGCACAAATCCGACAGCGTTTGGGCGATTTCATCGACCGTCGCCCCGCAGGTAGCGCAAATTTCCCGCACGGCAGGGACGTTTTTCTCCGCGCAGAGGCGGAGGGTCTCGCCGAGCAGGAGGCCGTTGGCGCGGCCGTGGGGCGTAGCGCGATCGTAGGTGAGAAAATACCCCATGCCGTGCACGAAAGTGGTGCCCGTGTGGGCGATGGCCATGCCCGCGAGGCAGGAGGCCCAAAGGAGGGCGTCGCGGTCCTCTTCGGTGAGGGCGTCAAGCAAGTTTAAGAGCGGGTACAGGAGGCGCAGACTCTCGCGGGCGAAGCATTCCGAGGCGGGCGAGGAGGACTTTTTGAGCATGCTCTCCGCGGCGTGCGAAAAGGCGTCCATTGCCGTGTTTTTGGTGATATGGGGTGGCAAATTATCGCAATATGCGCCGTCCAAAAAAGCCAGTTTGGGGAAGAGCGCGGGGGAAGAAATGCTCGTTTTGGTGCGGGCAAAATCGTTGGTGAGAATGGCGTAGGGCGTGACCTCGCTCCCCGTGCCCGCCGTGGTGGGAATGTGCGCCATCGGGAGGGCGTTGCCGCCGTAATTCCCCGCAAAGATCTCGCCGTCCGCGCGGGGCTCCACCGCCAAAACGGCGATGGCTTTGGCGGCGTCCATCGGCGAGCCGCCCCCGAGCCCGATGACAAAATCGGCCCCAGAAGCCTTTAACGCCGCGAGCCCTTCCCGCACGCAGAAGAGGGTGGGATCGGGCGTTACGCCGTCAAAAACGGCAAAACGCTGTGAGTTTTGCGTGAGCGCGGCACAGACGTCGGCAAGGGAGCCGTTGCCCCTTGACGACTTGCCCGTGACGATGAGGGCCTTCGTGCCGAGGGGCTTCATCTCCGCGCCGCGGGCCCGGACGCACCCCCTGCCCGCGATGATCTTTGTGGGAATGAAGGAAGAAAAATTCATGGTTGCTCCAAGACGGCGATGCAACGGCAGATCGGCTTGCCCTGCGAAGTGAAGTTGGCCTCGTATTCGGTGACGATGTTCGCCTGCGCATATTCGCTGTTGTGCAGATCGCGGGTGATCTCCCCCACCGCAAAGCCCGCCGCGCGGTATTGGGAAAGGGAGTAATCGAAAAATTCGGCGCTATCCGTCTTTTGCTCGATGACACCCCCGTTTTTTAACAGCGTTTTGTAGATTTCGAGAAAGCGGGGAGAGGTGAGGCGCTGTTTTTCGCGGCTCTTTTCGGGCAAGGGCGTGGAAAAATTGAGGTAGATTTTACGGACGCTGTGCTCGGGAATGTAGCACGCCAAAATTTCGGCAGGGATGTTGAGAAAGCGCACGTTGGGCAGGTTTGCCGCCATGACGCGCTCCATCGCCGTCAGAATGACGTTGGTGCAAAGTTCGACGGCGAGGAAGTTGGTCTGCGGCTCGCGCCCCGCCTTTTCGAGGACGAAACCGCCGTTTCCGCACCCCACTTCGAGTTCGACGGGGTTGTCGTTGCCGAAAATTTGCCCGTAATCGAGAAGAAAGCGGTAATTTTCCGCCGCCTCTTTGAGGTTTTTGCAGGGCTTGCCGCGCGCCAGCAAAATGGCGGCGCACTGTTCCATGCGCGGCTCCAAATGCCGCTTTTTCCGCATTCGCATTATCGTTTTCCCGTCGAGCCGAAGCCGCCCGTTCCACGCTCAGTGGGCATAAGTTCATCCGCCTCCTCGAATTCGCACACATAGTAGGGCGCGACGACGAGTTGGGCGATGCGGTCGCCCGCCGCCACGCGCCGCCCCTCCTTGCCGTGGTTGTGGAGGGCGACGATGATCTCGCCGCGGTAGTCGCAGTCGATGACCCCCACTTTGTTGGCGGGGGCGAGGTCCCGCTTGCTTGCAAGCCCGCTCCGCGCATACACGAGCCCCACCGTGCCCGCGGGAAGTTCCACCGCGACGCCCGTGTGCACGAGGCGGGTCTCCCCCGCGGGGATCTCCTCCGCCGCGACGGCATACAGATCGGCGCCCGCCGCAAAAGGCGAGCCGTAAACGGGCAACTTCGCGCCCGCGACCAATTTTTTGACGTTGACTTTCATCGCATTCTCCTTTTCCGTATTATATCCCCCGCCGCCGCGGTTTGTCAAGCAATGAAAACGCCCCGCGGTGCGGGGCGTCCCTTTATCTGACGCTGTACATGAGTTCGGTATAGGTGGGATAGGGCCAATAGTCCGACGAAGTGAGTTTTTCCATTTCGTCCGCATAGGAGCGCACCCGCTCCATATCGGGCACCACCGCGTGGGCCATCTTCTGCGCCGCCGCAAGTTCGCCCTCGGGGAGCGAGGCAAGGTCGCTTTCGAGCCGCGCCACCGCCTCCGCCATCGCCTCGTTGAGTTCGGACAGTTTGCCTGCCAGATCGACGTCCGCCTTGCAGGGGAAGGCCTCGCTCACGGCGCGCTTGGCCGCAATGACCGAGCAGATCTCCCCGATGTACCCGTTGACGGCGGGGTAGATGTCCTGTTTGGCCATTTCCACCATCGTACGCGCTTCGATGTTGATGGTCTTGGTGTAATTTTCGAGTTGGATGTTGGCGCGGGCGAGGACCTCCTTTTCGGTGTACACCCCCTGCTTGACGAAGAGATCGATGTTCTCCCGCTTGAAGAGTTCGGTCACGGCGTCCGCCGTCGTCTTTTGGTTGAGGAGCCCGCGGCGCTCCGCTTCGGCCTCCCACTCGGGGCCGTACCCATTGTAATTGAAGATGATGCGGTAGTGCGCTTTGAGTAATTTTACGGTGTACGCCTTGCACGCCTTTTCAAAATCTTTGGCGCCCGAGAGCGCTTCCACCGCCTCGGAGAAGAGTTGCGCCGCGATGGTGTTGAGCACGATGTTGGGGTCGGCGACAGACGCCTGCGAGCCCAGCATGCGGAATTCGAATTTATTGCCCGTGAAGGCGAAGGGAGAGGTGCGGTTCCTATCCGTCGTATCGATGGGGAAAATGGGGCTTTCGGGCACGCCGATGGAGCCCGGCACCGCCTTTTTCGGCACATATTCCCGACCCAAAACGATGCTATCTACAAGGGCGCCGAGTTGGTCGCCGAGGTACACCGAAACGATGGCGGGAGGCGCTTCATTGGCGCCCAAACGGTGATCGTTGCCCGCCGACGCCACCGATGCGCGCAACACGCCCTGATAGCGGTCCACCGCCGCGATGACGCAGGCCAAAATGAGCATGAAGCGGGGATTTTCCTCGGGAGATTCGCCCGGATCGAGCAAGTTGAGCCCCGTATCCGTCGAAAGAGACCAATTGTTATGCTTGCCCGAGCCGTTGACCCCTTCGAAGGGCTTTTCATGGAGAAGGCAGACGAGATGGTGCTTTTTGGCCACCTTTTTCATGAGTTCCATCGTGAGTTGGTTGTCATCCACCGCGACGTTGGTCGTCGTAAAGACGGGCGCGAGTTCGTGCTGGGCGGGGGCGACTTCGTTGTGCTTGGTCTTGGCGAAAATGCCATAACTCCACAGCGTTTCATCCAAATCGCGCATGTACTCCGAGATGCGCGTTTTGAGGGTGCCGAAGTAGTGGTCTTCGAGTTCCTGCCCGCGGGGAACGGGCGCGCCGAAGAGCGTTCTGCCCGTCAGAATGAGGTCCTTCCGCCTGTCGAACACGTCCTCGTCGACGAGGAAATATTCCTGCTCGGGCCCCACCGTGGTGGAGACCTTTCTGCACTCGATGCCGAAGAGTTTCAAAAGCCGCTTGGCCTGCGTATCGAGCGCCGTCATGGACTTCAAAAGCGGAGCCTTTTTATCGAGCGTCTCCCCCGTGTAGGAGACGAACACCGTGGGGATGTACAGAGTGCCCTCCTTGACGAAGGCGGGCGAAGTGGGATCCCACGCCGTGTAGCCCCGCGCGTTCGCCGT
>CANQAZ010000026.1 GCA_947589555.1 uncultured Clostridia bacterium | reverse complement strand
CCCTCCGCGCTGTACGAAGTCACGTAGTAATACACCTCTCCCTGCTCCCGTTCGGCGCGGCGGGCGGCTTGGGCGAGGAAGGCGGTGCGGGAGCCCTTTCCCCCCTCGAAGGTGTCCACGTTCCACACGCTCACGACGGAGCGCGCGCTCCCCTCCGCCCCTTCCTCCCGCGGGAAGAAGAGGAGGGCGGCGAACACGGCGCCCACGAGCAAAAAGGGAAGGGCGCGCCCCAAAATGCGGGCCGTTTTCGCCGCGCCCTGCCGCGGATCGCGAAATTTTTTCATGTCGTATTGTATGCGGCCGCCCCCTTTTGCATGCCGCAACCCATGCCGAAACGCGCAAGAGAGGGCGCAAACCTGCGCCCTCTCCGCGGATCCGGGGCACATTTTTGTGCTTCGGATCCTTTATGATGAAGCGGAACCCCGCTGTTTTCAGTGTGCCCTGCCCGCCCCGTTTTATGCCCGCGCAAAAGAAAAAAGGGAGAAATTCTCCCCTTTTTCCCCGTTCAGACGCGCTTGCGGAAACTGTCACAGCAGGTGCAGTGCTCGCAGTCGCAGGTGTTGCCCACGTGGATCTTGTCGAGTTCGCACATCATGCCGTCGCGGTTGAATTTGCATTCGGTCACGCCGCAGGATACGCCTTGATTGATTTCGTGTTCCATGCCGTCCTCCTTGCTTTCAGTATGCGCGCGGTTTGGGAAAATTATCGCAAGAAGGTTGACAAACCCCCTTTCTGCCTGTAAAATAAAAGAAAAAGGAGAAATTATGAAAGTCATTTTGAAGGCCGACGTCAAAGGCAGCGGCAAAAAGGGAGACGTCATCGAAGTCTCCGACGGATATGCGAAGAACTTCCTCTTGAAAAAGGGACTTGCGGAGGCCGCCACGGCGGGCGGCATCAACGAGGTGGCGCAAAAGCGCACGGCGGACGCCTACCACAAGGCGGAAACCGTCAAGGCGCTCAAAGAGAGCGCGGCCAAGTTGGAAGGCACAACGGTCACGGTGGCCATCCGCGTGGGCGAGAACGGCAGGATCTTCGGCTCCGTCACGACGGCCCAGATCGCCGCCGCGCTCGCCGAAGCGGGCTACGAAGTCGATAAAAAGCGCATCACGATCAACGAACCCATCAAAAACGTGGGCGTCTACGACGCCGAAGTGCGCTTCATGGAGGGCGTCGTCACCAAGATCAAGGTAAACGCCGTCCCCCTCGCTTGACCGCCCGTCCCGTTCAGGCGTCCCCGCGTCCGTTCAGGCGCTTTTACACCCGTTTGAACGCTCTTACGCCCGTTTGAGCACCCCGCGCCCGTTTGGGCGTTCAACCCCGCTTTCAGCGCAAAAAATCACAAAAGGCCGCGAAAACGCGGCCTTTTTTCTGTATTTTACCTATATTATGTCACACATAGTACCATGCAAACCTCGCAAAAACAAAAAATCGGGGCGGGATATTCTCCCGCCCCATCCCTTTCGTCTCATTTTTTGCCGTAGTAGGCGTTCAGGTACATTTGCTTGATCTCGGCGATCAGCGGATAGCGGGGATTGGCTCCCGTGCACTGGTCGTCGAAGGCGTCCTCCGACATCTGGTCGAGTTTTGCAAGGAACTCCTCTTCGGTGAACTTCCCGTCGAGGGCCTCGGCGATCGTCGCGGGGAGCCCTATCGCCCTCTGCAATTCCTTGATCTTTGCGATGAGGGCTTCCACAAGGGCGTCGTCCGTCCTTCCCTTGCAACCCACGTAGCGGGCAATGTCGGCATAGCGCGCCTTGCACTGCGGGTAGGCGTACTGCGGGAAGGTCCCCATCTTCGCGGGCGCCTCCGCGCTGTTGAAGCGGATGACCTCTTCGAGCATGAGGGAATTGGCCACGCCGTGGGCGATGTGGAAGTAGGAGCCGAGTTTGTGCGCCATCGAGTGGCACACGCCGAGGAAGGCGTTCGCAAAGGCCATCCCGGCCATCGTGGCGGCGTTCGCCATCTTTTCGCGGGCGAGGGCGTTGTGTTTCCCCTCGCTGTAAGCGGCGGGCAGATATTCGAAGATGAGTTTGCACGCCTCCTTCGAAATGCCCATCGTAAAATCGGTTGCCATCACGGAGGCGGCCGATTCGAGGGCGTGGCTCATCGCGTCGATGCCGGAAGCGGCGGTGAGTCCCTTCGGAATATCCATCATGAGGTCGGCGTCCACGATCGCGATGTCGGGGAGCAACTCGTAATCGGCAAGGGGATATTTGGTGCCCGTCTTTTCGTCGGTGATCACGGCGAACGGCGTCACCTCGCTCCCCGTGCCGGCCGTCGTGGGCAGGGCGACGAAGAGCGCCTTTTCCCCCATCCGCGGGAAGGCGTAAATGCGTTTTCTGATGTCCGAAAAGCGCATCGCCATGTCCTCGAAGTCCACTTCGGGGTGCTCGTAGAGGACCCAGATGATTTTCGCGGCGTCCATCGGCGAGCCCCCGCCGACGGCGATGATGACGTCGGGCGCGAATTCGCGCACTTCTTTGACGCCCTGCTCCGCGCAGGCGAGGGTGGGATCGGGCGTAACGCCCGCAAACGTCGCGTGGGAAATGCCCTGCTCATCCAAGACCGCCGTGATCTTTTTCGTAAATCCGCTGTCAAAGAGGAAGCGGTCGGTCACGATGAACGCCTTCTTTTTGCGGTAGACCTCGCCGAGTTCTTTGAGGGCGACGCCGAGGCAGCCGCGCTTGAAATAAACTTTTTCGGGTGTTCTGAACCAAAGCATATTTTCCTTCCTTTCCGCAACCGTTTTAATATTGATAAGGTGCATGACGCCGACGTTTTCCGAAACGGAGTTGCCTCCCCACGAGCCGCAACCGAGGGTCATGGAAGGCGGGAATTTGAAATTGTACAGATCGCCGATGCCGCCGTGCGAGGAAGGCGTGTTGATGACGACGCGGCAAGTTTTCATGGCGGAGCGGAAGCGTTCGATCTTGTCGCCGCCCGTCTCCACGTTGACGTAGAGGGACGAAGTGTGGCCGAGGCCGCCGTCGCGGACGAGGCGGTCGGCCTTTTTCACGGCGTCCTCAAAATTTTCGGCGCGGTACATCGCGAGCACGGGCGAAAGTTTTTCGTGCGCAAATTCTTCGGAGGGCTCCACGCTCTCCACTTCGCCGACGAGCACTTTGACGCCCGCGGGCACTTCGAATCCGCAGAGCGAAGCGATGCGGGGGGCCGATTGCCCCACGATGCGGGAATTGAGCGCGCCGTTGACGAACATCGTCTTGCGCACTTTTTCCGTTTCTTCGGGCGAAAGAAGGTAGGCGCCGCGCAGTTTCATCTCCTCCTTGAAGGCCTCGTAGACCTCTTTCAGGACGATGACGGACTGCTCGGAGGCGCAGATCATGCCGTTATCGAAGGTTTTGGAATGTAAAATGGAGGAAACGGCGAGTTTGATATCGGCCGAGGAATCCACCACGGCGGGCGTGTTGCCCGCGCCGACGCCGAGGGCCGGCTTGCCGCTCGAATAGGCGGCCTGCACCATGCCGGGGCCGCCGGTGGCGAGGATGAGATCGGCCTCGCGCATGATCATGCCCGAAAGCGGAACGGTGGGCTTATCGATCCAGCCGATGATGTCCTCGGGCGCGCCCGCCGCGACGGCCGCCTCCAAAACCACTTTCGCCGCCGCGATCGTCGATCGTTTCGCCCGCGGGTGGGGCGAGATGATGAGGCCGTTGCGCGTCTTTAACGAGATGAGGCATTTGAAAATTGCGGTGGAAGTGGGATTGGTCGTGGGAACGATGGCCGCGATGAGGCCGACCGGCTCGGCGATGCGCGTGTAGCCGAAGCCTTCGTCGCGCTCGATGACCCCGCAGGTTTTGGTGTGCTTGTAGGCGTTGTAAATGTACTCCGAAGCATAATGGTTTTTGATGACCTTATCTTCGACGACGCCCATGCCCGTTTCTTCCACGGCGAGTTTGGCGAGCGGGAGACGCATTTTGTTTGCGGCGAGCGCGGCGCGGTAGAAAATTTCGTCCACCTGCTCTTGCGTGTAAGCCGCAAATTTTTCTTGCGCCTTTCTCACTTTTGCAACCAGTTTGCCGAGAGACCCTTCATCTTCCACGATGAAATCGATCATTGGCTCTCCCTCCCCTTTTTTCTTCGACTTTCATCATATCAAATTTTCCCCCGAATGTCAACGTTCATATAAAAATATTTTTCCGTAAGCCCTTGCGCGCGGCGCGTTGCGGCGCAACCTGCGCCGCAACGCGCCGCGCACAAGGGCTTTCCCGTGACGGCCGCCGCGGTCCGTCTCCTTTCCTCTCTCTTCAATGTAATGGTAACACGAAAATTTTGCCACCCGCCGCGTACATGACAAGGTTTTTTGAAAAAATGAAAAAATTTTTTTACGGCTCGTAGACGTACTGCTGTGCCGTGACGGTGACCCTTCTCGATGTGCCGTCCAAATAGTAGTACGACGCGCCGAAAAATCCGCCGCTCCGCCCGAGCACATTCCTGTATTCGAAGGTAATCTCATCCCCCGCTTTGACGCCTTCGATGACGCTGTTCGCCGTCGCCGTGAGCGAGTACGCCCCGCTCCCGCCCGCAGAGAGATCCGTCCTTTCCCCGTTCACCGTGATGGCCGTGACGACCTTAGTGGAGTTGGACCATTCGGCATAGAGCGGGCTCTCCGCGCTCGACGCGCCCGCAATAAGATAGGTGCCGCGCGCGGACAGCGCGGAGTCGGTGTAGAGCGCCGCCGTGGAGAAGGAGATATCGAGGCGGGCGTCCCCTTCGACGTAGCCGTACTGCGTGACGGCGCCGTCCGTCTCCCTGTACGTTGCGATGAGGCTCTCCGCCGCAAACTTGGCGTCGCCCGCGGGAATGGCGAAGTTGAGCCCCTCCACGCTCTGCCCGTTGTACGTTTCATACCCCGAATTGATGACGCCGACGAGACGGCCTTCGCTATCGAACAGTCCCCCGCCCGAATTGCCGCCGTTGATGGCCGTATCCGTCTGCATGAGCGTCATTGCCCCGATCTCATCGAGCGAGACGGCGCGATTCGTCGCCGAGACGATGCCGTGCGTGACCGTGCCGCCCAAGATGCCGAGCGGATTGCCGACGGCATACACCTCCGTGCCCACTTTGACCGTGTCGCTATCCGCAATGAACGTTGCAATCTTCATCGTGACGCCCGCAGGCGGCGCAATGGAGAGCACCGCGATATCGCGCTTCATCGAACTGCCGATGAGGCGCGCGGGATAGGTAGTGGTGTATTCCGTACTGCCGTCGATGGTGAGAACGTCCACCGTAAAACTCGCAGCGTCCTCGATGACGTGGTGGTTGGTGACGATGAAGTAGCGTTCGTACGTATCGCTCCCCTCCGCCTTGCTCCCGCCGATAATGACGCCGCTCCCCGCGCTTGCTCCCGATTCGAGATAGGCGGTGACGTCGACCACGGTGGGACGGATCTCTTCCAGCATTTCCACCGTGGAGGAATACGGAACCGAGGTCTGCGTCTCGGAGAGCGTTACCGCATAGGTGCGCGTCTCGCCCGCCCCGCATCCTGCGAGCGACAGGGAAAGCGCGACGGCTACGACTGCGCCCGCAAAGAATTTGCTCTTTTTCATAAAAAACTCCTTTGCGTATGAAAACTATACTATATTATAAACAAGATTGTAAAAATTCAAGCCGTTTCCTGTGACAGTTTGTGAAAAGCGGCTCCCTCCGTTGAGGGAGCCGCCTTGCTTACAGCAGTTTCAACTGCTGTTCGATCCGCTTTTTCATGTCGAGATATTTTTCCTTCTTTGCCGCTTCGTCCTCCACGAGTTTGCGCGGCGCCTTTGCAACGAAATTCTTGTTGGTCAGTTTGCCGTCGGCGCGGGCGATCTCCCCCATCACCCGTTCGAGTTCCTTTTCGAGACGGGCGCGTTCGGCTTCGATGTTGACGAGTTCCCCGAGGGGCACGAAGATCTGTCCCGCACTGCATACCTTCGAAACGGGACGCTCCCCCGCCTCGGCTCCGCTCTCCGCAAGATAGACCTCGCTCACCCCCGCGAGTTTCTGGATGCAGGCGCGGTTGGCCGCGACCAGCCTCTTTTGCTCCGTGACAATGTAGAGCGGCACCTTTTTCGAGGGCGGACAACCCACCTCCACTTTCATGGCGCGCACCGACTTGATGAGGTCGATGATCTCCTCGAAGGCCTTCGCCTCCTTTTTGTAGGCGAGTTTGGTGTTGTAGCGGGGATAGTCCGCCGTGACGATGCTCCCCTCGGCGCCCGGGAGATAGCCGTAGATCTCCTCCGTGACGAAGGGAATGAAGGGATGCAACAGTTTGATGGCGCTTTCGAGCACGAAGAGAAGGACGGCGAGGGTCCCCCTCTTCCGTTCCGGGTCGCCGCCGTAGAGGGCGGGCTTGGAAAGTTCGATGTACCAATCGCAGAGATCGTTCCACACAAAATCGGTGAGTTTATCCGCCGCGATGCCGAGATCGTACTTTTGCAGGGACACCGTGACCTCGCGGATGGTCGTCTGCAACCGAGAGATGATCCAGCGGTCGGCGGGCTGCAACTGCACTTCCGAAAGTTTGGGGATCTTCCCCTCCGCGTTCATGAGCACGAAGCGGGAAGCATTCCATATTTTATTGATGAAGTTGCGGGCGGCCTCCACCTTGCCGTCGGAATAGCGGGTATCGTTGCCCGGCGCGACCCCCGTTACGAGGGAGAGGCGGAGGGAATCGGCCCCGTACTTTTCGATGACGTCGAGAGGGTCCACGCCGTTGCCGAGGGATTTGGACATCTTCCGCCCCTGCTCGTCCCGCACGAGGCCGTGGATGAGCACGTTGCGGAACGGGACTTTCCCAGTGTATTCGAGCCCCGAGAACATCATGCGCATGACCCAGAAGGGAATGATATCGTACCCCGTGACGAGGACGTCGGTCGGGTAGAAATATTTGAAGTCCTCCGTCGCCTCCGGCCAGCCAAGCGTGGAGAAGGGCCAGAGCGCGGACGAAAACCACGTATCGAGGCAGTCCTCGTCCTGATGAAGGGCCTCGCTCCCGCACTTGGGGCACTTCGCGGGCGTTTCGCGGGCGCAGATGACCTCGCCGCAATCGGCGCAGTACCACACGGGGATGCGGTGCCCCCACCAAAGTTGGCGGGAAATGCACCAATCGCGGATGTTCTCCAACCAGTTGAAGTAAATTTTCGCGAAGCGGTCGGGCACGAACTTGGTCTTGTTTTGCATGACCGCGTGGATGGCGGGGCCGGCGAGCGGCTTCATCCTGACGAACCACTGCTTGGAGACGACGGGCTCCAATACCGCGTTGCAACGGTGGCAGTGCCCCACATTGTGCGCGTGCGGCTCGATCTTGGAAAGGAGGCCGAGCCCCTCCATTTCGGCGACGATCTGCTTGCGCGCCTCGTAGCGGCCGAGGCCGCAGAACTTGCCCCCCGCTTCGTTCACCCTGCCGTCGTCCCCCAAGACGCGGATCATGGGCAGGTCGTGGCGGAGGCCCACCTCGAAATCGTTGGGATCGTGCGCGGGCGTGATCTTGACGGCGCCCGTGCCGAAGGCGATATCCACATAATCGTCGGCGACGACGGGAATCTCCCGCCCCACGATGGGCAGGATGACCGTTTTGCCCACGAAGCGGGCGTAGCGTTCGTCCTTCGGGTTGACCGCGATCGCCGTATCGCCGAGCATCGTCTCGGGACGGGTGGTGGCGACGGTGATGAATTCCTCCGTCCCCTTGACGGGATATTTGAAGTACCAGAAGTGGCCGGCATCCTCGGAATAGGAGACCTCCTCGTCCGAGAGCGCCGTTTTACAATCGGGACACCAGTTGATGATGCGGCTCCCGCGGTAGATGAGCCCCTTTTCATAGAGGCGGAAGAAGGCCTCCCGCACCGCTTTGGAGCAGGTTTCGTCCATCGTGAACGCCAAACGGGACCAATCGCAGGAGGAGCCGAGTTTTTTGAGTTGGCCGACGATACTGCCGCCGTATTCCTCCTTCCACGCCCAAGCGCGGCGGAGAAATTCCTCCCGCCCGAGTTCTTCCTTCGTCGTGCCCTCCTCGCGGAGTTTTTCCACGAGTTTGTGCTCGGTGGCGAGGGAGGCATGGTCCACCCCGGGGAGCCACAGCACGGAATGGCCCTGCATCCGCTTGAAGCGCACGATGACGTCCTGCATCGTTTCGTCCATCGCGTGCCCCATGTGGAGGCGGCCCGTGACGTTGGGGGGAGGCATCATGACCGTGAAAGGCAGTTTGGCGGGATCGACTTCGGCGCGGAAACTCCCTTCCGACGTCCATTTTTCGTAGATCTTGTCCTCGAAGGCCTTCGGGTCGTAGGTTGTGTTCATCTCTTTCATAACTTTCTCTCTGAATGGGATACAAGTTGTATTATATTCCTTTTTTGCGCCGTTGTCAATAAATCCTCGCGGGGCATAAACTATATTATCTTAATTTTTTACGGAGATATCTCATGAAGCACTCTTTGAAAAAAATATCCGCCCTTGCGGGCGCCGTGCTCTTTGCCCTCCTCCCCCTCTCCGCCTGCGGCGGCGGGGACGACGGCGGGCTTGTTACCCTGCGCATCAACGAAGTGACCCACTCCGTCTTCTATGCGCCCATGTACCTTGCCGACTCCCTCGGCTATTTTGAGGAGGAAGGCATCAAGATCGAACTCACCAACGGCGGCGGCGCGGACGCCGTGATGACCGCCGTGCTCTCCGGGAGCGCCGATATCGGATTTTGCGGCCCCGAAGCCGCCATCTACGTCAAACTCGGCGACGCGCAGGACGTTCCCACCGTGTTCGGGCAACTCACCCAGCGGGACGGCTCCTTCCTCGTCTCCCGCAACGACGAAAGGGAGACCTTCCGCTGGGAGGACCTCAAAGGAAAGGAGATCCTCGCGGGCCGTCAGGGCGGCGTACCCTGCATGACCTTTGAATACATCCTCCGCGAACACGGATTTAACGACGGCGATATCAACTTCAACTTCGAAGTTTCCTTCAACAACATGACGGCCGCCTTCCTCGCCGGGACGGCGGAGTATTGCACCATGTTTGAGCCTGTCGCCTCCGAAAACCAAGCCGCGGGCAACTGCTACATCGTGGCCGCCGTGGGCGAAGCGGGCGGGGAAGTCCCCTATACCTGCTACATCGCCAAACAATCGTGGCTGGATGGGCACAAGGAGGTCGTGAACGGCTTTTTGCGGGCCATGTTGCGGGCCATCGAGTTCACCCGGACCCAAGAGGCCGGCCTCGTTGCCGAAAATCTCTTCAAGCAATTCCCCTCCACCTCCTATCAGTCCATCATGACGAGCGTGGAGAGTTACCGCCGCATCGACGCGTGGGACAGCGATATGGCGATGTCCGAAACCGCCTTCGAACGCCTGCAAGATATCATCGAAAGCGCGGGCGAACTCTCGGCGCGCGTGAAATTTACCGATATCGTGGATAACGGTTACGCCCAAAAGGCGCTCGCGTCGCTCGGCTGACCCGGCGCGCGCCGCCCCGCGAAGTACAAAAGGAGCGCAAATGAAAAAAGAGATCCTGCGATTCTCCCACGTGAGCCTCATCTACCACACCCGCCACGGGGAGACCCTCGCCGCCGAAAATTTGTCCCTCTCCGTCGGCGAAGGGGAATTTGTTGCCATCATCGGCCCCTCCGGCTGCGGAAAAACCACCCTGCTCTCCCTCGCCGCCGGCCTCTTGAAGCCCTCGGCGGGCGAGGTGGAGACGCTCGGGACCTGCGGATACATGTTGCAGAAGGATGAATTGTTCCCGTGGAGGACGATCGAAAAAAACATCTTTCTGCCCCTCGAAATCAAGAAACAGAACACGCCCGAAAACCGCGAACGCGCCCGCGCGCTTGCCCAAAAGTACGGCCTCGGCGACTTTTTGCAGAGTTACCCCGCCGAACTTTCGGGCGGCATGCGCCAACGCGCCGCCCTCATACGGACCCTCGCCACAGACCCCGATATCCTCCTCCTCGACGAGCCCTTTTCCGCGCTCGACTACCAGACCCGCCTCAATGTGTGCGACGACGTGGCCGCCATCATAAGGAGCGAAGGAAAAACGGCCCTGCTCATCACCCACGACATCTCCGAGGCCGTTTCCCTCGCCGACCGCGTGCTGGTGCTCACAAAACGCCCCGCGCGCGTCGCTTATACCCACGAAATGGACTTCGGAGACGCCGTAAAACCCTTGAAACGTAGGGAAATGCCGCAGTTTTCGGGCTGGTTCGAAACACTGTGGAAGGAGTTGAACCAATGAAACATACCGAAGAAAAACCCCTTTACACGCAGGAGCATCTGCTCTACCTCAAAAAGCGGAGAAATCACCAGATCGTCGTGTGGAGCCTGCGGCTCGCCCTGTTGGCCTTTATCTTGGCCGCGTGGGAACTCGTGACCACCGTTTTCGGCTGGATCGACCCATTTTTTATGAGTTCGCCCTCCCGCATCGCGAAAACCATCGCCTCCCTCTATGAGGACGGCACCCTCTTTTACCACATCGGCGTGACTTTGCTCGAAACGGTCGTCGGGTTTGTCATCGCCGTCGCCGTGGGGTGCATCGTGGCGCTCGCCCTTTGGTGGAGCGAGACCCTGCGCAAGGTGCTCGAACCCTACATCGTGGTGCTGAACGCTTTGCCGAAAATTGCGCTCGGGCCCGTCATCATCATCTGGTTCGGCACGGGAAGCGAGGCCATTATCTTTATGACCGTGCTCGTCGGCGTCATTGTGGCGACCTTGCACATGCTTTCCGCCTTCATCGCGACCGACAAAAACAAAATTTTACTCTTGCGCTCGATGGGCGCCTCCAAATGGCAGATCTTATATAAACTCGTGATCCCCTCCTCCCTTGCCTCCTTCATCGCCATGCTCAAAGTGGCGGTCGGCATGTCGTGGATCGGCTCCATCATGGGCGAGTATATCGTCTCCAAAGCGGGGCTCGGGTACCTCATCGTGTACGGCGGGCAGGTGTTTAAGCTCGACCTTGTGATGAGCGCGACGCTGATCTTGTGTTTGCTCGCCGCCGGGATGTACTTCCTTGTGGTGCTTCTCGAAAAAATACTCGTGAAAAACGCAGAGAACTGAAAACAGTAGCCCGACGCCGCCGACGACGGGATAGAAGAGCGAAACAATACCCGAAAGTCCCAGCCGGGAAAAGAGGAACGCCGCAAGGAGCACGCCTCCCTCTGCGGCGTATCTCTTTTTTCCGCTTTTTTCGCTTTTTTCGCCGATCTTGCCGCAGGCGCCGAGGAGAGGATAGAGCGAAGAGACGAGAGAAGTGAAAACCGCCCCGCCCACCGCGACAAAAAACAGGCGGCTGTTCCCCATCACGGCAAGATAGGGCATTTCCGCCTCCGCCGCGTCGCTCCCCGCGCCGTAGACCCGCCCTAAAATACAGAGCCCGCATACCGCAACGAGGAGAGAAGCGCACAGGGCGGAACTCTTCGGATAAATTGCGCTCTTGCCGAGGTCCATGAGGACGGGAGCGACGAGAAAGGAGTTCATCCCCGCATAAAACAGTCCCAAAAAGCCCGAAAAACCGCGCGGAAGGCTCCAAGAAAGGACAAGTCCGCCCCGCGCGCCGCAAAAAACGAACAAAATAAGGAGAGGCACGAGCACGAGGTTCAAAACATAGACCCCCTTCATCCCGCGGTGGACGAGCCCCCACGCCGCCGCGAGCGAGAGGCAGGAGATGAGCGGTTTTGCCGCGGGAAAGAGGCTGTCGAGCCCCGCAAGCATGCCTCCGCACGGCACGAAAATGCAGAGCAGGGCGCAGAGCCGCACGGCGGACGAAAATTTGCCGAAGAGCGCGGCGAGGACGCCGTCGTAACCGCCGTACTTTTTGCCGAGCGTCAGGTAGAGGGCGCAGATCCCGAAAAAGAGAACGCAGGAGGCGAGATAGGCGGGCAGAAAACCCTCGCGCGCAAAAAAGCGCACGAGTTCCGCCCCCGTGATAAACCCTGCGCCGATCGTGCTTCCCACGATGAGAAAGGCGCTTCCAACGACTCCCATTTCCCTTTCTCTATGCGAAAAACAAAAAAATTATGAAAAAATCGCAAATTTATGTCTGACATAATACTTTGATTCTTGACAAATTCCGCCAGATATTCTATAATAGAGCCAACAAAGGAGGAAATGCCAAAATGGACGAAAATTTCGAGGCGTTTGAACCCGAAGAGAGCGGCGAGGCGCCCGCGGAAGCGGATGCCCGCGATGAAAACGACGCTCTCTCCCCGGAAGTAAGCGACCCTTCATCCGAGGACGGCGGCGCATCCGAGGCCGAGGAAGGCGCGGAGGGCGACAAAGCGGAAAAAGCCATCAGTTCCGACCTCATCCGCGGGCATATCAATACCATCATTCTCCGCTCCCTCTATGACGGCGATAAATACGGCTACGAGATCATCGCCGAAATCGAAGCCAAGAGCCACGGACAATATTCGCTCAAACAGCCCACCCTGTACAGCGCGCTCAAACGGTTGGAAAAGGACGGCTACATCACCTCCTACTGGGGCGGCTCGGTAGGCGGCGGAAGAAGAAAATATTTCTCCCTCACCGACGAGGGAAAGACCGTTTCCGAACAAAACCAATCGGAATGGGAATACTCCCGCACCATCATCGACAGCCTCATCTCCGACCGCGATTTCGATTTCAGCAACCCCGCCCCTTCCAACGTGAACATGCGCGTTTTGCGCGATACCACCTCCCGCGTGCCCAACCGCGAGGACGGCGAGGGGGACGAAGTGGATTTTGAAACCGCCTTCGGCGAGGCAGAACGCACCCGCCTCGAAGAGGATTATGCGAAAAAATCGGCCGAACTCGACGAGGCGAAAGCGGCGCTCGAACAGGAGCGCGCCCGCTTCGAAGAGGAGATGCACAACCGCGAACAAGAGTTGCAGGCGGAGCGCGAACAGCAGGCCGAACTCCTCAAAAACGAACGCGAAGCCCACGAGGCCGCCATTACGGAGCGCGAACAACTCGTGGAAGAGGAATACAAACGGCACGAGGAAGAACGCGCCGCCGAGCGGGAAGAACTTGCAACGGCCCGCGCGGAACGCGAAACGGCCATCGCCGACAAGGAACGCTCCCTCGCCGAGGAACGCCAGCGCTATGACTTCCTCCTTGCGGAAAAGGAGGCCCGCCTCGCCGAAGAGGAACAGCGCCACCGCAGGGAACTCGCAGAACAGGAAAAGCGCATCCGCGAAGAGCAGGAAGCCATCTTCCGCCAGCGCGAACAGCAGATCATCCACCAGAATTATATCAACCTCGTGAACGCCCCGCCCGAAGCGCCGCAGGGCCAGAACGAATATTCCTATTACAATGCGGCGCCCGCCGCTTATGAAGAGCCCCCCGCGGCCTCCCCTCCCGCCTCTTACGAGGAGGACTACCGCACAGTCGTCCGCAGACTGTACAACAGCGCACAGACGGAGGCCGCCGTTTCCGAAGAAACGCCCGACGAGCCTCGCGTGCAGTCCCTTGACGGCATCGACTTCCGCGATCTCGAAGCCCGCGCCGTGCAGGACGGCATCCGCATTACGACGACGGGCGGAAAGCACCTCAAAAAGCAAAACGAATCGGAAAATATCGTCCACAAGGGAAAGGCGCTGTTTTTGAGCGCGGTCGTCGTGTTCTTCTACTGCGTTGCCCTCGGGAGCGTCGCGCTCGGCGTGCAAAAGACCCTCGCCCTTCCCCTCTTCTACCCCTACTTCATCTGGGCCGTGGGCGTTTGCCTCCTTCTCGTGACAGGGCTCGCCTACGCCAACCACTACGGCGAACGCGCCCTGCGAAGATCGCGGCTCGTCCTTGTGAACACCGCTGTCATCTACGCCTTGCTCGTCATCGTGACCCTCATCGTGGCGCTCGCGGTCAACGGGGACTTCTCCTCTCTCTCCTACCTTGCGACCTTCATCATCTTCCCCGTCGTCTTCTTCCTCGCCGTCGTCGTATTCGGCGTTGTGTACTACCTGCAAGTACGGCCCTTCAAGAAAAAGTAACGAACAAAAAGATTTCCCCCTCCGGAACGTCTCCGAAGGGGGATTTTTTATGGGTGGGCTCCTCTGCGGGCCCTCTCGTTTTTTACGGAATCATGACAGGCGGTCCGCCGCATACTTGGCCGCTCCGAAGAGCCCGGCGTCGTTGCCGAGCGCCGCCGCAACGAGGTCGATGGGCGCGTAGTCCGCCGAAACATACAGCCGCGGCAAAACATAGGCGCGGAGGGGCGCAAGCAAAGTTTCGCCCTCCGCCGATACGCCGCCCCCGAGGATGACGGCCTGCGGACGGAAGATGTTCGCGAAGTTGGCGATCCCCTCTCCGAGTGCGGCGATAAAACGCTCGAACGCGCGGCGGGCCCCTCCGTCCCCCTCCTTCATGGCGCGGAATACGGTGGAACCGTCGGCCGCATCGGGCGTTTTTGCAAAGCGCCATAGGAGGGATTTTTTGTTTTCCGCCATTTCTTCGCGCGTATAGCGTACGAGGGCGCTCGCGGAGGCGTAACGCTCAAAGCATCCTCTCCTGCCGCAGGTGCAAAGTTCGCCGCCCTGCACGATGACGGTGTGCCCGAGTTCTGCGCCTGCGCTCTTGCCGCCCTCGAACAGTTTGCCGTCCAAAATGATGCCGCCTCCGATCCCCGTGCCGATGGTGAGCATGATGCTGTTGCGGTAGTTTTTCCCGGCGCCGAATTCGGCCTCGCCGAGCGCCGCGACGTTGGCGTCGTTGGAGACGAATACCTGCTTGCCCGTCTCGCGCGAGACGAGTTGGGCGAGCGGCACGTTGCTCCAACCGAAATTGGACCAATTCACGACGACGCCCCTCTCGCTGTCGATGACGCCGGGCGACCCGATGCCGATGCCTTCCGCTTCGGAAAAATCATATCCCGCGGCGCGCACGGCCTCCCGCGCAAGTTCCGCGAGGATGTGCGCGGTCGCTTCGGGGGACGCCGCGGCGTCCGTTTTCATGCGCGATTTGCCCGAAAGCGCGCCGCCGTGAAGGCACGCCGCCTTTGCCGACATTCCGCCCAGATCGATGCCTACGATCATATTCTCTTCCTTCCTTTGTCTGTGCTTTTTTCAAACGTTTTTATAAAATCTCAACCATTCGGGAAGCCGCGCCACAAATTCTTCGTTGCTTTTGGTGCGCTTCAACATATCGATAATGCCCGCGGTGTTATCCGCAATGCCGCGCTCCCGCAACTTAAAGATCGCCGCGAGTTCGTCTTTCGTCTGCAACAGTTCCTCTTTGCGGGTGCCCGAACGGCGAATATCGATCGCGGGGTAGATGCGGCGCTCGGCGAGATCGCGCGAAAGAAAGATGTCGGAATTGCCCGTACCCTTGAATTCCTCGTAGATCACGTCGTCCATGCGGCTGCCCGTATCCACGAGGGCCGTTGCAAGTATGGTGATGCTCCCCGCGCCTATCGCTTTGCGCGCCGCCCCGAAAAAGTGTTTCGGCCCCGACAGCGCACCCGCATCGAGCCCGCCCGTAAGCGTTTTGCCCGTATTCTCCGTAAGACTGTTATAGGCGCGCGTGAGTTTGGTGATCGAATCGAGCAAGATGAGCACGTCCCTCCCCTGCTCCACGAGCCGCTTGGCATGTTCCAGCGCGAGTTCGGCCACACGGACGTGATGATTGGCGATCTCATCAAAGGTGGAATACAGCACCATCGCCGTGGGAATGGTTTCGCGGATATCGGTGACCTCCTCCGGCCGCTCGCCGACGAGGAGAATGATCTGCGCCATCTTCGGATAATTTTGGGCAACGGCGCGGGCGATACTCTTCAAAAGGGTCGTCTTGCCCGCCTTAGGCGGAGCGATGATGAGCGCGCGTTGCCCCTTGCCGAGCGGGACGAAGAGATCGAGGATTCGGAGAGCCAGGTCTCCGTTCCCCTCCGAAAGCAAGATCTTCTCCTTCGGATACTCCGCCGTGAGCGAATCGAAGGAAGGACGGTGTTCGTATTCGCCGATGAACGCATCGTTGACGGTGAGGACTTCGCTGATCGCGGGCGCCCCGTTTCCCGTCCGGGAGTCGGCCGTGCATACGACCCGATCGCCCACGCGAAGGCGGTGTTTGGTGATGACCGGCGCGGGAACGAACACATCCACGCCGTTTCTTGAAGGTTGGCAATTTTTCGCGCGCAAAAAACCGTAGCCACCCGCCGTGATCTCCAAAATGCCTTCATACCGCGAGTGAGTGAACGGTTGCTCGGGCGAAGCGACGCCGAATTTGGGAGGATCTGGCTCCTCGGCGGGCCGGCCGAGCGCCGATTTGAAGCCGTCGATCTTGTCGGCAACGCCGGGATCGAGGAATGCCTGTTTGACGGGCGCCCCCCGCCGCGTCCCCGGCGAAGGCAACTTTTTGCCCGTGACGACGTCCAAGATCTCGCGGATGAGGATGTCCTTGTTGTACGCCGAAGCCTTCGCTACGCCGCACTGCCTGCCTACGATGCGCAAAGTTGCGATGGGCAGAAGTTCGAGGTACTTGCGGAATTCGAATTCCGTTGTTTCGCGGTTCATTCAGATACGCTCCATAACAATGATTTTTTGATGATAATTTTTGATCGAATCGGAGTCCAATTCGAGCGTCCCCTTGCACTTTGTGACCTGTTCGGCCCCGAATCGGGACAAAAAGCGCTCAACCCCCTTGATATCCACCTGCAAACCGGGCGTGTAGTAGTGCATGGGAACGGCGATCTTCGGCGCGAGGCTCTCCACATACCGCCCTGCCTCGGCTCCGTCTATCGTATAATGCCCGCCGACGGGGATCAGAAGGACGTCCGCCGAGCGCAAAGCCTCCGTAAGGCGCGCATCGATGGGCTCGCCGAGATCGCCGAGGTGGCAGACTTCCAACCCATCCGCCTGAAAACGGAAAATGAGGTTTTTGCCCCGCTTGGCCCCGCCCACTTCATCGTGAAAAGAGGAGACCGCGGAGATGCGGACGCCGCCGATCTCACGCGAAACGGGCGCGGAAAGCACCGCGGGAGAGCCCGAGACCGCCCCGACGTTGCAGTGATCGTAATGCCCGTGGCTGACCGTGACGACCTCTGCCCCGATCGGGGGCAAAGAATAGCCGATTTGGCCGTAGGGATCCGTCACGATGCGCGTGCCCGACGGAAAAGTCAGGCGGAAACAGGAGTGACCGTAATATTCAAGTTTCATTCTTCCTCCGGAAAGGTGATGGAAATTTGCAAATCGAACGCGACGGAGCCCGAAGCGGACGGAGTTTTGCCGCCTTCCTCAGCGGAAGCGCGATTTGCGGGAAGAGCGCCGGCGGGAACATCGGGATCGCCGCCGAGCACATAGGAAAGGGTGCAAAAAATTTTGCCCGGGAACATGGAAAGTTGTAAAGTTTTTGTAAAAACGGAAAGAACGCCCCGATAAGAGCCGAAAAAGAGAAGGAATTGCGTCCGCTCGCCGCGGCAAAACCGTGCGGAAAGGTTGCCGCCCCCGCCGCGGCGGTCCATTTGCAGGGTGCGCTCCCCGTAGTCAAGGGTGACCTCGTCTCCTTCCTCCGTATAGCGCACGGTAAAGACGCCAACACCGTATTCCAGTGTGCCCGCGCTCATAAAAGTGCGCTCGTCCCCCTCGCTACGGGTGACGATGCGTACCGCGCAACCGACTGACTTCATGATAAACCGAAAAATGCTTGAAACTTGAATTGGAACCCGAAAAAAGAAACCTTAATAAAATTATAATTGAAATCCGCACCGAAAATTTTGCGGTTTAACACGATTTATTGGTAATTATGTCAGACATAGTACCTAACAAAAGGCCAAAAAACAAAATTAAAGCGCTTGCATGCACCATTCGTAGCCACGGAGGCGCTTTCTGCGTGCGGCATAATCCGGTAAACATGCGGCCACCTCTTTCCAAAACGCCACGCTGTGATTGAGCACGCGGGTGTGGCAGAGTTCATGAACGGCGACATAATAGGCAAGGTCGTAAGGAAGAAAAGCAATACGGAAAGAATAGGAAATGCTCCCCTTTGCGTTGCAGGAGCCCCAGCGCGTGCGCGCCGAACTGATGCGGACGGAGGAATAAGTAAACCCGAAACGGGAGGAAAGTTCCGCCGTCAGTTGCTTCATTTCGCGGGCGGAAAGGCGTTTCAATAGGGAGGCAAGCGCCCCCTCTCTCCCCTCGGCGGGCAAAAACAGCGTATCGCCCGAGATCCGCGCGCGGCCTTCCGCGATGACGAACGTTTTGCCGAACAGCCCGATCTCCGCCCCGTCGGCAAGGGAAAAGGCCTTTTGCCTCGCGAGACGATTTTCGATCCAGCGCTTGTGCCGCGCGACAAAGGAGCGGATCGTTTCATCGGAAGAAGAGAGCGGCGCGCGGACGACGACGTCGCCCCCCGCAGACACGGTGAGCGACAACGTACGCCTTTTGCTCCGTTCTACAATCACTTTCATTGCGGCCATTATACCATAAAAGAGGAAAAAAAGCAAGACAATTTGCGGATTTCGGGCGGCCGCGTTCATTTTCTTGACAAACCACAACATTCCGTCTATACTTTTTGATATGCGACCCTACTTTGTAAAACAACTCGCGCCGCGCGCCGACCTTGAAGTCGCAGTGCCCGCCTCCAAAAGCATTTTGAACCGCGCCCTTCTGCTTGCCGCCCTCTCCAAAGGGCAGGTGCGCATCCGTTGCGGCGGCTACGGGGAGGATACCGAAGCCATGCTCGCGTGCCTTGAAAACCTCGGCGTCCGAACGGAAACCGACGCCGAAGGCATTGCCGTGCAGGGTTGCGGCGGGCGCTTTCCCGTCCGCGAGGCGGCGCTCAACGTGGGGAGCGCGGGCACCGTGGCGCGCTTTTTGACGGCCGCCCTCGCCTTTTGCGGCGGAACCTATACGTTGACCGCTTCCGAGCAGATGTCGCGTCGCCCCATGCAGTTCCTCGGCGAATTGCAACGCGCGGGCGTTTCCGTGGAATTTTTGGGCGAAGAGGGCTGTTTTCCCTTCAAAATAACCTCAAACGGCCTTTTGAGCCGCAAAATGACCGTCGATACCGCCGTGAGCACGCAATATGCGAGCGGGATTTTGCTCGCGGCCGGGACCTCGGAGAGCCCTTTTAAGTTAAAATTGACGGGTCCCCGGACGTACGGGAGTTACCTCGCCCTCACCCTCTCCCTTCTCTCCGCTTTCCATATTCCCTACGCGCGGAACGATCGTGAGATCGAAGTTTCCCCCGCCGGAGAGCCCCCCGCGGAATTCACCGTAGAGCCCGACGTTTCGGGCGCGTGCTACTTTTACGCCCTCTCCCTCCTCTGCGGCGCGCGCATGCGCGTTGCGGGCGTACACCTCGATTCCGTGCAGGGCGACATCAAATTTTTGAAACTGCTCGAACAAAAGGGCGTGCGCATCAAGGATACCCCCGAAGGAGCCGTCGCCGACGGGCGGAGCGTTCC
>CANQAZ010000025.1 GCA_947589555.1 uncultured Clostridia bacterium | reverse complement strand
CCCCTTGTCGTAGGCGAGGTTGCGGTATTCGTACTCCCCCGTGTACTCGGTGAGCGGTTTGGACATGCGGGTATCGGCGCTCCCGCTCACCTGCGCGCGCACGGAATAAAAGGAACGGTAGGATTGCTCGGAGGCCGTTACCATATCGGCATAACTCATGCCGTAATCGGGATAGGCGTCCAGAAAGAGGGCCGCGGAATATTCGGCCAGCCCTTCATCCTGCCACGCCTCGTTGAACTGGTCGCTCCCCACCATCGCATACCACCATTGGTGCGCCGTTTCGTGGGCGACAACGAGGGGGAGATCGCTGCTTTTGAGATCGCTTGCGATCATGGAGAGCATGGGGAATTCCATGCCGCCGTAGGGAAAATCGGTCTCGACAACGGCATACTGCGGATAGGCGTAGGGGCCGAAAGTCTCCGAATAATAGGCAAGGCTGTCCTTTGCCGCGGCAAAGGTGCGGGCGGGATCCTTATCGCCGATCCAAAAGTAGGAGACCCGCGTGCCGTTTACCTTCTCGGTCATGCTTTGGAGCCCCGTGCCGAGCACGAAGGCGACGTCGCGCACGTTTTCGGCGCGGAGGGTGCAGACGGCCTCCCCCCCGTTCTCCTCCCGCTCCGCCGCCCCGCAGACGGTGTATTCCGCGGGCACGGTGAGGGTGACGTCGTAGTCGGCGCACGCCGTCACGAAGGGGTCGCCGTAGGGCGCGTACACGTGGTCGGCAAAGCCGTTTTGGCCGTAGACTTCGAGCACGGGATAAAAATTTGCGAGATTGACGGTGTGCTCGCCCACTCCGAGGCGGTGGTCGATCTCGGCGAGGGTGACCTCGAAGGCGATGGAAATTTCGGCGCTTTCATCGGGATAGAGTGGAGATCCGAGGGCGACGGAGAGCACGTTTTCATCCTCCCCGCACACGGAAAAAGTGCCGCCCTCCACGGCGGAGATATTCACGCCGCCGTAACTTGCGCCCTTGTAATAGGCGGCCGGCATATAGAGTTCGGAAACGGGCGCGTACGCCGCCCCCTCGCGGTAGGCGTTGGGATAGAGGGCAAAGCGGAGTTCCTCCCACGCGTTGTCCGAGGAATTGACGATGCGCGCATCCATTTCGGCGGACAGCCGCCGCTCTTCGGGGAAGTACTCGGCGCGGATGGTATAGGACGTGCGGGCCTCCTTTCCGCCGCACCCCGCAAGGGTGAGCGCGGGCGCAACGAGTAGGGCGCACAGCGCGATGCTCAACTGTTTTCGCATAAAAAACCTCCGCCGGCTCATGCCGACGGAGTATCTTATGCGAAATCTTCCCGCAACTATGACGGAACGGAGCCTATTCCCCTTCCTTCGCTCCAAAGGCGCCGTCCGCGGGCGCATCGGCGGAGGGTCCCTTTTCCTCCCCCTCGTCGGACGGGGCGTTCCCCACGGCGGGCGCTTCCCCCGCTTCGGAAATTGCGGCAGGCACGGGCGCTACGGGCGCATTGGCGTCGGCGCCTTCGGCGGGAGCGATCCCTGCGGGCGCGTCGGGCGCGGCAAAGGCGAGTTCGAAGAGGAGTTTTTGCACCGATTTGATCTTCCCCTCATAGAGGTTGCCCGTAAGGTCCACGACGTAGAGCCGCAACGTTTTGAGGGTCTTGCCCTTTTTCCCGTCGAAGAGGATGCCGATAAGTTCCTCCTCCGTCAAAGAAAAGCGGATGGAACTGCGCTGTTCGATGACGATGCGCGCTTCGGGCGAGAGGTTGGCCTTCTTTTTGTATAAGTCGGTGAGGTTGAAGGAGACCTTGCCGTTGCGAATGCCGATCTCGCTGACGGCCACTTCGTTGATGGAGCGGTTGCCGATGACGCAATCGGCGTAGCGGACGCGGGTCATGGGATCGGTGGCATAAAAGCCGAGAAAATTGAGCCGTTGCACGGCGATCTTGTTGCGCAACACGAGCAAGAGCGAGAGCACGCCCGCGAGCATGAGTACGATGATGACGGTAGAGATCACGGCGATGAGACCGACGCCGTCGTTGAGCCATTCCATAGACTGTCCCTCCTATTACCCCCATTATACGACCGCCGACGGAAAAAATCAATCCCCTTGCGCAAAAAAACGGCGCATGATGCGCCGCTTTTTTTACTTTTCGTCGAATACCGCGTCGATGTAATCGAAGGGATTGACGTATTTGCCGTCCTGCTTCATTTCGAGGTGGAGGTGGGTGCCGTCCGCCTTTTCGATGCCGTAGGCCGCCGCGACCGTGCCGATCTTATCGCCCTGCTTGACGGTATCGCCCACCCGCAGGGTCTTGTCGATCTCAACGAAGCGGTAGACCGACTTCAAACGGTTGCCGTGGTCGATGACGACGTAGTTGCCCGTTTCGGGACGCTCATAGATGGTCTCCACCACGCCGTCGCAGATGGCGACCACGTCCGCGCCCTCGTCGGCGGTAAAGTCGATGGCCTTATGGCGGTAATACCAGCGGAGCACGCGGTTGTTGTAGATCGCGGCATACTCGGAGTACGCGGTGCTTTCGACGGGCGCGATGAAGCGCACCGTTTCGCCCCCCGAGGGCTCGCTCGGCCCCTCCGGCTCCTTGTCGGCGGGTTCGTCGGGGCCGTCGTCCACGACGGGCGGCAGGCTGAGCGTTGAATCGGGCTCGGCGGTGACGAAGTAGACGGTGAGCACCGTGGCGGCGATGAGAAGCAGCACGCTCACGGCGAGCACGAGGTAGTAGATCAGTTTCCTTTTGCTTTTGGTTTTTTCTTCCTTCATAGCGATTGTTCCTCCCGGAAAGAATTATGTACGCCGTTTTTTGCCCATTCGGGAGCGGTTTATACCTATCCGCCCCTTTTTCCTCCTTTGCCCTCCGGCGCGGGAAGTCCTCCCCTCAATAGCCTCCGAAGATGAGGGGGGTCCCCGCGGCGGTGCGGTCCTCCCCCGTTGCGATGTGCAGATTGACGAGATAGCCGCCGAGCATCACGCCGCCACCGAGGTCGGGGGAATAGAGATAGTAGTTGACGATGCCGCCCGTTTTTTCTTCGAACAGCAGTTCGGCATGGTAGCGCGCTTTGAGTTCCTCGTAGCGCTCCCCTTCGAAGCGTGCGCTCTCGCCCGTCACCCCGCCCGCCAGTTTTTCGAGGAGGGGATCGTCGGTGCACTTCACGGGGGAGGACGACGAGCCGCCGTAGTACACCTCGTACCCCTCGCCGTCGAACACGGGCGCGTTGCACAGCAGGAGGAGAAGGAGGGCGCAGGCAAACGAGGCGAGCACGGCCGCCAATGTTTTTGAGAGCCACAACAACCTGCGCATAAAAAAATCCTCCCGAACGTTCGGAAGGATTGTTGACCGCGGTGTGAAATTTTATACCTCATTTTTCCCACGGCAGGGTCTCGCCGCCGAGGATGTGGATGTGCAGATGTTTGACGCTCTGCCCCGCATTCTCCCCCTGATTGACGACGAGCCGGTACCCCTCCGCAAGCCCGAGGGAGGGCGCGAGATCGGCAATTTTTTTGAGCGTTCTGCCGAGGAGGGCGGCGCGGTCGTCGTCGAGTTCGGAAAGGTAGGCGAAGTGCTCTTTGGGCACGCACAAGAGGTGGATGCGGGCAAGGGGCGCGATGTCCTTGAAAATGACGATCTCCCCGTCCTCATAGAGTTTTGCCGAGGGGATCTCCCCAGCAACGATCTTACAAAAAATGCAGTTTTCCATGATATTTTCTCCTATTTGATTTCCTTGATGATCTCGGCGGAAACGCCGTCGCGGAAGGGTTTGCCGATGCGGACCTCGTACATGCTCCCCTCGCGTCCACCCGCTACATAAGTGCGGATGTAATTTTCGGTGTATCCCCCCTCTTCCTCATATAAAACGGCCGCCGTTTTTCCGCAGTAACGCCCGAGATAGGCCGCCTCTGCCTCCTTCCCCGCCGTGATGAGCCGCGCCGTGCGCTCCTTTTTGACGGAAGCAGGCAGGTCGGTGAGTTTCGCCGCCGCCGTGCCTCCCCGCATGGAGAAGGGAAAGGCGTGCACGCGCGCAAACCCCGCCTCTCCGATCACGGACAGCGTCTCTTCAAAATCCTCCTCCGTTTCGGTGGGATAGCCCGCGATGAGGTCGGTCGTGACGGCGGCGCCCGGGAAGATCTCATAAATGCGCGCGCACGTTTGGAGGAATTGCTCGCGGGTATAGTGGCGGTTCATGGCGCGGAGCACCCGCGTCGACCCGCTCTGCAAGGAGAGGTGGAAGTGGGGGCACACGTTGCCCGCCTCCTTTGCGGCCGCGAGAAATTCGGCGGATACGACGCCCGCTTCGAGGGAGCCCAAGCGGATGCGCGCGGGGATCTCTTTGAGTTTCAGAAGGAGACCGCCCAGGTCCGTTCCGCCGTCGCGGTAGGAGGAGATGTCGATGCCCGTCAGCACGATCTCCTTCGCGCCGCACCCCTCCGCCTCGGCTAAAATGCTCTCCGCACTGCGGGAGCGCGTCCTCCCCCGCAAATAGGGGATGAGGCAATAGGAGCAAAAGCGGTCGCACCCGTCCTGAATGCGCAAAAATGCGCGCGTTTTGTTGCGTTTGGGAGGGGGCAATTCGCAAAACGCCGCCTCTTTTTCGTGCAAGATCCCCCTCTCTTCGAGCATTCCGAGGAGTTTATCCTTGCGCATCGTCCCCGCGACGAGGGTGACGCCCTCCCGCCCCGCAAAGGCTTGGGCGTCGTGCTCGGAGGCACAGCCGCACACGATGACGGGCGCGGCGGGGTTGAATTTGCGCATGCGCGCCACGGCCTGCCGCGATTTTTTCTCGGCCTCCGCCGTCACGGCGCAGGTGTTGAGGAGGTAGAGGTCGGCATAGCCGAGGGTATCCGTCACCTCGTAGCCGCGCGCTTCGAGCCCGCGCATGAGGGAGGCGCTCTCCACCTCGTTCATCTTGCACCCGAGGGTGAACACGCACGCCTTCATTTGAGTTCTCCCGCCTTTTCCATCACGATGGCCAAAAGGGCGATCGCGGCCGTTTCGGCGCGCAAAATGCGCTTGCCGAGGAAGAGCCCCGTATAGCCGAGCGCCTTCGCGCGCGCCCATTCCTCCTCGGTAAAGCCCCCTTCGCTCCCCACGACGAGGCAGTAGGACGTTCCGTCTTGGGCGATCTCTCCCTCGCTTTTTCGAAGAAATTCGCACGCAAAAAGTTTATTTTCGTACTCTGATCCCGCATTTAGGGCGCTTTCGAGATCCTCAAAATACACGACTTCGGGCGCGCGGGCGCGCATGCACTGCTTTGCCGCCTCGCGGGAGACCCGCCGCAGACGTTCGAGTTTGTTCTCGTTCATATAGGCCGCGCAATAGCGGGAAGAGAACACGCCGATGCGGTTGACGCCGAGTTCGGCCGCCTTTTGCACGACGAGTTCGGTCTTATCCCCTTTGAGCGCGCCGATGAGGAGCAGGACGTCGGCCGCGGGCTCGCGGTCGGAGGGCGCCTCGCCCACGACGTGCAAAATGAGGGCGTTTTTTTCGGCCCGCGCCACGACGGCGGCATATTCCGCGCCGCTCCCGTCGAGGAGGGTCACTTCATCCCCCGCGCCCAGCCGCAAAACGTTCTTTGCGTGCCTGAATTCGTCGCCCGTCAAGGCGACTTCCTCCGCGATCTTTTCCACAAAAAACCGATTCCGCGCCATACTACGCCCTTTTGAGAACGAGCGCCATCCACTCGCCCCGCCTCTCCTCTTTTACGGGCAAGAGCCCGGCCTGTGCAAACGCCTTTTTCACTTTTTCCATGCGGTCGGGCAAAATGCCCGATAAAATGACCGTGCCGCCCTCGTTCAAATGGGCGGGAACGGCGGGCGCGAGCCCCGTGAGGATCTCCGCCGTGATGTTGGCGACGAAAAGATCGGCCTTCCTTGCGGTATCGTCCACAAGGTTGCTCTGCACGGCCTCCACCCTGTCCGCCACGCCGTTCTTTTGGACGTTGTGCTTCGCGCTTGCTACGGCCACGGGGTCGATATCGGTGAGATAGCACCGCTTTGCGCCGAGTTTGGCCGCTGCAATGCCCAAAATGCCGCTTCCGCAACCGACGTCGAGCACGACGTCCCCCTCTTTCAGGGCGCCCTGCATGAGTTCGGCGCACATCGCCGTCGTCTCGTGCTCGCCCGTGCCGAAGGCCATGTTGGAATCGAGCAAAACGATTTTTTCTTCGGGCTTTGCGCGGTATTCGATCCATTCGGGCACGACGACGATCTTCCCCAGATGAATGGGACGGAAATGCTTCTTCCAAATATCGATCCAGTCATCGCCGTCGATCTCCCGCTTGGTCTCTTCGAGGGTGCCGAAGTCGATGGCGCCCTCCGCGCGGTCGCGGCAGGCAAAAATTTCGCGCATGATATGAGGGATCTCCCCCGCCCGCCCGGGGAGGAGAAAGGCCTTTACGAGGGCCTCGCGGGGCGCATTTTGCAAATTTTCGTCGAGATAATCCCAAAAAATGCCGTTTTTCCCCTCTTGGAGGGCGATCACATCGGCGATATCGGAGACGGCCACGCCGCCCTCGGTGTAATTCCAGAGCACGTCGGCGACGATCTCGCTCGCCTCGCTCGTGGTATGAACGGTGAATTCGATGTACTTCATACGGCTATTATAGAATGGAATGCGGAAAAAGTCAACAAAAAGCCGCCGTTCCGCCCGCCATTCTCCTCATCTCCCGTCCTTTCATAAACATTGCGCCCCGCGGCGGAACAGCGGGGCGCAAAACAACTTGCAACTTTTATGAAAATCACTTTTTATAGGCCTCTTTGCCGTAGAGCGCGGAGAGGTTATCCGCATAGCGTTTTGCCTTGTCGTACTGTTTGAGGTCGAAGGCGCCGCGGGCGTCCTCCAATGCCTTTTTTTGCTCTTTGGTGAGTTTTGTGGGCACCTCCACAAAGACGCGCAGATACAAATTTCCGACCCCGTTCCGCGTTTTTATGCCCTTTCCGCGCACCGTAAACGTCGTGCCGGACTGCGTTCCCTCGGGAATGGTATAATCGAACGCGTCGTCTAAATCGGGCACTTTCACGGTGCCGCCGAGGGTCGCCGTCAAAAACGGAACGGGCAGATCGACATACAAATCGTAATTCTTGCGCTGGAAGATCTTGTGCGGCTCCACGCGGAACACCACGATGAGGTCGCCGGGCTCTCCCCCTTCGGGGCTGGCCTGCCCGTAGCCGCGCTTGCGGATGTAGGAATTGGTATCCGCGCCGGCGGGAACATTCAGCGTAAATTTGGTCTCGCGGCGGACGTACCCCTTGCCCTTGCAATCAGGGCATTTTTCGGTGACGATCTTGCCGCGGCCGCCGCAATCGGGGCACGCCCCCACGCGGATGGTGCGGCCGAACATGGTCTCCTGCGTAAAGCGCACCTGCCCCTTTCCGCCGCATTTCGTGCACGTTTTGAAGGCGGTGCCCCCCTTCGCCCCCGTCCCCTTGCAGGCGGGGCAGGGCTCGTTGCGGGAGTAGGCGATCTCCTTCGCGCATCCCTTTGCGGCGTCCATAAAGGAGAGCCTCATCTCGATCTGGATGTCCTCGCCCGAGGTGTCGCGTTGCATGGAAGCGCCCCCGCCAAAGCCCTGGAAGATGGAGCCGAAAATATCCTCAAAGCCGCCGAAGCCGCCCGTTCCTCCGCCGAACCCGCCGAAGCCGCCCGCGCCCATGCCGGGGTGTTCCTGCTCGTAGTCGTAGGCGGCGCGCTTCTGCTTATCGGAGAGGACCTCGTTGGCCTCGTTGATCTCTTTGAATTTTTCGGCGGCGAGTTTGTCGTTGGGGTGGAGGTCGGGGTGATACTGTTTGACGAGTTTTTTATAGGCCGCCTTGATCTCCTCTTCCGTCGCGTTTTTGCTCACGCCGAGCACTTCGTAATAATTCTTTTTGTCTGCCATAAGAACCTTTCTTCTTCACGTCAAGAAGCCGCGCGTGCGGCTTCCGATCATGGACGATTTCATGCAAATCCACAAAACGCTGTCGTTTTTCACGTCTCTCCGCGCGCCTTCCCTCTCGGGAGAATGCGTCCCCGCAGGAAACGGATGAGGGGCAAACCGTCGCGCCGCAGGGCTACTGCACGGCAACGCTTTTGGCGGCAGAGGCTGCCGCGCAAAACCTTTTTACTGGTGGAATTCCTCGTCTCCGCCGCCCTGCGCACCGCCGTCGGAGCCCGCGCCGTCGGAACCCGCTCCGGCCGCGCCACCCTGCTGGTAAAGTTTGGCGATCACAGGCTGGATCTTCTTGGAAAGTTCCTCAAACGCCGCGTTGTACTTTTCCTCGTCGTCGGCTTCGAGGTCCTTTTTGGCCTCGTCCACCGCCGCCTGCAAGGTCGCCTTATCCTCGTCGGAAAGTTTCCCTTCGCTGTCCTTGATGGTCTGCTCCACCGAGAAGATGAGCCCGTCGAGTTTATTGCGCGCTTCCACCTTCTGTTTGCGCTTCTTGTCCTCTTCGGCGTACTGTTCGGCGTCCTTCACCGCCTTGTTGATCTCGTCCTCGGAGAGGTTGGTGGAGGAGGTAATGGTGATATCGGTGGATTTGCCCGTGCCGAGGTCCTTCGCCTCCACGTGCACGATGCCGTTGGCGTCCACGTCGAAGGTGACTTCGATCTGCGGGATGCCGCGGGGGGCGGGCGCAATGCCCGTCAGCATAAAGCGGCCCATCGTCTTGTTGTCGCGGCAGAATTCGCGCTCGCCCTGCAAAATGTGGATCTCCACACTCGTCTGGTTATCGGCGGCCGTCGAGAACACCTGCGATTTTTTGACGGGGATGGTCGTATTTCTGTCGATGAGGCGGGTAAACACGCCGCCGAGCGTCTCGATGCCGAGGGAGAGGGGCATGACGTCGAGAAGGAGCACATCCTTCACTTCGCCCGTCAGAACGCCGCCCTGGATGGCCGCGCCGATGGCGACGCACTCATCGGGGTTGATGCCCTTGAAGGGCTCTTTGCCCGTAATGGACTTGACCTTTTCCACAACGCAAGGCACGCGGGTGGAGCCGCCCACCAGAATGACTTTGTCGATGTCGCTGTACGAAAGCCCGGCGTCCGCCATCGCAAGGCGCATGGGCTCGGCCGTCTTTTCGACGAGGTCGGCAATGAGCGCTTCGAACTTCTGGCGGGTGATCTCCATTTCGAGGTGGGCGGGGCCCGCATCGGTCATGGAGATGAAGGGCAGAGAGACCGAGGTCGAGGTCATGCCCGAAAGTTCGATCTTTGCCTTTTCGGCGGCCTCTTTCAGCCTCTGCATGGCCATCTTGTCTTGGGAGAGGTCCACGCCGTGGCTCTTTTTGAATTCGCCCACCATGTAGTCCATGAGGCGCTTATCGAAGTCGTCGCCGCCGAGCATATTGTTGCCGTTGGTGGCCAAAACCTCAAAAACGCCGTCGGATATCTCCAAAATGGAGACGTCGAAGGTCCCGCCGCCGAGGTCGTAGATCATCACCTTGCTGTTCTCCTTTTCCTTGTCGAGGCCGTAGGAGAGTGCGGCCGCCGTGGGCTCGTTGATGATGCGCAGAACGTTGAGACCGGCGATCTTGCCCGCATCCTTCGTCGCTTGCCGCTGGGCGTCGGTGAAGTAAGCGGGGCAGGTGATGACGGCGTCCGTCACTTTTCCGCCGAGGTAGGCCTCCGCGTCCGCCTTCAATTTAGAGAGGATCATCGCGGAAATTTCCTGCGGGGAGTACGCCTTTTCGTCGATTTTCACCTTATAATCGGACCCCATCTTGCGTTTTATGGAGATGACGGTCTTATCGGGGTTGGCGACGGCCTGGCGTTTTGCGACTTGCCCGACGACGCGGGAGCCGTCCTTTTGGAAGGCGACGACGGAGGGGGTCGTACGGGAGCCCTCCGCATTGGCGATGACGACGGGCTCGCCGCCCTCCATCACCGCGACGCACGAATTGGTCGTGCCCAAATCAATACCGATCACTTTTGCCATTTTTCTATTCTCCTTGATTATTTTCCGAATGAATGGAACTTTTTATTTCGTCTCCCCCTTTTGGGGAAGCCCTTTTCTCTTGTGTCGGGTTGCTACGCGCCGACGGGCCACTGCACTACTGCCCTTGCTGTAAATTTTGTGCCTTAGGCGGAATTCACTTCCGCCGCCCGTCCGCACGCATTTTGCTGTCGAAGCGCGGCACGAGCCGTGGGCGAAGTAGGAAAACGTAAGCGCGCCCCGCCCGCAGGGCGCTATCTTGGAAGAAAGTTACGAATTATCTCGTAACTACCACCTGCGCAAACCGCAGTACCTTCCCATCCCTTTCATACCCTTTCAGGTAGACCTGTTTCACGGTGCCGCTCTCCTCGCCCTCGGCGGGGTCCACGGCCATGATGGCCTCATGTTTTTGGGCGTCGAAGGGCTCGCCGACGGGGTCTATGACCTCGATGTGTTCGGCTTCGAGCAGTTTTTCAAAGGCGTCCTTCACCATCGCGATGCCCTTTTGGGTCGCCTCGTCCTTGCACGCGGCGAGGGCGCGGTCCAAGTTATCGGCGATGGGGAAGAGCCCCTTCACCACGTCCGCGCGGCCCTCCGCATACCGGGTTGCGCTGTCGCGGGCGGTCCGTTTGCGGTAATTTTCGTACTCGGCGGTCACCGAATACCACTTGCGCTTGTAATCCTCGGCCTCTGCGCGGGCGCGGGCGAGTTCGCGGTCGAGTTCCTCATCGGGCCCCTCTTGAGTTTGGCCGTCCTGCCCTCTGTCGGCGGATGCGGCCTCTTCCTTGCGGGAGGTCTCCTCCCGCGCCCCCTTTTTTTGGCCTTTTTGGGATTCGGCGGAGGCATTTTCTTCCAAAAAAGCCTCTTCCGCGCCTGTTTTCGTCGATTTTTCCGCTTGTTTGTCGTCGGCGGCCCGTTTTTTCTTGTCCACAGTCATGCTCCGTATCCGTTTTCCCTATTAATATAATGTAAAAACGGCTTGACGAAACGCATTTTGCAAAAAAACCGCGGGAAGGGCAAAAAATTTTTTTCTGCCTATTTACATTTTTGCGGAATTGTATTAAAATAAATAGAAAAAAGGCGGGAAAAAATATGGAAACGAGGGCGTTCGATCTCTTTGCAAAGGGCAATCACAAGGTGAGCGTGCGTGCGATCCCGGGGCATTTTGTCACCCAGCATTCGCACGTCAATTACTGCATCGATATGACGCGGCTCAAAACGGAGGCGGGCGCGGCGCGGGAAGCGGCGCAACTGTTCGCGGCGAGTTACGCGGGGGTCGTCGTCGATACCGTCATCACCCTCGAACACACCAAGATGATCGGTGCGTTTTTGGCGGAGGCGCTGGCGACGTCGGCGGGGATCAACATGAATCAGGAGATCGCGGTCATCTCGCCCGAGTTGACGGCGGACGGCAAAATCATTCTGCGGGATAATCTCATCCCCTACGTCAAGGCGCGGCGCATCGTGGTATTGGCGGCCACGGCCACGACGGGCATGACGGCGATGGACGCCATACGGGGTATCCGCTATTACGGGGGGGATCCCGTGGGGGTAGCCACGGTATTCGGCGGGAAGTTTGAGATCCCGGGCGTCCCCGTGACGCGGCTCGTCGGGGTAGAGGAGTTGACGAAGTACGGCTCCTATTCTGCGGCGGAGTGTCCGATGTGCAAGCGCGGCGAGCGCATCGATGCCCTTGTCAACGCCTACGGATACAGCAAAATTTAAGCATCCGGCCCTTATACCGAGCCGCCCGCGGCTTTGCCGCGGGCGGCTTTTTTTGACCAGACGTCTGGTCAAAAATTTTCCCCTTGTTTTTCGCGTCATTCTGCCCCGCCCGCACGCATTTTGTCGTCAAAGGGCGGCACGAGGAGCGTAGCGACGAAGTACGAATGCGAAGAATCCCGAACAACGCAGTCCGTCTCCCTCGCTGCCCCTTCTTTGCCCCCCAACTTGTCCTACCCTTTTCCAAAGGGGAGCCTTCCTCGCGCATTCGCCGCCCCCAAAGGCCTACCCTTTCTCAAAGGGGAGGCTCCGCCGTAGGCGGTGGTGGGGATTCGCCCTTCCCGCCCAAAGGGGAGCCTTCCTTATGGCTTTCGGGAAAAGGCGACCGTATGATGTGCGGAGCCTTTTACCGCAATGGCTCCGCCATAGGCCTACCCTTTCTCAAAGGGGAGGCTCCGCCGTAGGCGGTGGTGGGGATTGAACCCTTCTTCTCCCTCACGCCAAAGCCGCCCCGCGCATCGCGCGGGGCGGCCCCTCTCTGCCTCACTCATCAAAAATACGTCACATTACCCAGCCCGTCTATCTTCCCGTTCGTACACGTCACGATGGAAGTGAACGCATGGTAATTCCAATCACCACCCTTTTTTATCGTCTGCCACTCTGCAACCGTCCCCTTGAATTGAATATCCGTCAACTTGGTGCAATTATCGAACGCACGACTTCCAATCGAAGTCACGCCTCTTCCAATCGTCACACTCGTCAGTCCGGTGCAATCCGAAAACGCATACCGCCCGATTACGCCGCTTTCGATCGTCGCACTCGTCAGTCCGGTGCAACCCCAGAACGCATACTGCCCAATCTCGGTCACGCCACTCCCGATCGTCACGCTCGTCAGTTCCGTGCGCATATAAAACGCATATTGATAGATTACATACTCTTTCCCGCTCGGTGATTTTGCAGGCAATGTGAGCGCCGTCTCCGTCCCGCAATATTTGATCAAATACACCTCGGCCCCGTCCTCGTAAAAGATGTAACCGTCGTCCGTCACCGTCTGCTTGCTCGCTTCGTTGCCGGTGTAAACATATTTGGCATATTTTGCAACGCCGCCGTACGTATCCGCCCCTTTTTGAATATCTAATCCCGAATGATTCCACACTTCCAACAAATTAAAGCAACCCGAAAACGCCCAATTCCCGATTTCAGTCACGCTGTCGGGAATTGTCACACTCGTCAGCCCGGTGCAACCATAGAACGCATAAATGGGTATCTTTTTTACCTTTTCACCGAAAGTCACCATCTTCAAATTTGTACAATGGTAAAAGATAGGTCCATTATTATAAGTACTCCCTGCCGTTGAATTTTCTGCATTCCAAACAACGCTCATCAGCCCGGTGCACTCACGGAACGCCCAATCCCCGATTTCAGTCACGCCTTCGGGAATGATAATGCTCGTCAGCCCGCTACAACCTGAGAACGCACCTGCCTCAATCGAAGTCACGCTGTCGGGGATTTTTAATTCACCCGTCAGCCCGCTACAACCATTGAACGCAGAAACCTCAATCGCAGTCACGCCGTCTGGGATTTTGATATCCGTTAGTCCTTTGCAATACATAAACGCCCAAGCCCCAATCGAAGTCACGCTGTCGGGGATTTTTAATTCACCCGTCAGCCCGCTACAACCTGAGAACGCATCATCCCCAATCGAAGTCACGCTGTCGGGGATTTTTAATTCACCCGTCAACCCCTCGCAACCATAGAACGCATAATCTTTGATTTCCGTAATCTCTTCCGGAATGGTAAGCGTTGTTACTTCCTCTCCGTCTAAATACAGATGATGTGCAGACCAAAGAGGATTCGCATAGTTGTTTCCAAAATCGATTTTGCACCACGCCGCAAGGTCGGTGATATCCACTCTCGTCAGTCCGCTACAACCCTGGAACGCCCAACTCCCAATCGAGGTCACGCTGTCGGGAATCGTCACGCTCGTCAGCCCGTCACAATATGCGAACGCAGAACTCCCAATCGAAGTCACACTGTCGGGAATCGTCACGCTCGCCAGTCCGTCGCAACCCGAAAACGCATAAGCCTTAATTTCCGTAATCTCTTCCGGAATGGTAAGCGTTGTTATTTCCTCGCCGTCTAAATACAGATGTGCGTAATAGAGCGGATTCGCGGAAAGACCTCCAAAATCAATTCTGCACCATGCCGTAAAGTCGGTGATATCCACTCTCGTCAGCCCGCTACAACCCGAAAACGCATAATCCCCAATCGACGTCACACTGTCGGGGATTGTCACGCTCGCCAGTCCGTCGCAACCTGAGAACGCACCTGCCCCCATCGAAGTCACGCCGTCGGGGATTTTTAATTCACCCGTCAGCCCGCTACAACCAGAGAACGCATACCTCCCAATCGAAGTCACGCTGTCGGGGATTTTTAATTCACCCGTCAACCCCTCGCAACCATAGAACGCATAATCTTTGATTTCCGTAATCTCTTCCGGAATGGTAAGCGTTGTTACTTCCTCTCCGTCTAAATACAGATGATGTGCATAAGAAAGCGGATTCGCATACTCGTTTCCAAAATCAATCTTGCGCCATGCCGCAAGATCGGTAATATTCACTCTCGTCAGCCCATCGCAACCATAGAACGCCATAGTCCCAATCGAAGTCACACTGTCGGGAATCGTCACGCTCGTCAATCCGCCGCAATTACGGAACGCCTCTGTCTTGATCGAAGTCACAAATTTCCCCTGATAGCCGCAAGGGATGACAACATCCCCGCTTGCCGAGCCGATGCCCGTGACCGTATAGGTCCCCGTTTTTTCGTCAAGCGCAAATGCAAGCCCTTCGGTGTATTCCCATTTAACGCCGCACTGTTCGTATCGGACGCATTTGTTTTCCACGGTATATTCATGCCCGAGGGCGGGAATGACTTCGGTCGTATGATGTTGTTCGTCGTGCTTACAGGTTAAAAGTTTTTCGCCGTCGTCCTCGCATGTCGCGGACTTCGTTACAATCCCATCGTCCCATTCATGCCCGAGGGCGGGAATGATTTCCGTCGTATGATGTTGTTCATCGTGCTTACAGGTTAAAAATTTTTCGCCGTCGTCCTCGCATGTCGCGGATTTCGTTACAATCCCGTCGTCCCATTCATGCCCGAGGGCGGGAATGGGTTCCGTCTTATGATGTTGTTCATCATGCATACAGGTTAAAAGTTTTTCGCCGTCGTCCTCGCATGTCGCGGGGCTCGTTACAATCCCGTCGTCCCATTCATGCCCGAGCGGTTGCGTCGGTTCGCTTTCCTCATGGGAACAGGCGGTGCAGATGTGTTTGTGCATTCCGCCCTCGGTGCAAGTGGCAGGAACAATATCTTCCCATTCGCCGTAAGGGTGCGGGGCAAGCGGGAGGGAACGGCTTTGATATTTTCCGCATGTCTTGCAAATGAGCACTTCCGTACCGTGTTCGGTGCAGGTCGAAGGGGTCTGCGTGACCCATTCGCCGTACTCATGAATGTGCGCCGCTCCCTTTTGGGCGTAAATTTTATCGCCGAAAACGCCGCCCATCGTAAGGACGCCGTCTTTGATCGTCCCGCTTGTCAGTTCCATTCTCTGGCCGAACAGATCGGAGTAAAACGTGATCGTTTCGCCGTCGATCTCATACTCGCCCGACGCGCCGGTCTCGTCCGTCCATTTTCCGTCTTTGATTTCAAAAAAGGTTTCAAAATCATACTCTTCGTTTTCGAAGAGATAATAGATCCCCTCGGTTTTGAAACCCCCGCACGCCGCAAGGCCGAAGCAGAGGCACAGCGTTGCGGCAAGAGCGAACACTGCCGCCAAAATCTTGCGTTTCATTTTTCCTTTCTCCTTTATGTGTTTTCGCGGGCAAAAAATAAGGGCGCCCGACAATATCGGGCGCCCGCAAAGAGTATCCCGTTATTGTCTGCGTCACAATTTCCCAAGTTATACGGAAAAAGGATACACCGATGCCGTTGTATCGTATAACTTGATTATGAAATTGTGACGCAAGGTCAGTATAGCACGCGCGTAAAAATTTTGCAAGATTTTCCGCAAAAATTCTTGTCATATCCGCCCCTCAAATCTACTTTTTTGTGCTATCGTAAAAATATGGAACTTTCTTTTTTTGTGTTGAAATTTGGTGCGGGCGAGAAGAAACGCGGCGGGCGGCAAAAAGTTTTTCTTCCCCGCCCCGCGCAATTCCCCCCTATGGGGGGAATTGCGCGGGGCGGGGAAGAAACAAAAAATTTGTTGTCATATATAGGGCGCAAAAAGCCGATGGCGTGGTACGATGGAATGGCGACGGGCAAAGGAGAAACGAAATGACAGCGATGGAATTTTTCAACGCGCTCAAAGCGTACGGCGCCGACGTTCTTCTTCTCGCGGCGGCGGTGAGCCTTCTCACCGCTCTGCTCAAAAAGACGGTCTTAAAAAATTGCCCGAACAAAGTGTACGTCTTTTTACCCTTTCTCATCGGGCTCGTGATCTATGCGGCATACCGCGCGGTCGCAACTTGGAGCATCGCTCCCCTTTCCACGGACATCGCGTCCACCGTGGAGGGCGGGCTCGGTTGCGGTTCGGTTGCAACGGTGTACTACATCATCTACGAGCAGTTCATCCGCAAGGGAAAGACGGCGCTCTCGCTCTCGCCCGTGCTCGGCGGCATCTTGCCCGACGAGAAGTGCGAGGAGGCTTCGGCCGAACTTTTGAAAGGCGCAAAGGAGCGCCCGAAGGAGGAACTCACCGTGTTCGTGAAGGAGACCATCGTCCGCTATGCGGGCGAGGATCTGACGGAAGCCGAACTCGAAGGGGTCGTCCAAGCCGTTTCAACGCTGCTGGCGGCGTTGAACAAATGACCGTCTCCCTCTTCCCGCCCCGCGGGAGGAGGGATTTTTTTCGCCGCATAAATCCGCGCCCGTTCCCCATACTCCTTGTATGAAAAATATTTCGGGCAAACTCAATCGGGACGTCAAAGCGCTCAAAACGCTGTTGCCCGCCGAAGATATCCTCACCTTCGCCTTCACCTCAGAGCGGGGGCTCGCCTTCACCCTCGTCTATGCCGACCCCATCACCGACAAGGAACTTTTGGGGGAGCAGGTGATAAGGCCGCTCCTGAATTACGAGGGCGGGGCGAAGGCGAAAGCGATCGGAGAAAAACTCACATCGCCCGAATTGAGGACGGAAAAGGCCCTTGAAAAACTCGCGGAGGAGGTCCTTGCGGGAAATCCCGTCCTCCTCTTCGAGGGCGCGGACGAGGCCGTTATCGCGGGCACGAAGAAGGTGTTCGTGCGCGCCGTGGCCGAGCCCTCCACCGACGTCGTGGTCAAGGGCCCGCGCGAGGGATTCATCGAGGACGTGAAGATCAACACCTCCCTCGTGCGGCGGAGATTCAAGACGGGCGAACTCAAAATGGACATGCTCGAAGTGGGCCGCCGCTCCAAGACGGCCGTCGCCGTGTGCTACCTCGAAGGCACGACGAAAAAGAGCGCGGTGGACGACGTGAAGAAAAAATTGGGGGAGATCGACATTGACTACATCCCCGATTCCTCCTACCTCACCCACTTCCTCTCCTCCCGCCCCTACTCCCTCGTCAAGCAGGTGGGCACCACCGAAAAACCCGACATCTTCTGCGCGAAGATCGCCGAAGGACGGGTGGGCCTCCTCGTGGACGGCTCCCCCATCGCCCTCACCCTGCCATACCTTCTCATCGAGGATTTCCAGTCGAGCGAAGATTACTTCGTGCCCCCCTACCGCGCGACCTTCACCCGCCTCCTCCGCCTCTTCGCCCTCATCGTGGCCGTCTACCTGCCCGCCTTTTATGTGGCGGCCCAACTCTTCAAACTCCAACTCTTCCCCGTAAAACTTCTTCTGACGATCGCGGGGAGCATCCGCGACATCCCCTTTTCCCCCTCCCTCGAAATGCTCCTCGTCCTGCTCGTCCTCGAAGTGTTGAACGAGGCGAGCATCCGCATGCCCAAATACGTGGGCATGGCCCTTTCGGTGGTGGGCGCCCTCGTCCTCGGCGAGACCGCCGTCTCCGCCGGCTTCGTCTCCACCCCCGCCATCATCATTATCGCCTTTTCGGGCATCGGCCTCTACGCCGTGCCCAACCTCATCGAACAGACGGGCGTACTCCGACTTGTGATGCTCCTCGTGGCGGGCAGCGTGGGCACCTACGGCATCGTGCTGGTGACCGCCTTCGTCCTTTTATACCTCGTGACGACGGAGAACTTCGGCGTCCCCCTCGTCGCCCCCTTCTCCCCCATGAAGGGCAGGGATCTGCGCGACTCCCTTGTGAAGTACAACTTGGGCTCCCTGCAAATGCGCCCCGAAACGCTGAAAAGTCCCAACAAAAGGAGGCTCGGATGAAAACGAATTCCATCGCCCCGCGGCAGATCTTCTTCTTTCTCGCCTGCGTGGCGCCCGCGGGAAAACTGGTGCTTCTGCCCGCCCGTCTTGCGGAGGCGGCGGGAAACAACCTCCTCTTCCCCGCCCTATTCCACCTTGTGCTTTCGGCCGCCGCCGTATTTTGCGTGCTTCTGCTTGCCAAACGGCGGGAGAGTTTTTACGCCCTTTTGCAGGGGACGTTCGGCAGCGCGGCCGCCAAAATTTTGTGCTCCCTCTTCGCCCTCTTCCTCCTCTTCGCCTCCTTCCTCCCCCTCCTCGAACAGAAACTCTTTGTGCAGAGCGTCTTTTACGACACCCTGCCCTCCGTCGTCTCCTTTGCCCCCTTCTTCCTCTTTTTGGCCTACCTCTGCTCCAAGCCCCTCTCCTCCTTCGGCCGCGTGTGGGACATCTTGGGCCCCCTCGCCGTGGCGGCGTTTGCGGGCATCCTCATCCTCTCCGCGCCGAGCGCCGACTACGCCGCCCTCCTCCCCGCGGGCGCGGCGGGCGGAAACGGATTTTTGCAGGGCGCGCGGGCGGGCGCGAGTTGGTTCTTCGACGCCGCCCTCCTCATCCCCATGCTCGGAAAGATAGACTACCGCAAGGGCACCGCCTGGAAGGGGGCGGCATGCTACCTCGCCGGCGGGGCGGGCGTCCTCTTTTTCCTTGCCACCTTCTACGGCATCTTCGAGGGGATCGCCACCAACCAACTGTTCGCCTTTTCCGCGACCTCCAAATACTTTTCGGGCATCACCGTGCTCGGGCGCATCGACTACATCTTCATCTACGCCCTCGCCCTTGTGATGGCCTTCTCCTGCGCCCTGCCCGTGCAGTGCGCCGCCGAATGCCTTTTGCAGGCCTGCGGACGCAAAAAATATCTGCCCACCCTGCTCGGCGTGGGCGCGAGCGCCCTCCTCTTTGCCCTCTCCCTCCTCTGCGACTACAAGTTTGCCGACGTGCTTGCCGCCGTGAGCGGCCTCCTCTACTGGCTCTTCCCCCTCTTCTGCCTCCTTGTGCCCGCCCTCATGCTCCTCTTCCTGCTGAAAGGAGGCCGCCGTGAAACTGCGTAAATTTTTGCACACCGTGCCCATGAAACTCTACCTCATCCTCGCCGCCGTCGTGCTGTTTGCCTTCTTTTCCAACGACTTCGGCCTCGTGGACATCCAAAAGACGGCCGTCATCCTCGCCGCGGGCATCGACAAGACGGAGACGGGCTACTCCCTCACCGCCCAGATCGCCGCCCCCAAAGGCACCGACCGCACGACGGGAGGCACTTCGAGCGTGGAGATCGAGGCCGAAGGGGTGACCGTTTCCGACTGCGTGACCAACATCTTTGCCAAGACGGGCTGGGTGCCCAAACTCGTCTTTTGCGACCTCATCGTGCTCGGCGAAGAGGCGGCGAAAGAGGACGTGGTGGCCTCCCTCAACTACTTTTTGCGCAACGAATACATGCCCGACTCCTGCCGCCTTGCCGTGTGCGAGGGCAAAGCGGGCGACCTCATCTCCTCCAAGAGCGCCATCGACGACGCCTCCTCCCTCGCCATCGGCAAACTCTTTTCGGACGCCGCCGTCAAATCGGGCAAGGTGGTGGTGAACACCCTCAAAGATTTTGCCATCGATTACTACGGCGTTTCGCAGAGTTCCTTCCTCCCCTACGTGCGCATGGCCGACCAAGCGGGGAGCCAGACGGGCGGGGAAGGAGGCTCCCAAAGCGGGGGCGGAGGCGGGAGCGAACAGAGCGGCGGGCCCGAGAAAATTTACAGCGCCGAGGAGACCGCCCTCTTTGCCCGTGGGGCGATGGTGGGCCTTTTGCCCCCCGAACAGACCCTTGCGTTCAGCCTGCTGAAAGGCAACGTGTTTACGGGCACCGTGAACGCCGAGGACGGCGGAAAGCCCGTCACCCTCACCGTGATGAAGAACGAGGGGAAGGCCGAACTCAACACGAAGGGCACGCCGCGGGCCGAACTCGCCCTCAAACTGACCGTGCGCCTGTGTTGCCGCGGCACGACGGCCGCCATCGAGGACGTGGTATCCGACTCCGTGACCCCCGAGATCGCGGAGAGCACAAAGGCGAGGCTCACCGCCGACATGCGCGCCCTTTGGGACAACGCCGCCGCATGCGGGTGCGACCTCTTCCGCCTCCGCCGCTCCCTCTACCGCTCCTCCCCCCGCGAATACGCCCGCTGGAAGGAACTGCTCCCTGCCAAAATTCAGGCCGACATCTCCGCCGAGGTCCTCTCCGTGCGGTAAAAAATTTTTTTCGGGAAATTTTCCGAAAACCCTTGACAGTTTCCCGATTTATGCTATAATGAAGCCAGAAAAAGAAAATAACTACCAAATATTGTTCGGTTCGAACAGACGCGAGGAGGTCCACTCCAATGCACAACGGATATCCGGAGGAGCAAACAGACTGAAAGGCGGGCGGGAAAGCCTGCGTTCACAGGGGGATAAGGCGAAGAAGGACGACATCCCCGAAAAATCTCATATCGGGAGGTACGACGATATGACGAAGATCATTCTCCAAAGGCGCAAGAAAACGTAGAAGGAGGACGGACCGGTGTACCACTTTATGATAAGGGCGGAGAAGAATCGGCTTTGAAGAAATGCGGCATGGTTTGAGGACCGCAACGGGCACAAGGCCCGAACGATGAGAAAAAGTCGAGAGAATCCTCCCCCCGCACCCCGCAGAGCGGCGGGAAGGCGGCGGAAATACGGTCAGCGCAAACCGGTAAGCGCAAATGCCCGTACCCCCGACGCGATTTCCACGGCAAAACGGTTGCGGAAACGGAAGTATCTGCCCGACAACTGAATATTCCATCGGCTTATGACCCCCGTGCGGTTGCACGGGGGTTTTCCGTGAAAAATGCAGAACGGGGGCGGGACGCAAGGC
>CANQAZ010000024.1 GCA_947589555.1 uncultured Clostridia bacterium | reverse complement strand
ATAGGCCCCGAGGCGCATCGTGCCCCCCATCTTCACGCCGTATTGGTCGGGCATGAGGTCGATGACGTTGTGCTTGCCCTCGGGACAAAATTCCGAAGAATTGGCGTCCTTCAACCCCAAAACGTTGCGGGCGAATTCGATGGCCGCGATGTGCATGCCGAGGCAGAGCCCCAAATAGGGAATGTTGTTTTCGCGCGCATAGCGGCAGGCGTAAACCATGCCTTCGATGCCCCGCACCCCGAAGCCGCCCGGGACGATGACGCCGTCCGCATCCTTCAAGGCCGCGGCGACGTTCTTTTCGGTGAGCCGTTCGCTGTCCACCCACTTGATCTCCACCTTTGCATCCGTTTCATAGCCGCCGTGGGCGAGCGCCTCGGCGACGGAAAGGTAGGCGTCGTGCAGGCGCACGTATTTGCCGACGAGCGCCACTTTCACCGTTTTACTGCGCGCGTGGATGCGGCCGAGCATATCCTCCCACTCCGAGAGGTCGATGGTCTTGGGCTCCAAATGAAGGATCTTGCACACCGTGGAGGACAAATTGCTCTTTTCAAGCATCATGGGCGCCTCGTAGAGGACGGGCACCGTGAGATTTTCGATGCAACACTCGGGCTCCACGTTGCAGAACATGGCGATCTTTTCGCGGATCTCCTCGGGCATGGGCTCGTCTACGCGGGCGACGATGATATCGGGGAAGATGCCCATTCCCTGCAACTCCTTGACGGAGTGCTGGGTGGGCTTGCTCTTGAATTCGCACGAGCCCGAAATGTACGGGACGAGCGTGACGTGGATATAACAGCAGTTTTCGCGCCCCACTTCGCGGGCGACCTGACGGATGGCTTCGAGGAAGGGCTGGCTTTCGATGTCGCCCGTCGTCCCGCCGATCTCGGTGATGACAATGTCCGCGCCCGTCGTTTTGCCGACCTGATAGATGAAACTCTTGATCTCGTTGGTGACGTGCGGGATGACCTGCACCGTCTGGCCGAGATATTCGCCGTTGCGCTCCTTGTTGAGCACGTTCCAATAGACTTTGCCCGTCGTGAGGTTGGAAAATTTGTTGAGGTCCTCATCGATGAAGCGCTCGTAGTGGCCGAGGTCGAGGTCGGTCTCCGCGCCGTCCTCGGTGACGAACACTTCGCCGTGCTGGTAAGGGCTCATCGTGCCGGGGTCGATGTTGATGTAGGGATCGAGTTTCTGCGAGGCCACTTTGTACCCCCGCATTTTGAGAAGCCGACCCAGACTCGCCGCCGTGATGCCCTTGCCGAGCCCCGATACGACGCCGCCCGTCACGAAAATGTACTTTGTCATGTTGCCCTCCCCGTTTGTGTTGTTAAAGCAAAACTTCGCCTTCGTAGGCAAACTCCGCGGGCCCCGTCAAAAAGACCCCTTCGTCGGTATAGCGGATGGTAAGAACGCCGCCGCGCAGGTGCACTTCGATCGCGGCGTCCTTCTCGCAATAGCCGTGGAGCACGGCGGCGACCGCCGCCGCACATGCGCCCGTGCCGCAGGCGAGCGTTTCGCCGCTCCCCCGCTCCCAGACGCGCATCTTCAAAGAGTTTTTGCCGAGCACCTGCACAAATTCGGTATTCACCCCTTCCGGGAAGAAAAACGCATGCTCGAACGCGGAGCCCACTTGGGCGACGTCCTCCTTGTCGGGGTCGGAGACAAACACCACGCAATGGGGATTCCCCATCCCGACGCAGGTGATGCGGAAATCGCGGAAACAGGCCTCCACGAGAACGTCGACGGCGACTTCTTCCGAAAAAGTTGCGGGGATCTTTTTGGGTTCGAGCACGGCTTTGCCCATGTCCACCGTAACGGAACGGACGATCCCGCCTTCTTCCTGCAACTCCAACGTTTTGACGCCCGAGAGCGTCTCCACCGCGATGCGCCGTTTGCGGATCCCCCGCCGCTCGTACAGATATTTTCCCACGCAACGGATGGCGTTGCCGCACATCTTGCCCTCGCTACCGTCGGCGTTGAACATGCGCATCTTCGCATCGGCGGTTTCGCTCGGCAAAATGAGCACGATCCCGTCTCCCCCCACCGAAAAATGGCGGTCGGAAAGTTTTACCGCGGCCCCCGCGGGGTCGGAGATGGGCTCTTCGAAGCAATCGAAATAGATATAATCGTTTCCGATGCCGTGCATCTTGTAAAATTTACGCTTTGTCATCTCATTCTCACATAGGCGTCGCGCTCCGCCCCCACCGAAACGTAGGTGATGCGGCACGCGCACAACTCTTCCAACAGGCGGATGTAATCGAGCGTCTCTTTGGGAAGTTCGGAGGGCTTGCGGCACTTTGTGATGTCGCAATTCCAGCCCTTGACCCTTTCGAACACCGGCTTGCACCACGGGAGGGCGTCGGGATAGGGAAACCGATCGGTCTCGCGGCCGTCCAACTCGTACTTCGTGCAGACTTCGATCTCCTCGTAGCCGTCCAAAACGTCGAGTTTGGTGAGCGCGATCTCGTCCGCGCCCTGGCAACGGATGCCGTAAGCGGATGCGACCGCGTCGAAGGGTCCCACCCTTCTCGGCCGCCCCGTCGCCGCGCCGTATTCGCCGCCCGCCTCGCGGAGGCGCTCCGCCTTTTCGCCGAAGTACTCCGCCGTGAAGGGCCCCTCTCCCACGCAACTCGAATAGGCCTTCATGATGCCGACGGACTTATCGAGTTTGAGATTGGGCACGCCTGCGCCGATGGGCGCATACGCCGCAATGGTGGAAGAACTCGACGTATAGGGCAGGATGCCGAAATCGACGTCCCGCAGGGCGCCGAGTTGGGCTTCGAACAGGATGCGCTTGCCCGCCGCGGCGGCTTCGTTGAGGTAATCCCCGGTATCGCACAAGTATTCGCGCAGGGGCGCGCCGTATTTTTCCAGATATTCCACGATCTCCTCCGCCGTGACGGGCGCGTGCCCGTATCCGCCCGCGACGGTGAGATTTTTCCACTCCGCAATGTCCTTCGCTTTGGCATACATGAGGCCGGGATCGAGAAGTTCGCCCATGCGGAAGGCTTTTTTCATGTAGCGGTCAGAGTATGCGGGCGCGATGCCGCGGCGGGTGGAGCCGAATTTTTTGCCCGCGAGGCGGTCCTCTTCGAGGCAATCGAGAAGGACGTGGTAGGGCATGGTGATGGTAGCGCGGTCGGATATTTTGAGATTTTCGGGCGTGATCGCGACGCCTTTTTCGCGGAGCCGCCCCATCTCCTCGGAGAGGTGTTTGATATCGATGACCATGCCGAGGCCCATGACGTTGACGACCTTCTCGCGCAAAATGCCCGAGGGAAGCAGGTTGAGAATGAATTTGCCCCGCTCGTTGACGACGGTGTGCCCCGCGTTGTTGCCCCCCTGATAGCGGCAGACGATATCGTAATCGCGGGACAAAAGGTCTACCATGCGGCCCTTGCCTTCGTCTCCCCAGTTGATCCCGCATATAGACGTAAGCATTGAAAACTCCTTCCCGGGGCGGTTTTCCGAGGGGTTCGCCCCGCAAAAATTACGTTTTATTATACTATATCCGTGCGCGCGGTGTCAAGCGGTTAAGGGAGATTTCCCCCGCGCGGGCTTTTGCGTGCGCCACGCACGAAAAACTGTATGAGACGACACTTTTTCACCGTTTTTTTGTAAAAAATGATAAAATTGTGCATGAATATTTCAGAAAAGGGGTTGACAATCCCGCTTTTGCGTCGTAAAATATATAAAATCAAAAGAGGTCGTACCATGTATTGCAGAGATTGCGGCGAAAAACTGGCGCTTCGCTTTTTGGAGAACGAAGGACTCGTTCCCTATTGCCCGAAGTGCGAAAAATTCAAATTCCCCTTCTTCCCCGTGGCGGTTTCAATGGTCATCGTGGACCGCGCCGAGGATAAGATCCTCCTTGCGAAGCACAAGGGTGACGAGGACTACAAACTCATCGCGGGCTATGTAAAAAAGGGAGAAAGCGCCGAAAAGGCCATCCCCCGCGAACTCAAAGAGGAAACCAACCTGCCCGCCGTCAAGTGGCGGTACATCGGCTCGCGCTTCCACGATGCAAAGGGCATCCTCATGCTCGGCTTTATCGTGACGACGGAGGTCCGCGAGATCGTCCCGGGAGAAGAGATCGACGAGGCGCGTTGGTGCACGCCCGAAGAGGCGAAGGAGATCATCCGCAAAAATTCGACGGCGGAGCACTTTTTGAACCTCGCCATCGCCGAACTCGGCAAAAAACATTGAATGGAAAACGCAAAGCCCCGCCGAATGGCGGGGCTTTTTTATACATAATTTATACAAAAAATATTTGCTTGGCCACGGACGGAAAAATCAGCCGCGCACCTCTCCCTTTCCGCGGATGACGAATTTGTAGGAGGTGAGTTCTCTCAACCCCATCGGGCCGCGGGCGTGCAACTTTTGGGTGGAAATGCCCATCTCCGCGCCGAAGCCGAATTCGAAGCCGTCGGTGAAACGGGTGGAGGCATTGACGTACACGCAAGCGGAATCGATCTCGCGCAAAAATTTTTCGCCGGCCGCCTCGTCCTGCGTGACGATGGCCTCGCTGTGGCGGGTGGAATGCTCGTTGATGAAGGCGATGGCCTCGTCCTCATTTTCCACGATCTTGACGGAAATTTTGAGGGCAAGATACTCGGTATAGTAGTCCTCCTCCGTGGCCGCCGAAAGGAGCAAAGGCGACAGCGTTTGTGCGGTTTCGTCTCCGACGATTTCCACGCCGCGCTCCTTTAAGGGGGTCAAAAGTTGGGTCAGGTACCTTATTGCAAAGTCCCTGTCTACAACAAGACTTTCGCAGGCGTTGCACACGCTCGTGCGCTGGGTCTTGGCGTTGACGAGGATCTTTTTCGCCGTTTCGAGATCGGCGGTCTTTTCCACATAGACGTGGCAGTTGCCCGTGCCCGTTTCGATGACGGGGACGGTTGCATGTTCGACCGCGCTCTTGATGAGGGCCGCCCCGCCGCGCGGGATGAGCAGGTCGAGGTACTTTTTTTGTTGCATGAAAGCGATCGCGCCCTCGTGCGAGCAGTCCTCCAACAGTTGGACGAATTCGGTGTTGTAGCCCGCCTTTTTCCACGCGCGCTTGATGCTTCCGATCATCGCGGCGTTTGAATAATATGCATCTTTACTGCCCCGCAGAACGACGGCGTTCCCGCTCTTCAAACAGAGCGCGACGGCGTCCGCCGTAACGTTGGGGCGGGCCTCGTAGATGACGCCGACGACGCCGAACGGGACGCGCACGCGCTCGATCCGGATGCCGCTCGGGGCGGTGTGCGCCTCGATGACCTCCCCCACGGGACAGGGCAGGGCGCGAAGGGCGCGTAGTCCCTCCGCGATCCCCGCGATCCTCTCCGGGGTGAGGCGCAGACGGTCCTCAAACTGCGCGCCGCGGGTGCATGCGGCAAGGTCCCTTGCGTTTTCGCGCAAGAGCGCCTCCGTATCCGCGACGAGCGCGGCCGCGGCAAGGGAGAGCATTTCGTTTTTTTCCGCCTCCGTGGTGCGCGCGACAAAGCCGGCGTTTTCCGCGGCGAGGCGGCACCTCTCCTCTACCGTCATTCTTCCTCTTCTTCCTCGGGGAGTTCCACGTTGTGGTAGACGTCCTGCACGTCGTCGTTCTCTTCGAGTTTATCGAGCATCTTGCGGAAGGTCTCCAACTTTTCGGCGGGGAGAACGAGTTTGCTCTGCGGAATCATGGCGATCTCCGCCTGCAAGAAGGCGAGCCCCTTTTCTTCCAGATACTTGCGCGCTTCGGAGAAGGCCGCGGGGGCGGTATAAATTTCGTAAGCGTCCTCCTGCGTGACGACGTCGTCGGCGCCCGCTTCGATGGCGAGTTCCGTCACGTCGTCCTCCGTGAGGTCGGGGGTGCGCTCCACCACGATGTAGCCCTTCGTCTCGAACATGTAGGAGACGGAGCCCGTCGTGCCCAGCGACCCGCCGTGCTTCGACATGATGGCGCGGATATCCCCCGCCGTGCGGTTGTTGTTGTCGGTCAGCGTGGTGATGATGACCGCCGACCCGCCCACGCCGTAGCCTTCGTAGGTGAGTTCCTTGTATTCCTTATCGCCGAGTTCGCCCGCCGCTTTTTTGATGGAGCGCTCGATATTGTCGTTGGGCATGTTGGCCGCCTTCGCCTTTGCGATGACGTCGGCGAGTTTGGAGTTGGTGGCGGGATTGGGGTTGCCCTTCGCCGCGACCGCGAGTTCACGCCCGATCTTGGTGAAGAGTTTGCCGCGCGCGGCGTCCGCCTTGCCCTTTTTTGCCTGTATGTTGTGCCATTTGCTGTGACCTGACATTTTTTATTTCTCCTTGTTCATTTTCAAAAGATACATTAAAATTCCTGCGGAAACGGCGGCGTTGAGGCTCTCCGTGCGCCCCTCCATCGGGATGGCGACGGTAAGATCGGCCCGCGCGCGCACTTCTTCCGAGAGGCCGTTCCCCTCGTTGCCGATGCAGAGGCAGAATTTTTCGGGCGGGACGAAGGAAAACGCGTTCTCCCCGCCCATATCCGCCGCGATCAAGGGTACGCCGCCGAGCGCGGACAGAATTTCCTCCCGCCCGCCGCGCATGAGTTTGACGTAGAACACGCCGCTCATCGAAGCCCGCACGCTCTTGGGCGAATAGGGATCGGCGCAGTCGGCAAGATAAATTTCTCCGTAACCCGCCGCGGCGGCCGTCCTGACGATGGCCCCCACGTTGGCGGGATCGGCGAGCCCGTCCAAAAGCAGACACCGCTTTTCGGGCGGAGCCACTTTGTGCTTGGGGATCTTTACCTCGGCGAGCACGCCCTGCGGGGTCTTTTCGTCGGAAACCGCGCGGAAAGCATCCTCCCCGAGAAGCACGGCCTCCGGCGCGATGCGCTCCGCCCAATCGAGGCCGTAGGCCTGCGTCTCGCACAGGGCGACGCGCACGATCTCCATGCCGCATGCGGCGCACTCCGCAACCATTTTTCCGCCCTCGACGAGGAAGGTCCCGCGCTCTTTTCTCCCCTTTTTCTCTTTGAGGGAGGCGAGTGCCTTCACGACGGGATTTTGCTTGGAAACGATGATCATAATGACAAAAAAGCCTTTCGCAGAAAGGCTTTTCGTGTTTTTACAGGGCGGCTTTGGCCTTCTCGCAGATGGCGGCGAACGCGGGCGCGTCCGTGACCGCGAGATCGGCGAGCACCTTGCGGTTGAGATCGATGCCCGCGACCTTCAACCCGTGCATGAGTTTGGAATAGGACAATCCGCTTTGGCGGGCCCCCGCGTTGATACGCGCGATCCAAAGGGAACGCATATCGCGCTTGCGGCGCTTGCGGCCGACGTACGCGTATTGGAGCGACTTCATCACCGCCTGGCGGGCGATGCGGTAGTTCTTGCTCTTATTGCCGTAGTAGCCTTTGGCAAGTTTCAAGATCTTTCTGCGTTTTTTAACGGCGTTTACGCCTCTTTTAATTCTCATAGTCGGTGCCCTCCGTTAGTCCTTATAGGGGATCATCTGCTTGACGGTGTTCTCCTGCGTGGAGGAAACGAGCGTCGTTTGGCGCAGATTTCTCTTTCTCTTTCTGTTCTTGGTTTCCGCTTTGTGGTTCTTGCCGCCGTGGGCTCTGTTCACCTTGCCGGTGCCCGTGAGCCAAAAGCGCTTTTTGGACCCGCTGTGCGATTTTTGTTTCGGCATATCTTTATCCTCCAATAAATTGCATTTTCCGATTTTATTTCCTGCCCCGAAGGGCGAGACGACTTACTTCTTTTGAGGCGCAAGGATCAGAATGAGGTTGCGCCCCTCCATATTGAGCGGTTTTTCGATGACCGCAAGTTCTTTGAGCCCCTCGTAGAAGTTCATGATGACGTCCTTCCCGAGGTTGGCGTGCGCCATCTGGCGTCCGCGGAGGCGGATGGTAACCTTCACCTTGTTGCCCTGCTCCAAAAACTTGGTGGCTTGCTTGGCTTTGACGGCGAGGTCGCCCACGTCGATGGTCATAGAGAGCTGCACCTCTTTGAGTTCGACGATCTTTTGGTTGCGCCTGTTCTCCTTCTCCTTTTTGGCCTGCTCGAATTTGAACTTGCCGTAATCCATGATCTTGCACACGGGCGGCACGGCGGTGGGAGAAATTTTGACGAGGTCGAGATCGGCTTCCTCGGCAAGGCGCAGGGCCTCGCGGGAGGACATCACGCCGAGCATTTCGCCCGTCTCGGAGATGAGGCGTACCTCGCGGTCGCGGATCTCTCCGTTCAACTGATTTTGATTTTTGACTGCCATAGGCCTCCTTATCGATAAAATAAACGGGTTTCAGAGAAGAAACCCGTTGGAATGATTGACGCACGGAAAAATCCGTGACAGTTCCAAATTCATTGACCCGCGCAACCTTTGCCGCTACGGAGAGAAGGGTTCGCCTCTGCTTTATGAAAACAGAATACCACCTTCCCTTCCTTTTGTCAAGGATTTTTCGGGTCGTTTTTGCATTTTTTCGCCCTGCTTCACGGGAAAAATCATTCTTTTCTGTAATTTTCGAGCGCGCCGACGTAATCCTCGTTGATGTAGTAGTTGGTCGAGATGCCGTTATTCGAACAGAGGACGTATTCGGAAACGGTGAGGAGATAGTTGGTGCTATCACTGAGAGAACTCGCCTTATGGTCTTTGCCGTATTCCACGCCGTCGTAGAAGCATACGACGGCAGACCCTTCCCCGTCCGCATAGAACCACTTGAAGTGCATGGTGTAGTGTTCGACGTAGGGAGTTGTTGGAACATAATAGCGCGAATAGTCCCCCGTCCCGTCCGAGCGGAAGATAAAGTAGTCCTCTCTGTCCTCTCCGAAAGCGCCGCGGACATACTTCGTGTTCATTACAAGGTATCCGCCCGCGGACGAGGAAGAGGACTGACCGTCCGGCCCGCATGCGCAAAGAAGAAGGAGCGCCGAAAGACAGACCAAGAGGATGCTCATGACAACGTAGCGCAGTTTTTTCATAAAATTCTCCTTTTTTCCGAAATTTCCCGTTTAACGGTTGAGTTCATTGTACCTCCCCCCCCCGTCTTGTCAACAGGATTCAAAATTTTTTGAAAACACGGGACGGAAAAAATGTTCCGTCCCGCATCCTTTTTGCGGCAAACGCCGCATTTTATCTCTTAAAAGATGACTTTTTCGTCGTTTTCCTTCTTGCAGAGGGCGAAGAAATCGGCTTTCGGCATCGTGCCGACGTCGCCCGCGCTCCGCTTGCGCACGGAGACCGTCCCCGTCTCCACTTCCTTGTCGCCGATGACGAGTTTATAGGGCACCTTCTCGTTTTCGGCGTCCAAAATCTTTCTGCCGATCTTCTCGTTGCGGTAGTCCCCTTCGGCGCGGAGGCCGAGCGCCGCCATCTCCTCGACGAGTTGCTTCGCGTAATCCGCGGCGCGGTCGGTGATGGGCAACACCTTCACCTGCACGGGCGCAAACCAAAGCGGGAACGCTCCCGCGTACTTTTCGATGAGGAAGGCGAGCGTTCTCTCGTAGCAACCGATGGACGAGCGGTGGATGACGTAGGGCGTCTTTTTCACGCCGTCGGCGTCCACATATTCCATGCCGAAGGAATGCCCCGCCGCAAAGTCGATCTGGATGGTGATGAGGGTATCCTCCTTGCCGAACACGTTGCGGATCTGCACGTCGAGTTTGGGGCCGTAGAAGGCCGCTTCGTCGTCCGCCTCCACATAGTCGAGCCCCAAATCGTCGAGGATGACCTTCATCATCGCTTCGGTGTTGTTCCACGCCTCGTCGTCATCGATGTATTTATCGGACTTGGACTTGCCCCGCTTGGAGAAGCGGAAGGTGACGTCGCCCCGCATGCCGAGGCAATCGAGAATATAATAGGAAAGGTCCAAACAGCGTTTGAACTCCCCTTCCACCTGCTCTTTGGTGCAGATGATGTGCCCGTCGGAGAGGGTAAACTGCCGCACGCGGATGAGCCCGTGCATCTCGCCCGAAGCCTCCTTGCGGAATTCCGTCGCCGTCTCCGAATAGCGGCAGGGAAGGTCGCGGTAACTCTTCAAGCCGTTTTTATAGATCTGGTATTGGAAGGGGCAGGTCATGGGACGGAGCGCCATGATCTCCTCTCCCTCGTTGGCGGCTTCGCCCTTTTCGTCCACGTCGCCGAGCACGAACATCTTGTCGCGGTAGTGGTACCAATGCCCCGAAATTTTGTAGAGGTCGCTCTTCGCCATGTTGGGGGTCTTGGTGATCATAAAGCCCCGCTTGGCCTCCTCATCCTCCACGAAACGGGTCAAGATCTGCAAAATTTTCGCGCCTTTGGGCATGAGAATGGGAAGCCCTTGCCCCACGACGTCGCTCGTCATGAAGATGCCCATATCGCGGCCGAGTTTGTTGTGATCCCGCTTTTTTGCCTCTTCAAGCGCTTTGAGATACTCTTCGAGTTCCTCTTTTTTGGCGAACGCCGTGCCGTAGATGCGGGTGAGTTGCTTGTTTTTCTCGTTGCCGCGCCAATAGGCGCCCGCGATGGACGTGAGTTTGAAGGCCTTGATCTTGCCCGTCGAGGGAAGGTGCGGCCCGCGGCAAAGGTCGGTGAACGTCCCCTGCCGGTAGAAGGAAATTTCCTCGCCCTCGGGCAGGTCCTCTATGATCTCCGTCTTGTAATTCTCATGATATTTTCCCATGAGGGCCAGCGCCTCGGCGCGCGGCAGGGTGAAGCGCTCGATGGGCAGATTGCTCTTGATAATCTTGCGCATCTCATCCTCGATCTTGGCAAAATCGTCCATCGTGATGGGCGTTTTGAAATCAACGTCGTAATAAAAGCCGCTGTCCACAACGGGCCCGATGGCCAGTTTGCAAGTGGGATAAATGGTTTTGAGGGCTTGCGCGAGAATGTGCGCGCAGGTATGGCGGTAAATTTTGAGCCCCTCCGCATCCTTGACGGTGAGAATTTCCAGCGTGTCGCCCTCTTGAAGAACGTGCGCAAGATCGCACACGGCGCCGTTCACCTTCGCCCCGACCGCCGCGCGGGCAAGCCCTTCGGAAATTTTCTGCGCCGCGGCCATCGCCGTAGCGTTGGCCTCCAACTCCAAAGCGTCTCCGTTTTTCAGCGTGATTTTCATGATTTTACTCCTTTTTCACGGTATTATGTCACGCATAGTACTGTGCGAAATGTCAAAAAACAAAAATAACGTCCTCAAATCATCCCCTCTGCGGGAAAAATTTAAGGACGCAAACGATTTTGCGCGGTTCCACCTTAATTGCCCTGCCCGTGGCAAGGCCGCTCGCCGGATTGTCATAAAATAAAGCGGTTTCGCCTTCCGCTCCCCGATGCAAACCTTTCAGCCGCGGGTCTGCTCTCTGAAAAAGGAGAAACGGCGCTACTTGTCTTTAAGTGTTTCCATTATAATTCCGCGGCCGCGGTTTGTCAAGAAAATATGGCGCGCTCCGCATAAAATTTTTGAAGAAAATCGCCCACCGAATCCTCCACCTCGCCGAGGCAATAGACGAAACCCGCGTCGGAGAGCATGATCTCCGTTTCGGTATCCTCCTCGCCCATGAGGCGGCTGCGGCGGAGGGGGGTAAAATTTTCGCCGAACACCGTCTTGCCCTTCACGTAAATTTTATTTTTGCTTTCGCCGACGAGGAACTCGCAAAATTTTTTCAGATCGGAGGACGTAAAGCCTTCGGGCACATATTCCACGATGCGTTGCCACTTCTCTTTGAGGGGCGGAAGGCGGAAGGTCCAGACGCCGTCGATGCACACCTCCCCCCTTTCCTCGATCTTGCGGCGGATGTACGTTCTGTCCCCCTCGTAGTCGGCGGCAATCAAGGCGGCACAGAGCAATTTTTTCTCGCGGCGGGAGAGAGCGACGTTGAGCCGCCCATTGATATATTCGTACTTATAGCCCACCCCGAGGACCTCGGCGATCTTTTCGGCGAGCGCCTCCCTGACGCGGCGGGCGTCCGCTTCGAGGCGGAGGCGGAGAGCGGCGCGCTCCTGCCCGAAAAAGAGTTCTGCTCCCCCGCCCGTCTGCGCCAACGGGGCCGACAGGGCGTTATAGAGGTAAGTGATGTAGGCGCTCCTGCCGATTTCGTCGGATACCGTGATTTCTTCCACGCATTTATTGTATGCCGAAAACGGCGATTTATTTATGCGCAGGGGCGCCGCGCCGAAAATCGCCTGTAAATTTCGGCGAATTTGTCGAAAAGCACCGCCCGCGCTTGACATTTCCGCCCCTCTTCCTTTATAATAAGGAGTAACTTATATCAGAGGTTTTTTATGGATATCAAGGCAACGGAACGCAAATGGCAACTCCGCTGGGAAAAGGCGAAACTCCACCAGTTCGACGAAAAATCGGACAAGCCCAAATATTACGTACTCGAAATGTTCTCCTATCCCTCCGGCGCAAAACTTCACATCGGGCATTGGTATAACTACGGCCCCGCCGACAGTTACGCCCGCTACAAGCGGATGAAGGGCTACAATGTGTTCCAACCGATGGGCTTCGATGCGTTCGGCCTCCCCGCCGAAAATTACGCCATCAAGACGGGCGTCCACCCCAAAGATTCCACCGAAAAGAACATCGAAACGATGGAAAAACAACTCCGCGCGATGGGCGCGATGTTCGATTGGTCGGCGGAGGTCAAGACCTGCGAGGAGGACTACTACAAGTGGACGCAGTGGATGTTCCTCCAACTCTATAAAAAGGGACTCGCCTACCGCAAGGAGGCCCCCGTCAACTGGTGCCCCTCCTGCCAGACCGTGCTCGCAAACGAACAGGTGGTAAACGGCGCCTGCGAGCGCTGTTCCTCCCCCGTCGTCCGCAAGGACCTCACGCAGTGGTTCTTCAAGATCACCGAATATGCCGAGGAACTTCTCTCCGGGCTCGACGGGCTCGACTGGCCCGAAAAGACCAAAAACATGCAACGCAACTGGATCGGCAAATCGACGGGTTGCGAGATCGACTTCACCGCGGAGAGCGGCGACAACATCCGCGTCTATACCACGCGGTGCGATACGGTGTACGGCGTGACCTACGTGGTGCTCGCGCCCGAACACCCCCTCGCCCGCAAACTCACAACGCCCGAACACCTCGCCGAGGTGGAGGCCTATATCGACAGCGCGGCCCATGCAAACGAGATCGACCGCCTCTCGGCGACCCGCGAAAAGACAGGCGTGTTTACGGGCTCCTACGCCGTCAACCCCGTCAACGGGAGAAGGATCCCCGTCTATCTCGCCGATTACGTGCTCGCTTCCTACGGCACGGGCGCGGTGATGGCGGTGCCCGCCCACGACGAACGCGACTTCGCCTTCGCCACCAAATACGGCCTTCCCATCGAAAAGGTCATCGAATGCCCCTCGGGCGAGACCGTTTTGCCCTACTGCGAGGACGGCATCATGGTGGGTTCGGTGCAATTTGACGGCCTCATCGGGCAGGAAGCGCGGGACTCCGTCAGCGCCTACATCTACAAACTCGGCAAGGGCGGCAAAAAGGTCAACTACCGCCTCCGCGATTGGCTCGTCTCCCGCCAGCGCTATTGGGGGGCGCCCATTCCCGTGGTGCACTGCCCGAAGTGCGGCGTAGTCCCCGTGCCCGAAAAGGATCTGCCCGTAAAACTTCCCTACGACGTGGAATTCCGCCCCGACGGCAAATCCCCCCTCGCGAAGCACGAAAAATTCATGAACACCACCTGCCCGAATTGCGGCGGCGCGGCCATGCGCGACCCCGATACCCTCGATACCTTCGTGTGTTCGAGTTGGTACTACCTCCGCTATGCCGACCCCGATAACGACAGGGCGCCCTTCTCCCGCGAAGCGGCGGATAAACTTCTGCCCGTGGATACCTACGTCGGCGGTGCAGAGCACGCCTGCATGCACCTTTTGTACGCCCGCTTCTTCACGAAGGCGCTCCGCGATATGGGCTATCTCGATTTCGACGAGCCCTTCAAGCGGCTGGTGCATCAGGGCGTCATTTTGGGGCCCGACGGCAACCGCATGTCCAAATCGCACGGCAACATCGTCTCCCCCGACGACTATGTGGAGCAATACGGCGCGGACGCCTTCCGCCTCTACCTCATGTTCGGCTTCTCCTATACGGAGGGCGGGCCGTGGAACGACGACGGCATCAAGGCGATCGCAAAATTCATGGAGCGCGTGGAAAAACTCGTCCTGAAAATCGACGGCTACAAAAAGCCGAAGGAACAGGAGCGCTACGGCGCGGAGGAAAAGGCGCTCGACTACGCGCGCAACTTTGCGATCGGGCGGGTCTCGCGGGATATGGAGGCCTTCTCCTTCAACACCGCCATCGCGCGGCTCATGGAACTTACTGGCGCCCTCGCCAAGTACGAGGCCCTGCCCGAGAAAAACATCGCGCTGATGAAGGAGACGGCAAAGGATCTCGTCCTCCTCATCGCGCCCTGCGCCCCCCATTTTGCCGAGGAACTTTGGGAGGAGATCGGCGACGGAGACTTCGTCGTGGAGCACGATTATCCCGTCGAGGACCCCGCCAAACTCGTGCTCGACGAAAAGGAATACGCCGTGCAGGTCAACAGCAAGATCGTAACGCGGACGATGATCGCAAACGGACTTTCGAACGAGGAGATCGAAGCGTTTGCGCGAGAGTTGCCCGAAGTCAAGGCGCGCATGGAGGGAAAGACGGTGAAAAAATGCGTCGTCGTTCCCGGCCGCCTCGTCAACCTCATCGTCGGCTGACCGAAGGCCGCAATAAGAGCCTCGCCGAGTCGGATCCCCGCGATCGGAAAGCGGGCGTCACACCTTTCGTTTTTCAACCGTAAAACGCTGTCTGTTTTGTTGAAAACAGACAGCGTTTTACGGTTTTTGATGTTCAACGATACATTTCGCGGCAGATGTGTTCGGCATAGAGACGGGCGACGTTGACGCCCGTCGCCTCCTCGATTCCGCCGAAAAAGGCATTGGAGTTGACTTCGCATACGAGGAGGCCCTCCTTCCCGAAGAGGAGATCGACGCCGCAATAATCGAGCCCGAGAGCCGCCGAAAGTTCCGCGCAAAGGCGCGCCGCATCCGCGGGGAGCCTACACGCCTCTCCCCTGCCGCCAAGTGCGATGTTGGAGCGAAAATCGACAGCGTTTATGCGTTTCATGGCGGCGACGGGCCGATTTCCGATGACGATGACCCGCATGTCCCTCCCCGCGCTCTCCGCAATGAAGCGCTGGAAGCAGTGCGGCTTCACCTTCAATTCTTCGGCAAGTTCTTTGAGTTCTTCCTGTGTTTTTGCAAGATGCACGCCCGCGCCCAAAGAGCCGTAATTTTCCTTGACGACGACGGGAAGCCCGAGTTTTTGCGTCACCGCCTTCAAAAACTCCTCGGAAACGGGCTCCGAAGGCGTATAACAAAGAGGGGCGGGAATGGTCTCGGGCGTCGGAAACTTCCCCTCGATGGCGAGATAAGTGCGCATCTTATCGTCGCAGACCTCGATGGCGTCGGCGCGGTCGAATAGCCGCAATCCCCTCTTTTCCAAGAGGTGCGAAACCGCCCTGTCCTTATCGAGATAGACGCAAAAATCGTACCCCATTCCCCCGGTTTGCCAAATTTCGGGGTCGCGGTTGCGCACGATATCGGCCTGTACGCCCAACCGCGCGAATTCTTCTTTGAGCCGCTCGGCGCGGTCGAGTTCGTGCACGTTTCGGGTATAGGCATTGATGAGGATGAGGGCCTTTTTCATGACAAAAAATGCGGGGCAAGGGCGCCCCGCTTTCCTTTTTTATTGTACGACGCGGAGCACCTTTTCCACCGTCGCGACCCCCGAGGCGTCGATGCGCGCGGCCGCATTTTTCACGGCGCTTTCGTGCGTCTCGTGGGTAACGAGCACGATCGGCGCGCCCGCAGAGGCGTTTTCGCCGAGGAGTTCGGCAATGGAGATGTTGTGCTTTGCGAGCATGGCCGCCACTTTGGCGAATGCGCCCGCGCGGTCGGCTACGTTGAGGCGGAGATAGTACGCACTCCTGAAATCTTCGATGAGGTCGCTCTTTTCCTCCACCGATGGATCGTTTTTGAAGGCGCGGTACTTGTTTTCGCCGCGGGTCGCGGCATGGAGAATATCGCTGACCACGGCGCTTCCCGCAGCCAAACCCTCCTCCCCCTTGCCGAGGAGGAGCAAATCGCCCATCGGCTCGCCCGTGAGATATACGCCGACGGCGCGCCCTTCCGCCGAAGCGAGGGGATGATCCTTCTTGATGAAAGCGGGATGGACCCGCGCTTCGATGCCGCCGGGCCCCTGTTTGGCGATGGCGAGGAACTTCAAAACATAGCCGAGTTCCTTCCCGTTGGTGATGTCCTCGGCGGAAATATCCGCGATCCCCTCGCGAAACACTTTGGAAAAAGGCACCCGGGTATGGAAGGAGAGCGAAGCAAGAAGGGAGAGGGAATAAGCCGCGCCGTATCCTTCCCCGTCGGCCGCGCCGCCTGTTTCGGCCGTCGCCTCTTTAAGCGCCTCCGCATACGAACAGCCCTTCTCCATGCGGGTGAGGATATCGTTCGCCGTCCCATCCAAAACGCCCGTCAGGGAGGAGATCTCGCTCGACTGTACGCCGTCGAGGAGGGTCCTTACAACGGGGATGCCGCCCGGGCAACTCGCGCCGAAATAGAGCCCCGCGTTGTGGCTCTTGGCGGCCCGTTCGAGTTCGCGCGCATGCAGACAGATGAGCGTCGTATCGGTGATCACCGCGGTCTTACCCGCGTTCAGGGCGTCCAAAACGTATTCAAGCGCCTCGGCGGCGCCCCCCATCGCCTCCACGATGATATCCGCATCGGCATTGCAAACAACCTCCGCAATGTTCGCCGCGCACCTTTCCCCGGGCACGCCGAGGGCCGAAACGCGTTCGCGGTCAGGTTCGAGCACGCTTTCGACGGAGAGATCCACCCCCTGCGTCCTGCGGAAAAACTCCGCGCGTTCCGTGAGGTTCCGATACGTTTCGCCGCCCACGCCTCCGAGGCCGAGGATGGCAACGCCTACCTTCTTCATTTCCCTTCCTCCGTTTCGTTGAGTTGATAAAGATACATGAGCCCGTCGAGGGTGAGCATCTTATCGATGACGTCGATGCACGCCGTCTCTTTCGCCATGATTTCGGAAAATCCCCCCGTGGCGATGGTGAGCACGCTCTCCCCTTTGAGTTCCTTTTTGATTTTTTTGACGATATATTCCACAAGCCCGGCAAAGCCGAACACGATGCCCGCCTGCATGTTGGTGACGGTATTCGTCGCGATCACGCTCTTCGGGGCCTCGATCTCCACGCGCGGCAGTTTCGCGGTGCCCGAAACGAGGCTGTCGAGGGAGCCCTTGATGCCGGGGGCGATCACGCCGCCGATAAATTCGCCGTCCTTCAACACGTTAAAGGTGGTGGCGGTGCCGAAATCGACGATGATGACGGGCTTTTCCGTCCCGTACTTTTTGAGGGCGGCAACGTTGTTCACGATGCGGTCGGCCCCCACCTCTTTGGCGTTGTCGGCGCGCATGCGGAGCCCCGTTTTGAGCCCGGGCGCGATCTCCAACGGCCTGATGCCGAAATAGACGCCGAGCATGTGGCCGATCGTATAGTCGAGGGAGGGCACGACGGAGGCAAAGATGCCCCCTTTGATGTCCGCGGGCGAAATTTTGCTTGCGCCGAGCATGGCAACGAGTTGTGTGCCGTACTCATCCGAGGTCTTTTTGAGGTCGGTCGCCACGCGGAAGGAAATTTTGAGCGTTTCCCCCTCATACACGGCATATTTTATGTTGGTGTTGCCGATATCGATGCAGATGATCACGAGATTTTCTCCGTTTCGGGGGCAAGGGACTGCTCTTCCCCGCCCGCGCCTTCGGCGGAAGCCGCCTTCTTTTCTTTTTTGAGGCGGAAATTCTTTTCCGCGATGAGCACAATGCGGTGAATGGCGGGCGCGAGCACCAGATTGATGGCAAACTCGATGATGAAGTTCACCCCCGCACAGCCGATAAAGAGGTAATACGCCACGGGTTGCACATCCGCCATCGCCCCCGCCTCAACGAGGAATTGCATCCAGCCGGAGATCGTCCCGCTGATGATGAGGCAACCGACGATGAAGATGCCCGTATTCATGATGGGCGCGGAGATCGCCGCAACGATCGCCCCCGCCAATTTGTTCCACCGCGAAACAAATTTGTAGAGGAGCGCGGGAACGACGCCCGCCGCAACGCCCTTCACGAGGCAGATCATCACCGTCATAAAGGGAGCATCCTCCAACAGGAAGGCCGTAAACGGTTCTGCGCCCGCCACGCCGTACATGAGCACGATGAAGCCGAACGCAAAGCCCAAAATGCCGCCCGCCGCCCAGCCGAGCAGGATGCCGGCGAGCACGATGGGCACGAGCACGAAACTCAGCGAAAGCCCGCCGATCTGGATGAAGCCGCCGCACGTCTGAAAGACGACGACGAGGGCGAGGAACACGGCGAAGAACGCCACGTTGCGCGCGGAGAAGATCTCCTTTGCCTTTTTCATATTCAGTTCCCTCCATCGGATCTCCCCTTCGCGGGAGTATCCGCAGAAAAATAATTTCGGACGTCCGTTTGCGGGATACGGCCGTTTCCGTATCGTTCCCGCCGAAGCAGTCCAAAAAGCATTATACCAAATCAAACGGAGAAAGGCAACAAAATGAAGGGCCATTTCCCGTAACATTTTCCCTGCGGGGCGTCATACTATTTAATATAGCGCCGCGGAGCGGGAAAATTACATATTCCGCGGCGAACAAGGAGGAAAAACCATGTGTTTGAATAGCAACAGTTGCCTTTGGACGCTCATCATCCTTCTCATTCTGGGGACGGTCGGGACCAACGTGCTGTCGTCAAAAGCCTTCACGGGCTGCGGATGGCCTTTCTTGGTCGCGCTCGCCTACTGCCTCGGGAAGAACGGCACATTGGGCAATCTTGCGAGCAGGCTCGGGCTCGGCAATGGTTGCGGTTGCAACGGCTGATCCGCGTCACAGGTTCGAATCCGGTTCCGTAAGCAAGGCGCGCGGGTTTCCCCGCGCGCCTTGTCTGTTTTTCCGTTCCCGCGCGCCTTTCAACAGCGCGAAAGCACGGCCACGATCGTCTTTGCGTCCCGTATCTCCCCGCGGGAGATCATCCCCTTCACCTCTTCCGCGGGCAGGTATTCCACCCGCAAAAATTCCCCGTCGTCGAGGCGTTGCTCCCCCGTTTTTCCCTCTTTCGCCTCAAAAATATAAATTTTTTCGTCTGTATAGCCGGGGCTCGGGTAGAGCACGGTCACAAGTTCGAGCGTCTTTGCGCTGACGCCCGTCTCCTCTTCGAGTTCCCGCGCGGCGGCAAGGGCGGGGTCCTCCCCGGCTTCCAGTTTCCCCGCGGGGATCTCGTACATCTCCTCGCCGTAGGCATAGCGGAACTGCCTGACGAGCGCGATCTTCCCCTCCCGCTTGTACAGAACGGCCGCGCCGCCCGTGTGCTCCACGATCTCCCGCTTGCACGGCCTGCCGTCGGGCAGAAGGGCGTCGTCGCACCGAACGTTCAAAATTTTTCCGCGGTAGACGTACTTCTTCTCCACCGTCTCTTCGCGCAGTTTCATAGCGTCGCGAGGGTGGCGGCAAGCGCGAACAGGGCGTTTGCGCTCTCCGAATTGTCGTTGATGTACTTCAAAAAGTAGCGGTAGCCCGCAAGGAGGGCCAACAGTCCCGTCTGATCCCTGCGCCCTGCCGAGGCGATGAGAGCGGGGAAGAGTTTATCGGCGTCGGCGCGTTCCTCGGCGCGCAGGGGCAATTTGGCGACGCGCGCCCTCTCCTCGGTGAGCCTTCTCGCAAGTTCGCCCAACACCTCGTCCCTTTTGCGTGCGGCGCGGGCGATCTGGCCGCGCTTGCCGAAGTCGGGGTAGCAATCGCGCACGATGTCGCGGAAGGGCCTGATCATGCGGTCGGCGAAGAGGGCGTAACTCGCGGTATAACTGCCGTCCACGTAAAAATAGCGGAGCAAAAAGTCGTTGAGGCGCATTTTGCCGCAGTCGAACTCCACAAACAGGCAAAACACAAAGGCGAGGATCTCATCCCGCGCGGCGGGGAGATAGACCACCCCTCTGCCCGTGCCCTCGGTGCGTGCGGTGCGCAGGTAGGCCCTTTTCGCGGCGGGAAAATCGTATCCCGAAGTCACCGCGGCGAACAAATTGGTGAGTTCCTTGCTCTCCGCAACGGCGCGGAGGGCGTCGGATATCTCGGCGTCGGCGTCGTGGAAGGTTCCCCCCACCAGGTCGTCGCACGCCTGCAAAAACCGTTGGATCTGCTCGAATTTTTCTTCCATAATCCCTCGTTGGAGCATGCTTTTGCACCATTATAGCACAAACGGAAAAAATATTAAAGAATTTTTCGGAAATATCTTGATTTTAGCCGAAAATTTATGTATAATGAACGTACCTTATGATATAGGAGGAGCAACATCATGAAATCCGTACAAATTTCCCTCGAATACGCCCAAAGGGTCAAAGAGTTCGTGGCCGTCACGCAGTCCTATCCCTACGAGATCGTTCTGAAAAGCGGCAAATACATCGTGGATGCCAAATCCATCCTCGGTATTTTCAGCCTCGACCTTTCCAAGCCTCTCACGGTGGAGATCTACAACGAGGATTGCGCTCCGCTCCTTGCCCAACTCAAAAAGTTCGAAGCGTAAGCGCCCGCCGAACGTAAGATCCCGCACTGAGCCGCTTGCCATAAGCGGCTATTTGTGTATGGATGGCCATAGTACCGCAAAGGAAAAGGGAACATGCAAATCAAAGGCGAAACGTCGGTAAACAAACTGAAACTGCTCTTCGTGTTCGATAAGATGGAGTCTGCTCTTTCGGAGCGCACCCTTGTCGATATGTGCACGTCGTCCAACGATTGGTTCAATTATATGGACTGCGTGGTGCTCATCCGCAAACTGCTTGCGGACGGATTTTTATGCGAAGTGCCCGGGGGAGACGAAGTGCTCTACACCATCACGCCGGAGGGCAGGGAAACGCTCGCCAATTTTTACATCAACATCCCGCGGAGCGAGCGGGAGGAGATCTCGCGGTTCATCAAAAACAACAGCGCGCGTTTCCGCACCAAGCAGGATTGCAAGTCCGATTATTATAAGAACGGCGACGGGACCTACACCGTTTTTTTGAAGATCCTCGCGCCCGTCCAGCCTATGCTCGAACTGAAATTTGTCGTGCCCGATAAAAAGACGGCCAATAACATCTACAAGAATTGGGATGACAAAGCGGCGGAACTCTATTCCGTCGTGTACGAAACACTTGTCGATTGAAGGGAGGTTTGCCATGATCACATATTCCCCGCGCGGGACATGCTCCAAGCAGATCATATTCGATCTGGATGGGGAAAACAAGATCCATAATTTGAAATTCATCGGGGGATGCAGCGGCAACTTGCAGGGCATCGCCCGCTTGGTGGAGGGCAAGACGCCCGATGAGATCGTGCCTCTTTTGAAGGGGATCCGTTGCAAGCAAAACACGTCCTGCCCCGACCAACTCGCCGAGGCCCTCACCCCCTACCTGAAAAACCCGTTATAACCCTTCCGCCCCCAAAGGCCTACCCTTTCTTAAAGGGGAGCCTTCCTTATGGCTTTCGGGAAAAGGCGACCATGCGATATGCGGAGCCTTTTACCGCAATGGCTCCGCCGCAGGCGGTGGTGGGGATTGAGCCCCCGCGTCATTCTGAGCCGTCGCCCGAGTGCTTTACACTCGGGCGACGGTCGAAG
>CANQAZ010000023.1 GCA_947589555.1 uncultured Clostridia bacterium | reverse complement strand
CCCAATCTCGGTCACGCCGCTCCCGATCGTCACGCTCGTCAGTCCGCTACAATTCTGGAACGCATACTGCCCAATCTCGGTCACGCCGCTCCCGATCGTCACGCTCGTCAGTCCGCTACAATTCTGGAACGCATACTGCCCAATCTTGGTCACGCTGTCGGGAATCGTCACGCTCGCCAATCCGCTACAATTCTGGAACGCCCACTGCCAAATCTCGGTCACGCCGCTCCCGATCGTCACGCTCGTCAGCCCGCTACAACCCTTAAACGCAGAACTCCCGAGAAAGGTCACGGCGTCTGGAATCGTCACCTCCCCCTTGACCGCTTTGGGAATATGTACGAATTCCGTTTTTGCTTTATTGTACAATATTCCGTCTTGACTGCTGTAATTTTGATTTCCCTCTTCGACCGTAATGCTTTCAAGATTGGAGCAACCCGAGAACGCCGAATCCCCGATCACCGTCACGCTATCGGAAATCGTCACACTCGTCAATCCGCAACCGGCGAATGCCGAATCCCCGATCATGGTCACGCTATCGGGAATTTCAATGCTTGTAAGGTATGCGTTTCTTCCATCCGTCCCGAAGTTGAAAGCCGAGGCTCCGATCTCCTTTACGGGCAATCCGCGGAAGGTGGAGGGGATGACAATGTCCGTTTCCCACACCGTGCCGAGGCCCACGACGGCGGCGTATTCGTTGCCTTCCTCATCTTTACGCTTCTGGAACTGCAATCCCTCGGTCGTCCCGCCCGAATTTCCGCCGCCGTTGCCGCCGTTGCCGCTATCGCACGCCGCAAGCCCAAAGCACAGGCACACCGCCGCAATAAGAGCCAAAAGTACCGTCCAAAATGTCTTTTTCATTGTTTCTCCTCCTTGTTATTATCCCCATTATATCTAACTGTTGGTTAGTTGTCAAGCAAATACTAACCGATAGTTATACTTTTGGGACGAGGGAAAGGCTATGATCGAGATGATAAAGGAGCGATTGCGGGAGGAGATCAAGGCGAGCGGGCTGACGACGGTGGAAATTGCGCGGCGCGTGGGAATTTCGCCCGAAATGGTGACGCAGTATATGACAACCAAAAAATTGCCCAAACTTGACACCTTTGCAAGACTGTGCAGGGAGTTGGACCTCTCCGCAGACTACATCCTCGGCCTGAAAAATACATGAAAAACTCCCCGCGACGGGGGGGGGGAGAGAGAAGGAAAAACGGATAGGAAAAGCCGCCGCGGATACGTCCGCGGCGGCGGTTTTTTGAAATTGCTTTGCGCATTCCATGCTTTGGGAAATGCAATGCGGAAGGGCCTCTTGGCTGTTCCGTGCTTTCGGAAAAGCGATGCGGAAGGATCACTTGGCGTATTCCACGCTACGGAATTCGCGGATCACGTTCACCTTGATCTGACCCGGGTATTCCAGTTCCTCCTCGATCTTTTTGGCGATGTCCTTTGCAAGGAAGATGGCCTTTGCATCGTCGATCTGATCCGGCTTGACGATGACGCGCACCTCCCGCCCCGCCTGTATCGCATAGCACCTGTCGACCCCGCGGAAGCCCGCGCCGATCTCTTCGAGCCGCTCCAAACGCTTGACGTAGCCCGCGCCCGTCTCCCTGCGCGCCCCCGGACGGGCGCCCGAGATGGCGTCCGCCGCCTGCACGAGCACGGCCTCCACCGTTTTGGGCTCCGCATCGCCGTGGTGCGCCATGATGGCGTTGACGATCATCGCGTTTTCCTTGTACTTTTTGGCGACGTCCGCGCCCAGTTGGACGTGGGTGCCCTCCTGCTCGCGGTCCACCGCCTTGCCGATATCGTGCAGAAGCCCCGCGCGCTTGGCAAAGTTGACGTCGAGCCCCAACTCCTGCGCCATGAGCCCCGCAAGTTGGGCGACCTCGATGGAATGACGGTAGACGTTCTGCCCGTAACTCGTGCGGAATTTGAGCCGCCCGATGAGTTTGATGAGTTCGGGATGGAGCCCGAAGATGCCTACCTCGAACATGGCGTTTTCGCCCGCCGCCTTGATCTGCTGGTCGAGTTCCTTTGTGACCTTTTCCACCGTCTCCTCGATGCGGGCGGGGTGGATGCGGCCGTCGGCGATGAGACGCTCCAACGTGAGGCGCGCGATCTCCCTGCGGACGGGGTCGAAACCCGACAGAATGACCACTTCGGGGGTATCGTCGATGACGAGTTCGATGCCCGTGGCGTTTTCGATGGCGCGGATGTTGCGCCCCTCGCGGCCGATGATGCGGGCCTTCATATCGTCGTTGGGCAGAGGGACTACCGAGACCGTGGTCTCCGACGCGTGGTCCGCCGCGCAACGCTGGATGGCGAGCGAAATGATGTTTTTGGCGTTCATTTCCGCCTCTTCCTTCGCCTGCTGTTCGGCATTGCGCACTTCGATGGCGCATTCCCGACGCGTTTCATCCAGAATTTCGTCGGTGAGTTGCTTTTTGGCCTCCTCTTTGGTGAGTTGGGCGACGCGCTCCAACTCCTGCGTCATGAGTTCGTGCTGGTGGGAGAGATCTTCCTGCAACTTCTGGATCTCTTCGTTCTTCTTCTGCCAGTTGTTCTTTTGGGCTTCAAGAGACTGCTCCTTGCGGGAAATATCGCTCTCCCGCTTTTCGAGCATGTCCTCTTGACGGTTGAGACGGGCCTCCGTGCGCTGTTGTTCGGCGCGCTTCTCCTTCATCTCCTGTTCGAATTCGCTTCTGCGCTTGAAATCCTGCTCCTTCGATTCTGCATTCGCTTCCCGCTTCAACTGCTTGCACTCCGCCTCCGCGGCTTTCAGCATTTCCTCGACGCGCGTCTGGGTCTCGTCGAGTTTTTTAGCGGACCTTTGTTTGGCAATTTTTTTCAGAATCAGCCACGTCGCGGCGACGGCAACGGCCGCGCCCACGACAAGGGCTACAACGATGAGCCCGACCGCGAGGCCGACGCCCATATCCGCAAGGAGCAGGTTTGTGATGTTGGTCATACAAACCTCCTCATAATGGAATTTTGACATATATCCCCGCCGCCCGCAAGGGGCGGAAAAAGGCATTGTCCGCTTGTATTATACAATATTTTACCCGCCCTGTCAAACACTTGACGATAGCCGAGGAAATTTTCCCGAATTTTTTTCGGAGGACAGCGGGGGGCGGAGACGGCGGGACGGAGAATGAACGACGGGACGGCGGGACGGGGCGCGGGCGGAGACGGCGAGGCGGGCGCGGGCGGAGACGGCGAGGCGGGCGCGGGAAAGGACGAAAAAAGCCCCTCCGCGGAAAGGGAGGGGCGGAAAAAACGGGAAAACGGTTATTTGAAGAGGGCTTCTCCGTTCGTTTCGATGACCTTTTTGTAAAACCACGCGCTCTTTTTGGGGGTGCGGGCGAGCGTTTCGGGATCGAAGTGCACGATGCCGAACTTCTTGGAGAAGCCCTCCGTCCACTCGTAATTATCGTAAAACGTCCAGTAGAAATAGCCCTCGACGGGGATCTCCTGCGCCGCGCGGTGCAATTCGCGCAGGTACCTCTTCAAAAAGTCGATGCGGCTATCGTCGTTGATCTCGCCGTTGAGGTCCTTCCACTCCGTGAGCGCAATGCCGTCCTCCGTGTACACGATGGGCAGACCGTAGCGCTCGTAGACGAATTTGGGCCCGTAGTACATGCACTGCGGCAGAACATCCCACCGCATGTCCGTCTTGGGAACGGCGGGTGAGGGCACGACGCGGACGGGTTTGCCCCCCTTCTCCGTGACAAGGTTGCACGAATAGGTGTTGAGGCCGCAGAAATCGAGTTTGCTCTTGATGATTTTCATGTCCTCCGCGGGGGGAACGAAGCCGTTTTCCGCAAACCATGCGAGGTAGTCGGCGGGATACTCCCCCTTGATGAGGGGATCGAGCCAGAGCGCCGTTCCGCCGAAATCATGGTGGCAGGCAAACGTTTCGCGGCGGGCGATCTCCACATCCCCATCCGTGGCGGGAACAGCGGGCCAATAGGCCTGCGCGGTGCCGATTTTGATGGGATGGGGGCAGGTTTTACGCAATATTTTTTCCGCACGGCCGCAGGCGAGGAGGACGTTGTGGGCGACGCGGGCGACGTCGCGAACGGGCAGTTTCAAAAAGGGCGCGTGCCCCGCCGAAAAATGCCCGAGACCGACGAAACACTCGGGCTCGTTGATGATAATGAAGTGCGTGACGTACTCGCCGAAGAGTTCGCCGCACACTTTGGCGTAATTTTCAAACCAGGCGGGGCTCTCGGGATTGAGCCAACCCCCTTTGAGATAGAGCGCGTAGGGATAATCCCAATGGAAGAGGGTGACCCACGGCTCGATGCCCGCCGATTTGAGTTCCTTGAAGAGGTTCAGATAGAAATTTTTACCCGCTTCATTGATCTTGCCCGTGCCCTCCGGGATGAGGCGCGCCCAATTGATGGACAGGCGGTAGGCCTTGATGCCCAATTTTTTCATGAGCGCGACGTCTTCCTTCCACTTGTGGTAGTGGTCGCACCCGACGTCGCCGCTGTGCCCTTCGAACACGCGGCCCGGGGTGGCGGAGGCGACGTCCCATACGTTGAGGCCCTTGCCGTCCTCGCGCGCGCCGCCCTCGATCTGATAGGACGCCGTGGCGACGCCCCATGCGAAATTTTTGATGAATGCCATTGATGTACTCCTTTTTTCCGCCCCCTTTGCGGGACGAAGAATCTCTTTTTGTGCGATTTTTTGCCCTTTCGGGCGCGATTTTGCCCGCTTTTCCCCCGCGCACGGCGATGCGATGCGGCAGAGCGCCCTTTTCCACGGGAAAGGAGGAAAACGGGCGAAAACTCACAGCGTTTTGCGGTTTTTGAATTCCGGGGAGGGAAAACGGGCGGAAAGCGAGGGCCGCCGCGGGACTCAGAGCCCCTCCGCCTCCTCCACCCAGAGGACGGCGGAAGCATCGGACGGCATCCTGAGGTCGGCGCGCGGCGAAAGGGACACGGAGCCCACTTTTACCCCGTCCGGCACGCAATTCCGCTTGAATTGCTGGGCGAAAAAGCGCCTGTAAAAGACGACAAGCCACTTTTTGAGGGTGGCGCGGTCGTACCGCCCCGCAAAGGCGCGCTCGGCAAGATACAGCGTTTTGGCGGGACCGTCGCCGCGGCGCAGGAACCGGTAGAGGTAAAAATCGTGCAATTCGTAGGGGCCGATGAGGTCCTCCGTCTTTTGCGCGATCTCCCCCTTTTCGTCGGGCGGGAGAAGTTCGGGGGAAATTTCCGTCCCCAAGACGCTCTTCAACACCACTTCCGCCCGTCCGCCGAGGCGTTCGGCCTCCGCAAGCACCAGATACTTGACGAGGGTCTTGGGCACCGCGCTGTTGACGGCGTACATCGAAATATGGTCGCCGTTATAGGTGCACCAACCGAGGGCGAGTTCGGACATATCCCCCGTACCGATGACGAGACCGCCCGTATCCCCCGCAAGGTCCATGAGCACCATCGTACGGTAGCGCGCCTGTGCGTTTTCGTAGGTAGTGTTCATCTCCTCGGGGTCGTGCCCGATATCCTTGAAGTGCTTTAAGACGGTCTGCGAAATGGGGATCTGACGCGAGGAGACCCCAAGCGCTTGCATGAGCGCGGTGGCGTTGTTTTTGGTTTTCAGGCTCGTGCCGAAGCCCGGCATGGAGACGGCGAGGATATCCTCGCGCGATTTGCCCAGAAGATCGAAGGCGCGGCAGGCGACGAGGAGGGCGAGGGTGGAATCCAGTCCCCCCGAAACGCCGATGACCGCCGTGCGCGCGTGGATGTGCGCGATGCGGCGGGCGAATGCGTGCGCTTGCATTTCGAGAATGAGGGCGGCGCGCTCCCTCCGCTCCCCTTCCTCCTGCGGGACAAAGGGCATGGGGTCTATGTTGCGGAGGGTGAGGTCGCCATCCGTGACGAAGGAAGCCTCCATGCGATAGGCGTCCCCCTCGGGGGAAAAGGTGCTGTTTCTTCTCCGCTCCGAAAGGAGGAAGCCGACGTCCACTTCCGCCTCGGCGAGCCCCCCCGCGAAGGGTTTGCTCTCCGCAAGGCAGACGCCGTTTTCATAGACGATATTGTTGCCCGCAAACACCATATCCGAGGTGGATTCGCCCTCCCCTGCGTCGCAGTAGACGTAGGCGCAGAGGTTTTTGCCCGACTGCGCGGCGAGAAGTTTGTGGCGGTACTCGCGCTTGCCCACCGTCTCGTTGGAGGCGGAGAGGTTGACGATGACGGTAGCCCCCCGCTTGCAATGCCCGACGGAGGGGGCTTCGGGCGCCCAGAGATCTTCGCAAATTTCGCACCCCACGACGATTTGGGGGTGCTCCCCGTCATAAAAGAGGAGGTCGCGCCTCATCTGCCCCCAGCCCTCCGCAAGCGGGAAGGTGACGTCCTCCTCGGGCGCGGGAGCAAAATAGCGGCGCTCGTAATATTCGTTGTAATTGGGCAGGTAGGTCTTGGGAATGAAGGCGAGGACCTCTCCGCCCGAAAGAGCCGCGGCGCAGTTGTAGAGTTTGCCCTCCGCCGAAACGGGCAACCCGACAAAGACGAGCATCTTTTTGCCCTGCGTGGCCGCCGCGACCCGCTTTAAGGCATTCAGGCACCCGTCAAGGAGCGCCTTTTGCAGGAAGAGATCGCCGCAGGTGTAGCCGGAGAGGGAGAGTTCGGGAAAGACGAGGATCTCGGTACCCTTTTCGGCCTGTTTCTCGATGGTTTCGATGATTTTTGTTGCATTGAAAGCGGGGTCCGCGACTTTGAGCGCGGGACTTGCCGCCGCAACTTTGATAAATTGATGTTTCATAGGCTGATTGATATGGGCGAGTGAGACAATTTGGCAATTCGCTTGCTTCTCCCGCGCTCCCGCTTGGGGGCCTCCGCATTGCGTGAGATTTCAAAGTGCGAAACCTCACGCAATGCGGAGGCTATTCCGCTCCGCGGGCGGGGGGCAACCGCATTCCTGCCCTTGCTGTAAATTATGTGCCTTAGGCGGAATTCACTTCCGCCGTGGGCGACTCAATTTGCCGCATACTTGCGGCTTACTGACGGGTCGAGCGCATGAGGGGTTGACCCGAGAGGACAAAAACGTTACATTCCTCGTTGAATTTATTTTTGAGCATGTCCGCAGGGCAGACGAGAAAAGAAATTCAACGAAATTTTTTATTCTTCGCCGCCGGCGACTTCTTCCACGGGCGCGCCCTTTGCCGCCGCGCGGATCTTTTCGATCATTTCCTGCATCTGCTCGGGATTGTCCTTCAAATATTGGCGCAGACGCTCGCGGCCGTTGGCGATCTTATTGTCCTCGTAACTGAACCACGCGCCGCTCTTTTTGATGACGTCGTACTGCACGCCGAGATCGATGACGCAACCCTCCTGCGAGATGCCCTCGCCGTACATGATGTCGAATTCCGCCTGGCGGAAGGGAGGCGCGAGTTTGTTTTTGACGACCTTTGCGCGGGTGCGGTTGCCCGTGGCTCCCCCCGCTTCCTTCAAAATATCCACCTTTCGCACGTCGATGCGGATGGACGCATAAAATTTGAGCGCCTTGCCGCCCGGGGTCACTTCGGGATTGCCGAACATCACCCCCACCTTCTCGCGGAGTTGGTTGATAAAGACGACGCACGTCTTGCTCTTGTTGACGATGGCGGTCAGTTTGCGCAATGCCTGCGACATGAGCCTTGCCTGTAATCCGACGTGGCTGTCCCCCATATCCCCTTCGATCTCCGCCTTCGGCGTGAGCGCCGCAACGGAGTCCACGACGATAATATCGACGGCCGAGGAACGCACGAGGGCGTCGACGATATCAAGGGCCTGCTCGCCCGTATCGGGCTGGGAGACGTACAGTTCATCGAGGTTGACCCCCAAATGCTTGGCATATACGGGGTCGAGGGCGTGCTCGGCGTCCACAAACGCCGCGATGCCGCCCGCCTTTTGCGCCTCGGCGACCGCGTGCAGGGCGACCGTCGTCTTGCCCGAGGATTCGGGGCCGTAAATTTCGATCATTCTGCCGCGGGGGAACCCGCCGACGCCGAGCGCCAGATCGAGGGAAAGGCAACCCGTGGGGATGACCTCGATATCGGTGTTGCCCGCGTTTTCGCCGAGTTTCATGATGGCGCCCTTGCCGTACGCCTTTTCGATCTGGGCGAGAACGGCGTCCAATGCTTTCATCTTTTCTTCGTTCATGTATTTGCTCCTTCTTGGTTTTTTCTAAATTTTATCGGGCAAGCCCGTCTCCGTGAGCACCTTCAAGGCGTGGAAGAGGGCTAAATTGACGGCCGTCTCCGTGACGGTCTCCCTGTCCCCCGCGAGGCGGTGGCGGAACACTTTGACCTGCTCCCGCGTGCCCACGGCGAGAAAACACAGTCCGACGGGCGCGGCTCCGTCCGGCTCGGGCCCCGCGGCGCCCGTCGTGGCGATGGATACGTCGCAATTGCCCTGCACGATGAGCCCGGCCGCCATTTCGTAGGCCGTCTCCGCCGAGACCGCTCCCTTGCTTTTGAGGGTGAGTTCTTTCACCCCCAGCCGCAGTTGTTTGGAGCCGCCGTCGTAGGTATTCAGGCCCTCGAAAAAGACCTTGCTCGCCCCCGGGACGCGCACGATGGCCCGCCCGACGCCGCCGCCCGTGAAACTCTCCGCCGTGGAAATTTTGAGCCTGTGCAATTTGAGCGCCTCCACGAGCCGTTCGGCGGGCGTGACGTCCTCCAACGCGTAGATATATTGGGAGAGGCCGTCGGCGAGGATGCGCACCGCTTCGTCCGCCGCCATCTTGGGGGTGGACGCATCGTAGATGAGTTCCAATTTGCCGCAACCGTATTTTTCGCTCGCATGGAGGGCGAGTTTGCCGCCCGCGGCCTCTTCCGCCCGCGCCATGACCTCGATGACTTCCTTTGCGGGCGCGCCGACCGTGCGCAGGACGACGCGACTGTACATGTTGTTGCGGCGGGCGTCCACGCGGGGGATGACCTCCGAACAGACGAGATCGGCTCCCCTCTTCCCCGCCGGCAGGGCCGCCAGAAGGCAACCTTCCGTTTCGATGAGATACTCCTCCCCGAAGGGCTTGCCGGCAACATCGCCGACCGCGCCGCGGACGGCGGGAAGAAGGGCGGCGTCGCACACCGCGAACACCCCGTCCGCCTCCTCCGCCATGCGCGCGAGCGCCGCGGTCACCGCCGCGGCCGCATCGTAGGGCAGAAGTTGCACTTCGTCCAAAAAGACGCCGCCCGCGAGAAGGGCGTCCGTCACCGCGGGGAAATCCACCGACGAAACGGGATTTTTGTTGTCATACAGAACGAGCGCGGCGTACTTCACGGCTGTTCTTTTTTCTCCTCTTTGAGCACGGAATTATTTTTTACGACATAATGGACGCCCGAAACGACAGTTGCGATCGCGGAGAGGGTGAAAAGGACCATCCCCGCAACGGCGAACCCGACGCCGACCCCGCTACCGAGGAAGGGCATGACGGTAAGGAGAAGGGCGAGAGAGACGTCCTGCAAGACCGTCTTGATTTTGCCGAGTTTATCGGCGGCGAGCACGATGCCGCGCTCGACCGCAAGGAGACGGAAACCGCTGACGATGAGTTCGCGCGCCAGAATGACGGCGACGCACACGCCCGCGAAGATCGTTCCCCAGCCCGCGAAGAAGGAGACTTCAAACACGCCGGGGCGGGTCAAAAGCAGGATGAACGCCGTGGAGACGAGCACCTTATCGGCGATGGGATCCAAAAACTTGCCCATGTTGGTGACGAGGTGATACTTTCTTGCGATGTGGCCGTCCAAAAAATCGGTGAACGCCGCAAGGGCGAACACGGCGGCCGCGACGACTTCGTGGTAGGGAAACCCGACGTAAAAGAGCACGACGAATACGGGGATCATGCAAATTCTTGTGAGCGTGATTTTGTTGGGTAAATTCATTTATTCCTCCACGGCATGGCCGAACAAATCGTAAGTATCGGTGCGGTCGATGCGCACCTTATAAATTTTTCCTTCCTCCGCCGCGGGCGAAGTGAAAAAGGTGTTGCCGTCTATCTCATAGGCCTGAAAATAGGCCCGCCCGACGAAGCATCCCCGCTCCCCGTCCACGCCGTCGCACACCACGGAGAGGGTCTGCCCCAAATATTTTCGCAGTTTGCGGGCCGAAATATTTGCCTGCGCCGCGTAGAGTTCCCGCACCCTCCTCTTTTTGGTGGAGGGATGCACCTGCCCCGCCATTTTGTAGGCGGGCGTATCGGGCTCCCGCGAGTAGGCGAAAAAGCCGCAATTTTCGAGCCCCGCCTCCCCGAGAAACTCCAAAAGCGCCCTGTGCTCCTCCTCCGTCTCCCCGGGGAATCCCGCGATGAAAGTGGAACGGAGGGCGATATCCGGGATCTCGCGGCGGAGCCGCGCGACGAGCGCGAGCAATTCCCCCCGCGTCCCTCGCCGCCCCATCAGCCGCAGGAGCCTGTTTTCCGAATGTTGGAAGGGCAGATCGAGATAATGGATGAGTTTGGGGTTGCGCTTCATCTCGTCGATGAGGGTCTTCGTCACCCCTTCCGGATAACAGTATAGCAAACGAATATGACAGATATTGTCAAGTTCGGAAATTTTTCGGATGAGTTCGACAAATTTATTTTTGCCGCCGTCCTCGCCGTAGCGCGTCGTATCCTGCGCGACGAGGACGAGTTCCTGCGTCGGCCCCAGAGCGCGCGCCTCTTCGACGAGTTCCTCCATCGGATAGGAAACGTACTTGCCGCGGATCTTGGGAATGAGGCAATAGGTGCAACGGTTAAAACAGCCGTCGGCGATTTTGAGATATTTGATGTGAGGCGGAGTGGAAACGTACCGCTCCCCCCGCTCGCCGTTGCCGCAACCGACGGCGTTGACCCGCTCCGCGCGGTAGGCCCGCTCCAAAGCGGGGAAGAGGGCGGAGGCGTCGCCCACCCCCAAAAAGACGTCCGCCTCGGTGAGCGCGGGCATGAGTTCGCCGATGAATTTTTGGGGAAGGCAACCGGTGACGACGACCTTTTCCAGCGGACCGCGCTTGCGCCAGCCGTTGGCCTCCAACACCGCCGCGATGGATTCCTCCCGCGCCGCGTTCAAAAAGGCACACGTGTTGATGACGACGATCTGCGCCTTTGAAATATCGTTTGTGACGGTACAACCGTGGCGGACGATCTCCCCCATCAGGCGCTCCGCATCCACGCGGTTTTTATCGCACCCCAACGAGATGACGCCGAATATCTTGCCCTCCATCAGTTGATGCTCCCGTATTTGGCCTCGAATTCTTCCTGCGTCATGATGACTTCACGCGCCTTCGCCTTGCCGTCGAAGGGGGAAATGTAGCCCATCGCCTCCATCCATTCGATGATCTTGCCGGCGTGGTTGTAGCCCACCGAGCACTTGCGCTGGATGAGGGAGATGGACGCTTGTCCGAGTTTGACCACGATGCCGAGCGCGCGGATAAATTCGGGATCCACGGAGCCGTCCCCTTCGTCCCCGCCGCCTCCTTCGCCCGAGGAAGTGCCCGGCGTGTTGATGTAACTGGCGACCGATTCATCGAAGTAGGCTTCGTTGTTGGCCTTGATGTCATCCACGATAGCCTGCACTTCGCCCGAACTCAAAAAGGCGCCCTGCACGCGCATGCAGTTGAACATGCCCTCGGTGCGGTAGAGCATATCGCCGTTGCCGAGCAATTTTTCGGCCCCCGATTCATCCAGAATGGTGCGGGAATCGACCTCCTGTATGACGCGGAAGGCGAGCCGCGTGGGAAGGTTGCCCTTGATGACGCCCGTGATGATATCGACCGACGGACGCTGGGTGGCGATGACGAGGTGGATGCCCGCCGCGCGCGCCTTTTGCGCGAGCCGCTGGATGCGCTCCTCGATATCCTTCTTGGCGACCGACATGAGGTCGGCAAGTTCGTCCACGATAATGACGATCTTGGGCAGTTTCATCTCGTCCTCCGTGCGGACGGCGTTGTACTCATCCACATTGCGGACCGTGAGGTGCTGTTCCCTCGTCTTTTGCTCGAAGAGGAGATACCTGCGCTCCATCTCCTTGATGGCCCAGTTGAGCGCCGTGACCGCCTTTTGGGGTTCGGCGATGATCTCGTTGATCATGAGGTGGGGAAGACCGTCGAACACCGCAAATTCCACCTTTTTGGGGTCGATGAGGATGAGGCGGAGGTCCTCGGGCGAGTACTTGCAGATGAGGCTAATGAGCATCGCGTTGAGGCACACCGATTTGCCCGAGCCCGTGGCGCCCGCGACGAGCAGGTGCTTCATCTTGACGATGTTGCCGCAGATGCTCTTGTTTTCGACGTCCTTGCCGATGACGAACATCAGCGAGCCTTCCTTCGCGTTGATGTACTCCTCCGCCTGCAACACGGACTTGATGCCGACGGTCGCGCGCTGGGCGTTGGGGACCTCGATGGAGATGGCCCCCGAACTGTTGTTGGCGTACATGTTGACGCCGTCGCGCGCATGGAGGCGGAGCGCGATCTCCTTATCGCGTTTGACGACCGTGCTCACCGCGATGTTGCGGGGGATATCGATATCGTACCGCGTGACGGCGGGGCCGATCGTCACTTTGACGACTTCGGCGTCCACCTTGAAGCCCGCAAGGGTATCCACGATGATGGCCGTGTTCGTTTCGATCTCCTCTTGGGAAATGTTGACGGTATCGTTGTATTCGGTGAAATTTTCGATGCTCGGGCGGATGTAATCGCGGTAGACGTGCTTTGCGGGCGGCTGGATATCCCGCACCGGCGCCGCGGGCACGGGAGCGCTTTCGCCGCGGGCCGCAGACAGGCGGGAAGAGGCCGCCGAGCCTTCACCGCGGGCGGGTTCCCTGTTGATGCGGCCGCGGGAAACGGCGGGCGGCTCCTCGCGGTAGTCCCCTCCGTCCTCGAATTCATCGTCGTCGAAGAGATCCGCCATTCCGCCGCGCATATCGGAATCGAACACCCTGCTCTCGGGGTCGGGTCCGTCGTCGGAGGCGGGAGCGGCCGCGGCTTCGTTTTCGCCGCGGGCAAAGAGGCCGTCCTCCCTGCCGCGGGAGACGGGCTTCTCCTCGCCGCCGCGCTCAAAACGCTCGTCGCGCAGATCGCGGACCGCCGTTTCCTCCTCGCCGCCGCGGGAGAAGGCGTCGTTTTGGGGCGCGCGGGCGGATTCGCCGCGGGAGGCCCCGTCAAAGGGAAGAGGACGCTCGATGCGGGTGCGCTCCTCGAAGGAACGGGAGAAGAGACTGCGGAATTCGCTGTCACGGTCGGCCGCGGGCGGTTCGGCGGCCGCGCTCCCCTCGCTCTGCGCGAAACGGGAGGGAGGCACCGCGCCGCCCTCTGCCCCGCGCTCCGCCGCGGGAGGAGCCTCCTCCCTGCGGGGAGGATCCTGCGCAAAGCGGGAAGGAGGCGCGGAAGGCGCAGAAGACGCGCCCTCCGTCGGGCCGAAGGAGGAACGGGAGAAAGGAGAGGCGGGCGCATCCTCCGACGGCGCACGGTAAGTCAGGGGGCCATCGGGGGCGCGGGCGGGACCCGCGGATGCGGCGGGCGGCTCGTCATAGACGTTGGGCGCGGAGGAAAAGTCCCCGGGCTCTACGTCGTGGGCGTAATAATCGCGGCGGGCGGGCTCCTGCGGCGCGCCGGGCGCGCGGTAGGAGGGCGTTTGCGCGTAGTTGGCGTCGTAATCCTCCCGGACGGGATAGGTGTATCCGCTCTCCGCGCGGGGCTTCTCCTCCGTCACTTTGCGGGGCGTGGCGGGGCGCTCCCCTTCCGCCTGTGCGGCATACTGCGCCGAATATCCTCCCGCGGGAGGCGCGGCGGCCGCTCCCCTCCCCGGGGAATTGAAATAGGAATCCTTATCGTAAATGAGATTGGTGCGGTAACTCACCGCGGGGTCGGCCCCGAACAGGAGCGCACGGCTCCGCACGGCCGCATCGTCCGCGGCGGCACGGCCGCGGGAAGGCGCGGGCGCGGGCTCCGCCGCATAGCGCGCGTCAGCGGAGGCGCGGGCGGGCTCGGGTAGTTCCTCAAAGGTCACCGCCCCGGGATAGGGACGGGCCCCCTCGGTGCGGGGCGGGGCGCCCTTTGCGCTCCCCTTGTCTCCCGCGGGCGCGGGACGGTCGCGCATGCCCTTAAAGGCGATGTACTTGGCGAGGGGGGTCAACAGCAGAACGGAATAGAGCGCGGCCGCCGTGCAGAGCGCAAACAAAACGTAGGCGCCGACGTCGGTGATGAGCGCGCAGACGGGATAATCGATGACGCCGAACACGACGCCGCCCCCCGTACTGCCCGCGGCGCCCGCCGAAGCCGCGCTCCAACAGGCCGAAAGATATTCCCCGTAGCCCATGCCGCGGTAGGGCGCGGTGGCCGTATGTACGATGAAGAACACGAAGGCGAAGAGCAACCCTCCCCGCAAGAGCCAGCGGCCCGAAAAGATCTTCTTGCCGAGGACGAGCCCCAAAGAAAGCAGGGCCGCCATGACGAGAACGGGATACACCGCGTACCCCAAGATCCCCAAAAAGAAGGCCGTGATGGCCGTGCCCACCTCTCCGAAGAGATAGGGCCCCGTCACCGTGATCAAAAATACGATTGCGGAAAAGAGGAGGAGGGTCATCCCCACCGTCTCCCGCGTGATCAACGAAAATTTTTTATCTTTCTCTTTGTCCTCTCCGCGCCCGAACCCGTTCACGTCAGTCCCTCCGTATGTCCCCTTATGGGGACATCGCCTATTTTTTCATCTTACAGTATAACATTTCCACGCAAATTTTTCAATGAATTTGCGCCACTTTTTCGCGGGATTTTGCAATTCTTCTTTCCTTTGTCCCCCGCCCCCTCTTTTGTACGAAAAAACCGCCCCGCAACGGGACGGCTTCTTCCGTTTTTTTCTCTTTCGGGTCACGCTTCGGGCTCGATCTTTTTGCCGCTGACCTTGATCTCCTTTGCGGCGATCAGTTCGTCCCGCGTGAGGGCGGGGACTTCCGTCTTGCCCGCCGACGCCTTGCCCTGCGTCAGGCCGTTCGCCTCGGCGAGTTGTCCCAGCAGATATTTCGCGTACTTGATCTTGCGCGCCGAATCCACTTTGAGGAGCATGGGCGTCGCCGCGAACCGCTTCATCGCCGAAACGTCCTTGCCGCGGTACTTCGTGCCTTCGTACGCTTTGGGATCGAGCGCGAGCGCAAGGCAGAGTTTCTTCCCCTTGAAGAGGATGGCCGCAACGCGCACGCGCGAAACGCTGACATTCTGCTGGCGGCGGCTCATTCTCGCACGCATCTTTTTATAACTCGAAATTTCGCCGATGAGTTCGGTGTAATACCCCTTGATGTCGTCGCCCGAGAGCGCGAGACGGGCCGTAAACGAATAGGAATAGCGGACGCTGTACACCTCTTCGTCGTGTTCCGCGCCGACGACCCCGAGCGCTTCGCGGAGCGCCGGGCTCATTTTTTTGACGATGAGGGATTCCCCCGCCACGTCGGGCGCGCTCGCAACTTCGGTTGCCCCCTCTGCGGGCGCCTCTTCCGTAGGCGCGGCCGCGGCCGCAGTCGCCGCGACTTCTTCCGCAACGGGCGCTTCCTCGGCCTGCGCGGTCTCTTCCGCAACGGGCGCTTCTTCGGCCTGCGCGGCCTCTTCCGCAACGGGCGTCTCTTCGGCCTGCGCGGCCTCTTCCGCTACGGGCTCCGCAACGTTTTCGGCATTTTGCGCGCCGCGTTGGGCGTTCTTCTTACGCAAACCGTACGAAAGCCCGATAAGTCCCGCGATGATCGCGAGGACGACAACGATGATGACGATGGAAATGACCGTACCGCTCATCAAAAATTACCCCCTTCCTTTGTTTTTTGTTTTGGTTGTTACAAGTATATAACTTTCTGAACAAAAAAGCAAACGAATTTGCGGCAATTTCTCACCGTTTTGCGTTTTTTTGTAAAAAATAAGGCTCAAACCATGCTTTCGAGAATGAGTTTATCGGCCACAAGGGCGATAAACTCGCTGTTCGTGGGCTTCTCCGTGCCGATGTAGACCCGCGCGCCGAAAATGGCGTTGATGGCGTCCACGCGGCCCCTGTTCCACGCGACTTCGATGGCGTGGCGGATGGCGCGCTCCACCTTGCTCGCCGAAGTGCCGAAGCGTTCGCCGATGATGGGATAGAGCCCCTTTGTCACGTTGTTGATGATATGGGGGTCGTTCACCGCCATTTTGATGCCCTCGCGCAGGTAATTGTAGCCCTTGATGTGGGGCGGGATGCCGATGGAGATGAAAATGTTGGAAATGCGCTCGTCGAGCGACCCCGGGCGGCGGCGTTCCAACTTTTCGTGTTCCGCCGCAAACTCCGGCCCCGCCGTCAGTTCCATTGCGCGCTCGCCCACGATATCCGCCGAGACGGGCTTCATAAAGTAATAGCGCGCACCCAGCGCGATGGCGCGGTTGATGATGGCGTCGTCCGAAAAATTTCCGAGCACGATAAAATCCGTTTTCTTGCCGCTCCGCCTCGCCTCTTCGAGCACCGTGAAGCCGTCCTTGTTTTTGAGGAACAGGCTGATGACTGTGACGTTGGGCGAAAATTTATCCAACAGCCTGAGCCCCTCTTCGCCGTCGCCCGTCACGCCGCACACCTCGCATTCCTTTTGGGCGCCGAAATAACCCGCCAATTCTTCCGCAAAACCTTCGTTACTTTCCAGAATCAAAATCTTTTTCATTGTTTTTCCCTCTTTTTAGAAAGTAATCGCATTATAATACAATTCCGAGGATTTGTAAAGTCATTTTTGTACATAATTCAAATAATATTTTACAAAATTCGTCGAATTTTATCATTTATTGCTGAAAATTGTGTTTCGGCACCAAAAAGAGCGCCCCGCAGGCGCCCTTTTTTTGTTTTTTTGGGACAATTTTCATTTATCCGCTCACAAGATCGAGATATTCGTCGAAGGTGACGTTTTTATCGAACGTCTTGCCGCCGTCGAGGACGATGATGCGGTTGCAGACCGTGTTCATGAGTTCCTGGTCGTGCGAAGTCAGAAGCATGCACCCCTTGAAGGCCGTAAGGCCGTTGTTGAGGGAGGTGATGCTTTCGAGGTCCAAATGGTTGGTGGGCTCGTCGAAGATGAGGAAGTTCCCCCCTTCGAGCATCATTTTGGCGAGCATGCAACGCACCTTTTCACCTCCCGAAAGGACGCGGGCCTCCTTTAAGGCCTCCTCGCCCGAAAAGAGCATGCGCCCGAGCCAGCCGCGCAGGTATTCCTCGTAATGGTCTTTGGAAAATTGGGAGAGCCACTGCACGAGGGTGAGAGAGCAATTTTCGAAAAATTCGTTGTTGTTGGTCGGGAAATAGGTCGTGCGGATCGTCTTGCCCCATTTTACGGTGCCCGAATCGGGCTCCTCCCGCCCCGTCAGAATTTCGTAGAGCATGGTCACCGCGGTGGATTTATCGCTCAAAATGCCGATCTTCTCCCCCTTCTGCACCGTAAAGGAAATATCGCGGAAAAATCCCTCTTTGGTGAGATTTTCGACGGAGAGGATGTCGTTGCCGATCTCGCGCTCGAATTTGAAATCGATGAAGGGATACTTGCGCAGAGAGGGTTTGAAGTCGGAAATGGTGAGTTTTTCGAGTTCCTTCTTGCGTGAAGTCGCCTGACGCGACTTGGAGGCGTTGGCCGCAAAGCGGGCGATGAATTCTTTGAGTTCGGCGGCGCGCTGTTCTGCCTTTTTGTCGGCGTCGCGCTGTTGCCGCGCCATGAGTTGGGAGGTCTGGTACCAAAAATCGTAGTTGCCGAGATAGAGGTTGATCTTGCCGAAATCGACGTCGCAGATGTGCGTGCACACCTTGTTCAAAAAGTGCCTGTTGTGCGACACGATGATGATGGTATTTTCAAAATCCAAGAGATAATTTTCGAGCCAGCGTACCGTTTTGAGGTCGAGGTTGTTGGTGGGCTCGTCGAGAAGGAGCACGTCGGGATTGCCGAAGAGCGCCTGCGCAAGGAGCACGCGCACCTTTTGCTTGGCGTCGAGTTCCCCCATCGTGAGGGAATGATATTCGCTCGGGATATCGAGTTCGTTGAGCAGGGTCTCGGCCTCGCTCTCCGCCTCCCAGCCGCCGAGTTCGGCAAACTCGCTTTCGAGTTCGGCCGCCCGCACGCCGTCCTCCTCGGTAAACTCGGCGTGCGCATAGAGGGCGTCTTTTTCGTCCATGATGCGCACGAGCCGTTCGTGCCCCAACATGACGGTGCGGAGCACGGTCTCGAAATCGTACTTGTTCTGGTTCTGCGCGAGCACCGACATGCGCTCGTTTTTATCCAAAACGACTTCGCCCTTGTTGGGTTCGATCTCCCCCGACAGAACTTTGAGGAAGGTGCTCTTTCCCGCGCCGTTCGCGCCGATGATGCCGTAGCAGTTGCCTTTGGTGAATTTTAAGTTGACGTCCTCGAAGAGTTTTTTGCTTCCGTATTGCAGACTGACGCCGTTGACTTGTAACATAGTGCCCTCTTTTTTTCCGATTTCGGGGAAATTATACCATATCTTATCGCGCGCGGGCAAGCGTTTTGAGCGGATTGACAAAAATCCCGTTGCGGGTATAATAAAGGTATGAACATTTTTTATCGGCTTTTTTGCCGAACGGTGCACTTCGGGTTAAAACTCGCCTCCCCCTTCCTCCCCTACCGCGCGCCCGCGTGTGCGGGATATGAAGAAGGAGCAAAGGCGCTCGCCGCCGCGGGGAAAAGGGCTCTGCTCGTGACGGGCAGGAACGTCCGCGCGCACGGGCTGTGCGATCCCCTCCTCTCCGCGCTCGAAGCGGCGGGGCTCGGCGTGGAAATTTTCGACGGCGTGCCCGCCAACCCGACCGTCGCATGCGTGGAGGAGGCGTTTGCCCTATACCGCAAGGCAAACTGCGACTGCGTGGCGGCGGTGGGCGGCGGCTCCCCGATGGACTGCGCCAAAAGGGTGTGCGCGCGGGCGGCCTCCCCCAAAAGACCGCTCGCAAAAATGAAGGGCGCGCTCAAAGTGAGGGGCAAGACGCCCTTCCTGCTCGCCGTGCCGACGACGGCGGGTTCGGGGAGCGAGGCGACGGCGGCCGCCGTGTTCACCGACGAAAAAACGCACGACAAATTTGCCGTGTTCTCCTACAAACTCGTGCCCGACCTCGTCATCCTCGACCCCGCGCTCACCTTCTCCCTGCCCCCCTGCGGCGACGGCCGAAACGGGGCTGGACGCCCTCACGCACGCGGTAGAAGCGTACCTCGGCAGAGCGACGACAAAATTCTCCCGCGCGCGGGCGAAGGAGGCGGCGGCAAACATCTTTTCCGCTCTCCCCGCGGCGGCGGAAAACGGGAACGACCGCAACGCGCGGGAAAAAACGGCGCGGGCGGCGTTTGCGGCGGGCGAGGCGTTCACCCTATCATACGTGGGATATGTACACGCGCTCGCGCATGCGCTCGGGGGCGCGTACGGGTTGCCCCACGGGCGGTTGTGCGCCGTTTTGCTTGCGCCCGTCCTGCGCGCCTACGGCAAAAAGGCGGCAAAAAAACTTGCGCAACTCGCCGTATTCTGCGACCTCTGCGGGGAGGAGACGCCGAAACAAGAGGCGGCGGAAACATTCATCGCCAAGACGGAGGAACTCTGCCGCACGCTCGGCGTCCCCGAAAAAATTCAAATCGAGGAAAAGGATATCCCCGCCCTCGCGCGGCGGGCCGCAAAGGAGGCCACCCCCCTCTACCCCGTGCCCGAAATTTTGGGCGAAACAGAACTTGCGCACATCCTGCGGGAAATCAGGCTATGAAAAACCGCCGACCCGAGTCGGCGGTTTTTTTATTTGTTCTGTTTTTTTCGGGCGTACCATACGAGCAAATAGGAGATCGCAACGCCGGCGACGAGCATGAGCGCCGTGACCACCCAATACCACGGGCTGGAATAGAGGTAGGCAAGATTTTCGGCCGTGTTGCGCACCGTAGTGAAGTAAACGGCCACGATGGAGCCCAAAATAAACCCCAAAATCGCAAAATAGGTGCCGCGGGGGAATTTTTTCAACAGCCACTTCATGAGCACCGAAACGGCGTAGAATCCGGCCAACAATCCGACGCCCGCACAGGCGAGCACCGCAACGGAAAGGCCGAGATCCGTTCCCTTCAACAAATGGCCGGTGATGAGTTCCACGAGGGGGGTATAGTATCCGAAGATGAGCAGGAGCATGGAGCCCGAAATGCCGGGAACGACGAGGGCACACGCCCCCGTAAACCCGACCAGCACAAGCAAAAAGTAGCCGCCGACGTCGAGGTGCAAGAGGTCGACGTTTCGGCCCGTCGGCAAAAAGAGCATGCACGCCGCAACGACGCACGGAAGGGCAAAAGCCACAGCGTTATGCCATTTCGGCTTTCCTTTAACCTTTTCCGTGATGGAGGGAAGGCCGCCCAAAGAGAGCCCGACAAAGAGGGTGACCGTGGGCATGGGATAGTGCGCGAGCCCCCATTGGATGGGGAACATGAGCGCCGCAACGCCCAGCACCAAGCCGAGCAAAATGGGCAATAAAAAGAGAACGCTCTCCTTAAATTTTTTGAAAATATCGGCCACCGCGCCGACCATTTTTTCGTATATGCCGAGGATCGCCGCCACCGAGCCCCCGGAAAAGCCCGGGATGATGAAGGCTATGCCCATCGCCACCCCGCGCAACAGGTTGGCGAGGAATTCGACGGCTCCGTTCGGTTTTTTTTCGGGCGCCGGCCCGCCATCTTGTTCTTCGGGCGGCGCAGTCTGCGGTTTCATTTCTTCCATGCCCTTTTATTATATCATAGGAAAAGAGAAAATACAACCGAAATTCAAATGATATAAAAGACAAACGTTCCCCCTGCGAACGCTCAATAATGTTTTCTGCCGAGCAAATAATCGATATCTTCCTGGAAATAATCCGCGATCTTGCAAAGATTTTCCAGTGTGATCTCCCGCGCGCACGACAAGTAGCGCGACAGCGTGGGTTGCGGGATCCCCACCCTTTTGGAAAATTCCCGCAGGGACGTCTCCCCTATCAACTCTTTCAGATTCTGTGCAAAAGCGAGCATGTATTGATTCGCCATGAAAATATTTTATACCAATTGGTATTAAATACTTGACACGATACCGTTTGGTATCATATAATATTGTCAAATCATGGGAGGGAATCAATGAGGAAGGAAACTGTTTCCTCGGAGGAAAAACGCTCCGAAATTGTGCAAGCGCCGTGGCTTCGGCGGGCAAAATTACTGCAACGTGTCGCCGCCGTTCTCTTTTCTGCGCTTCCGGTCTTACTGCTGTTGTTCTATCTCGCGCCGTCGGCCGCTTCGATCGGGATGGACGGGGAAACCATCTACCAACTCTTCCCCGACCAAACGGGACTCGGGAGTTGCGCGATCGGACTGATCGTGCTTACCTGTTTTGCCGCACTTTTCGCGGTACCCCTCCTTTTGGGAGAATTTAACAAATGCGCGCATCCCCTTACGCCGCCCTTCCTCATCTACGCAACGCTGATCCAAACGGCGACCCTCATCACGGCGGCAACGCTGACGGGGCGCATCGTTGCGCTTGACGGCGGACTGGGAGTGTTGAAGGTAGGCGCCGCGCCCATACTCACCATCATCTTTTCGGGGCTCGCCGTCATTTTGGGCTGTGTCTATATAGCCCTTTACTTCCGCCCCGAAACTCGGCCGCCTCGTCCCCGACGCACCTATCCGAAGTGGCTCGGCTATGCCTTTCTCGGCGTATTCGGCGTGTTTGCCTTCGGTATGTTCCTTTTCCCCATCGCCCCCTACGCAGAAATGGCGGGCGGCGCGGGTGAAAGTTTTTACGATCTGCTCGCAACCAACGTTCCGCGCATCCCCATCTATACCGATTGCGCCGTCGCCCTTGTGGTGTTTGCGTGCCTCGGCCTTTTGATGGCAATTTTCTATCTCGCACTGTTTGTCAACAAAAAATATCACGCTCTGCCCCTCTCTTCCGCCCTGTGCTCTCTATGCGCACTTGCGCAAACGGTCATCTCTTCCGTCGCTATTGCACAGATTGGGACTGACGGCGGCCTGGGGCTTACTGCGGGCGCCGCGCCCATACTCGTCCTCGTATTTTCCCTCCTCGCCATGCTGTTTGGCGGGGCGGCAACCGTTCTCCCCTACGCCCTGCGAAATACCACGGAAGGCGGGCCTCGGCAAAAGGACGACATGAAAAAAGAACTCGAAGAACTGAAACGGCGGTTGAACGAATTGCAAAGCCGTTAAACAAACCGCCGCCCCGAGGCACAACCTCGGGGCGGCTTTTCTCTGCGAAAATTCGAAATTTTACACGATCCCCTGCGCCATCATCGCGCCGGCGACCTTCAAAAAGCCCGCAATATTGGCGCCCGCAACGTAGTCGCCCTCCACGCCGTACTCCTTTGCCGCGGCGTCCATGTTGTGATAGATATTCACCATAATATTTTTGAGTTTGGCGTCCACTTCTTCAAAGGTCCAGAAGAGCCGCCCGCTCGACTGCGCCATTTCTAGGGCGCTCGTTGCAACGCCGCCCGCGTTCGCCGCTTTGGCGGGCAAAAATACGACGCCCGCCCTCTGGAACACCGCAATGCCTTCGAGCGTCGTCGGCATATTGGCCCCCTCTCCGACGAGTTTTACGCCGTTTTTGACGAGCATCTTCGCGCTTTCCTCATCGATCTCGTTCTGCGTGGCGCAGGGGAGCGCGATGTCGCACGGGATCGCCCAGATCCCCTTGCAACCCTCGTGGTATTCCGCCCCTTTGACGCGGGCCGCGTACTCCTTGATGCGCCCCCGCTCCACCTCTTTGATCTGCTTGATGACGGCGATATCGATGCCCTTTTTATCATAGATGTAGCCGTTGCTGTCGTACATGGCGACGACCTTCGCGCCGAGGGCCTGCGCCTTTTCCGCGGCATAGATGGCGACGTTCCCGGAGCCAGAAACGAGCAGCGTTTTGCCGTTTAGGCTGTCGCCGCGGCACTTTAACGCCTCTTCGACCATGTAAACGAGCCCATAGCCCGTGGCCTCCGTGCGGGCGAGACTGCCCCCGTAGGAGAGCCCTCTGCCCGTCAGCACGCCTACGTGCTCATCGGCAATGCGCTTGTACTGCCCGAAGAGGTAGCCGATCTCCCTGCCGCCGACGCCGATATCGCCCGCGGGGACGTCGGTATCCTGCCCGATGTGGCGGTAGAGTTCGGTCATAAAACTCTGGCAGAAGCGCATGATCTCGCTATCGCTCTTGCCTTTGGGGTCGAAATCGGAGCCCCCCTTGCCGCCGCCGATGGGCAAGCCCGTGAGGCTGTTCTTCAAAATTTGCTCCAATCCGAGAAATTTGATGATGGAAAGATTGACGGAGGGATGGAAGCGAAGCCCTCCCTTGTAGGGGCCGATGGCGCTGTTGAACTGCACGCGGTAGCCCTTGTTGACGTGCACCGTTCCGCCGTCATCCACCCACGGCACGCGGAAGAGAACGGCGCGTTCGGGCTCGACGAAGCGCTCCAAAAGGGCCGCTTTTTCGTATTCGGGATGGCGGGCAATCACGGGGCGGAGGCCGCTCAGGATCTCCGTTGCCGCCTGGTGAAATTCGGGCTCGCCCGGATTCTTGGCTTTGAGCGCCGCCAAAACTCTCTCTACATAATCCATACTTTTAACTCCTTTGCCTCACGGCATTTGCTATTTCACCCTCCCATTATAGCAAAATCCGCGAAATTTGGCAAATTTTACGCAATTTTTTCGGCCGTTATCTCTATGAAATTCTTATTTGAAATATAAGTATTGCTTATAATATAATTTTCCCGACATGCCGCGCGGCGGAGGGCTTTTTCCGCCTTCGGAAGATTTCCGCGCCGAATTTTCGTCGGAATACGGGAAAACGCTTGCCTTTTTTCGCGCGATGTTGTAAGATGAAAGCGTTCTCCGTCCCGAAAAAGATCGCGTAGCGAGATTTTTCGGGAAAGAGGAGCGGCAACGGAGCGCATTTGCCCTTTGCGGCACGCAAAGGGCTCAAAGCGAAGTTTGCCGCGACGTGCTTCCGTAGTTAAATGGATATAACAAGCCCCTCCTAAGGGCTAGTTATGGGTTCGCCCCGCCCGCACGTATTATGCCGTCGAAGGGTGGCACGAGCGCACAGCGCGAAGTATTCCCGTCGGGCGACGGGAAGCGAACAAACTGCAACCGAACGACACGCTTCCGTAGTTAAATGGATATAACAAGCCCCTCCTAAGGGCTAATTATGGGTTCGATTCCCGTCGGGAGTACCA
>CANQAZ010000022.1 GCA_947589555.1 uncultured Clostridia bacterium | reverse complement strand
GGGTGGGGATACGCCCTTGATTCTACCCTTCCGCCGCAATCGGGCAGGGGTGGGGATGGCCCCAAATTTTCCGCCCCCACCCCCTCAAAAAGGAGTCCTCATGTTCAACAAACGCATGCAAACGCTGGGCGCCGAGCGCTCGGTCATCCGCGAACTTTTCGAATACGCCAACGCGCGCAAGGCGGAGATCGGCGCGGACAAGGTATTCGATTTTTCCATCGGCAATCCCTGCGCGCCCGCCCCGCAGTTGGAGGGGGAACTCATCCGCATCCTCCGCGAAACGCCCCCGTCCGCCCTGCACGGCTACACCTCGGCGCCGGGGCTATGGGAGGCGCGCCAAGCGATCGCGGGGCACATCCGCGCCGCCCTCGGCGGCCCCGCCGATCCCGCCCTCGTCTATCTGACCTGCGGCGCGGCGGCCTCCCTCGCCGTCATCCTCGCCGCCCTCCTGCAAAGGGGGGAGGAGTGCGTCGTGTTCGCTCCCTATTTCCCCGAATACCGCGTCTTTGTTGAAAACGCGGGGGGCAAACTCGTCGTCGCGCCCACAACCGAGCGTTTCCGCCCCGATCTTGCCGCATTGGAGGGGCTTCTCACCCCCAAAACGAGGGCCGTTCTCGTCAATTCGCCCAACAATCCCACGGGCGCCGTCTACACGGAGGGGGAACTGCGCGCCCTCGCCGCCCTCCTGCAAAAAAAGAGCGGGCAGTACGGCGCGCCCATCTATCTCCTCTCCGACGAGCCCTACCGCGAACTCTTTTACGGGCAGAGGCCGCCCTACCTTCCGCGCCTCTACAAAAATACGGTCGTGCTCTACTCGTGGTCCAAATCGCTCTCCCTCGCGGGGGAGCGCATCGGCTACATTTCGGTGTCGCCGGAGTGCGAAAACGCCCAAACGCTGTTCGATTCGGTGTGCGGCGCGGGGCGGAGTTTGGGCTACGTGTGCGCGCCCGCCCTCTTCCAGCGGCTCGTAAGCCGCTTCGCGGGGGAAACGGCCGATCTCACCCTCTACCGCGAAAACCGCGCCCGCCTATATGCCGCGCTCACGCAAATGGGGTACGAGTGCGCCCCGCCCGAGGGGGCCTTCTACCTCTTTATCAAGTCTTTGGAGCCCTCGGCGTCCGCCTTCTGCGCGCGGGCGAAGAAGTACGAACTCCTCCTCGTCCCGTCCGAAAGTTTCGGGGTAGGGGGGTACGCCCGCCTCTCCTACTGCGTCCCCCGCGCCGTCGTCGAAGGGTCTCTTCCCGCCTTTTCGGCCCTCCTCGGGGAATACCGCAAATAACCTTCCCGCAATTACATAAAAATCCGCCCGCCTCCGCATATTGAAAGTATACGGAGGTTTTTTTATGAAAGCAACAGGCATCGTAAGGCGCATCGACGAACTCGGCAGGGTGGTCATCCCTAAGGAGATACGGCGGACGTTGCGCATCCGGGAGGGGGATCCGTTGGAACTGTTCACCGACCGGGACGAGTTGATGCTCAAAAAATATTCGCCCATCGCTTCGGTGGAGCGGTTTGCGGAGGGCACGGCCAAGTCTCTTGCGGAGCAGAGCGGCTGTCTTGCGGTCATCACGGATACCGATACGGTGCTCGCGGCGAGCGGCGCGGGCAAGCGTGCTCTTCTCGGCAAGCGGGTATCGGAAAAGATGACGGAGATCATGTCGTCGCGGCGGAGTTATCTCGCGGGCGCAAAGGAGGGGGGCGATATTGTGGCCGTGGCGGCGGAGAGCGAATTTGTTCCCACGGCGGAAGTCATCGTGCCCATCGTGTCGGGGGGCGACTGTCTCGGCGCGGTGGTCCTTCTGTCGGGGGAGGAGGGGGCGGTGATGGAGGCCTCTGCGGTCAAACTCGCCCGCCTCACCGCCGAGATCATCGCCAACCAATTCGAATGATCCCCCTCCCCCAAAGGCCTCCCCTTTGGGAAAGGGGAGGCTCCGCCGTAGGCGGTGGTGGGGATGGCCTTCCTCTCTTGCCCTCCCCTTGCGTCAAGGGGAGGGGTAGGGGTGGGGATCCGCCCAAAATTTTTCCAAAAAACCTTGTCATGTACCTCATCTTTTCAAAAATTTTCATGGTACCATTACATTGTAAGAGAAGAGTAGGTGACAACGCAGAGCCGCGGCAAACGCAAAACGCTCCCCGGTGCGCGGGGCGCGGCAACCGCGCAAGCGGCTGTTGCGCGCGGCACAGCGGGGAGCGTTAAAAGAGGAAAAAATTTTTTTCGGGCCGCAATTTTCTGCCGCAACTTCATGCCGCAAATCCAAACCGCAATTACATAATGAAGCACAAGACCTTTCTCAAAAGCGTTGCCGTTCTGTCGCTCGGCGGATTTCTCGCAAAGGGGGTGGGGGCTTTGTACCGCTTTCCTCTCAACGCCCTTTTGGGGGGCTACGGCATGGGATTGTATTCGATGGCCTATCCGCTGTTCTGCGTCCTTTTGACCTTTTCGTCGTCGGGCGTGCCGTCCGCATTTTCCCGCCTCGTGGCGCGGGATTCGGCCCGCGGCGGCGATCCCCGCCCAAGTCTTTTTGCCGCCCTCAAAACCTTCGCCCTGCTCGGCGCGCTCGGCTCCGTCCTGCTCCTTCTTTTGGCCCGCCCGATGAGCGGCCTGCAAGAGGAGGGGGGACTGGCGGGCTGTTATTTTGCCCTTGCGCCCGCCGTCTTTTTCGTCTCTCTCATTGCCGTGTTCCGCGGCTATTTTCAAGGGAAAAACAACATGTTTCCCACGGCGGCCAGCGAAATTTGCGAGCAACTCGTCAAAGCGGGGGTCGGCCTTCTTCTGGCCGCGCGCTTTCCCGGCGATCCCGCCCGCGCCGCGGCCGGCGCCCTCTGGGGCGTCACGGCCTCGGAGGCGGCCGCCCTCCTCTTTCTCTTCGTTCGCTACCGCGGCGAGCCCCGCCGTCCCTTTCTCTCCGCCCGCCCCCCTTCGGGAGGGAGCATCCTCCGCTCCGCTTTGCCCGTGATGGCGGCCTCGGCCCTGTTGCCCCTTTCGCAGATGGCGGATAGCGTCGTCATCGTGCGCCTGCTTGCGCGGCGCACGGCGCGCGCCGTGGCGCAGTACGGGCTTCTGGCGGGCGCCGCGGCGGGGCTCGTCTCCTTGCCCGCCACGGCCGCCTACGGCCTCGTGGCGGCCACCGTCACCTCCGTCTCCTTCCGCTTTGCCAAAGGGGACGAGGAGGGGGGCAGGCGGCGCGCCGTGTACGCCCTCGCCCTCACCCTCGCCATCTCCGTGCCTTGCGCCGCCGCGCTCTTTCTGTTCGCGGGGCCCATCGCGCGGCTACTCTATCCCGCCCTCGATGGGGCCGATTCCGCCCTCCTCGCCCGCCTCATCCGCCTCTCCGCGCTCTCCGCGGCCGCTCTCGCGGGCGTGGACACCCTCTCGGCCTGTCTCACGGGAATGGGCAAGGCGAGGCGTGCGGCCCTCGCCATGCTGTGTGCCGTGGCCGTAAAACACGGCTTGCAGTTCGCCCTCATCCCCACCCCGCTCGGCGTGTTCGGCGGTGCGCTTGCGGCAAATGCGTGCTATCTGGTTGCTTTTTCCCTCGATTTGTTTTATACTGTTTGCGGAAGCAAAAAGGAGAAGAGCAGGAATGACCATCATCGGACTGGGCACGGAAAGAGGAGGGCTGCCGGCGCGCGCGGCGGCGGCCATGAGGAGGGCGAAAACGGTGCTCTTGAACACCGCATTTCAGCCCGCCGCAGAGGATTTGAAGGAGGCGGGCATCCCCTTTGAAACGCTCGACTTCCTCTACGAGAAAAGCCGCACTTACGATACCCTCGTCAAAAACATCGTGCGCGAGGTGAGAGCCCGCGCGCGGGAGGGGGAGGTCTGCTACTGCGTGTACGGCGCCGTATCCGAGGACCGCGCCGCCTCCCTCCTCGCCCGCCAAAAGGGGGCGGAGATCGTGGAAGGGGTGGGCAAGGCCGCCTCGGCCGCCGCAAGGGCGGGGCTCTTCGGCAAGTTCACCACCCTTTCGGCCTACGAGGCGGAGGGGAGCAAACTTGCCCTGCCCCTCGTCGTGTACGACATTGCCGACCGCCAACTCGCGGGGGACGTCAAACTTCTGCTCGCCGCAAAATTCGGCGACGAGGCCCCCTGCGCCTACTTCGACGGGCAGAGGGTGAAAAAGATCCCCCTCTATGAGGCCGACCGCCAAAAAAAATACGGCGCAGACTGCGCCCTCGTCGTGTACGATACCCCCTTGCTCGAAAAGAAGAGATTCGATTTGGAGGATTTCCTCGCCATTTTGCGCCTTCTGCGCGCCCCCGACGGCTGTCCGTGGGACCGCGCGCAGACGCACGAGTCCATCCGCATCAACTGCATCGAGGAGGCCTACGAACTGGTGGACGCCATCGACAAAAACGACCCCGAGAAGATGAGGGAGGAGGCGGGGGACGTCCTCATGCAGGCCGCCTTCCACACCCTCATGGAGGAGGAGAAGGGCAACTTCGACATGACCGACGTCCTCTCCGAGGTGTGCCTCAAACTCATCTCCCGCCACACCCACGTGTTCGGCAAGGAAAAGGCGGCTTCGGCGGACGGCGCCCTCTCCGTGTGGGAGAAGAACAAGATGGCGGAAAAGCACCAGACGACCTATTCGGACGCCGTAAACGACGTGCCCGAGTGCTTCCCCGCCCTCCTGCGCGCGCAGAAGATCGCAAAGCGGATGGAGAAGGGGGGCTGGGACCCCGCCACCGTGGAAAACTTCGAAAAAAAATTCCGCGAGGAATACGCCGAATTCAAGGAAGCCCTCGCCTCGGGGGACAGGGCGCACATCGCGGAGGAGGTGGGAGACGTCCTCTTCTGCACCGTCGAACTCGGGCGGGCGGCGGGCGTCGACTGCGAGCAGGTCCTCCTCGATACCGTGAAGAAGGCGGCGGCGCGCTACAACGCCTACGAGGGCCTCGTCCTCGCCGACGGAAAGGACGTGCACGCCCTCACCGCCGAAGAAAAAGAAGAATATTACAGGCGGGCAAAAGATGTTGCACGCGCTTGATATCGCGGGCATGGTATGCCCCAACAACGTTTTTCTCGCCCCGATGGCGGGTTACACCAACTATCCCTACCGCAAACTCTGCGCCGCGCTCGGCGCAGGGCTCTCCTTTACCGAAATGGTGAGCGCGAAGGGGCTCCATTACGGCAGCGAGGAGACCAAACTCCTCCTCTATCACGGCGAGGAGAGCCCGAAGGCCGCCCAACTCTTCGGCTCCGACCCCGAAATTTTGCGCGAGGCGTGCGAGAGCGAGGCCCTGCGCGAGTTCGACCTAATCGACCTCAACATGGGCTGTCCCATGCCCAAGATCGTCAAAAACGGGGAGGGGAACGCCCTCATGGAAAATCCCGCCCTCGCCGAAAAGATCGTTGCGGAATGCGTGAAGAGCGGAAAGCGCATCTCGGTGAAGTTCCGCACGGGGGTGGACGAGGGGCACAAGTGCGCCGCCGAGTTCGCCAAGCGGTGCGAGGGGGCGGGGGCGTGCCTTCTCACCGTGCACGGCAGGACGCGGGATAAAATTTACGCGGGCCCCCCCGATTACGCCGAAATTGCGGCGGCGAAGGGGGCGGTCGGGATCCCCGTCATCGCCAACGGCGGGATCTGGAACGAGAGGGACGCGGCCAGAATGTTGGAGCGCACGGGAGCGGACGGCGTGATGGTGGCGCGCGCCGCCCTGTACGACCCGCGCGTGTTTTGCGCCATCAAAGGGGAGGAACGGCCCCCCCTCCTGCCCTATTTTTTGCGGCTCGTCGAAGAGGAGCGGGAAGTTTACGGCGAGCGGTTCGCCCTCGTCTTTTGCCGCAAGATGGCGGCCTTTTGGCTCAAAGGCACGCGGGGGGCGGCGGCGGGCAAACGGAGGCTGTTTGCGGCGCAGACGACGGAGGAGGTCGCCCTCCTCGCCGAGGAACTGTTCGCGGAGAAAGAGGCATAGCCGCCCTTTCCCGCCGCGGCGGAGGACGGGCATTTTTCCGTGAGAGGGGCTTTTCGGGGCGCGCAGGGCAGAATGCGCGCCCTTTTCCGCGCCCTGCGCAAAAAACGGGTAAAAAACGTTTGCCATTTTTCGTTTCGTGTGTTATAATGGGCTCGTTCACGCGCGCACGCGCGCGAATTTAACACAGGATAACGTAAACTTAACATAAATCAACGTAAATTGAGGAGAGATTATGTCGGAAAAAGTGGAGGGCGCCTACGGCGCGGAACAAATTCAGGTCCTTGACGGTTTGGAGCACATCCGCAAGCGCCCGGGCATGTACATCAGTTCGACCGACGAAAAGGGGCTCCATCACCTCGTCAGCGAGGTCGTCGATAATTCCATCGACGAGGCCCTCGCGGGCTACTGCGATAGGGTGGACGTCACCATCAACGCGGACGGCAGTTGCACCGTCATCGACAACGGCCGCGGCATCCCCACCGAGATCCACCCCAAAGAGGGCATCTCCACGGTGGAGGTCGTCTTTACCAAAGTCAACGCGGGGGGCAAATTCGGCGGGGATTCGGGCTACAAAGTCTCCTCCGGCCTTCACGGCGTGGGGGTGAAGGCGGTCAACGCCCTCTCGGAATGGCTCGAAGTGGAAGTGTACCAGAACGGCCACATCTATAAGCAGGTCTACAACCGCGGCGTGCCCCAGCGCGCCCTCGCCGTCATCGGCGATACCCAAAAGACGGGCACCAAAGTCACCTTCTTTCCCGATAGCGAGATCTTCGAGACCATCACCTTCCGCTACGAGACCCTCAAAGTGCGCCTCAAAGAACTTGCCTTCCTCAACAAGGGGCTCACCATCACCCTCACCGACCTGCGCGGCGAAAAGGCCCGCACGGACAGTTTTTGCTACGAAGGGGGCATCCGCGAACTCGTGGCCGAACTCAACGCGAGCGCCAACGAGACCCTCTTTTCGGAGCCCCTCTACTTCGAGGCGCAGGACGGCACCACGGTGTGCGAGATCGCCCTGCAATATAACGACGGCTACTCCGAAGTCATCTACTCCTACGCCAACAACGTCAACACCATCGACGGCGGCACCCACGTGGAGGGGCTGAAACTCGCCCTCACCAAAGTCATCAACGACGCGGGCCGCAAACTGAACATCTTGAAGGACAGCGATAAACTCACGGGCGAGGACGTGCGCGAGGGCATTACGGCCGTCGTCTCCGTCAAACTCGAAAACGCGCAGTTCGAATCGCAGACGAAGGATAAACTCAACAATTCCTTCATCCGCCCCTTCGTCAACAAGGCGGTGGCCGACTCTTTGAGCGAATACCTCGAAGAGCACCCCTCCGAGGCGCGCGAGTTGGTGCTCCGCTGTATCACGGCGCAAAAAGCGCGGGACGCCGCGCGCAATGCCCGCGAACTCACCCGCAGAAAGGGGGTGTTGGAGAGCACCACCCTGCCCGGCAAACTGGCCGATTGCTCCGATAAGCGCCCCGAACTGTGCGAAATTTACATCGTCGAGGGCGATTCGGCAGGCGGCACCGCAAAACAGGGGAGGGATAGGCGTTTTCAGGCCATTTTGCCCCTCCGCGGCAAGATTTTGAACGTCGAAAAGGTGAGGCTCAACCGCGCCCTCGAAAACGCCGAGATCAAGGCGATGATCACCGCCTTCGGGTGCGGCATTTTAGACGACTTCGACGAGAGCAAACTGCGCTACGATAGGATCATCTCCATGACCGATGCCGATGTAGACGGCGCCCATATCCGCATTTTGCTTTTAACATTTTTGTTCCGCTATATGCGCCCCCTCATCGAGCACGGGCACGTGTATTCGGCCAAGCCCCCCCTCTACAAGGCGACGGTCAAGGGCAAAACGGAGGAGGTTTACCTCTATTCGGAGGAGGAAAAGACCCTCTTCGACGCCGCGAACGGCAACCGCGTGGAATACCAGCGGTATAAGGGCCTCGGCGAAATGAGCACCGAACAACTTTGGAACACCACGATGAACCCCGCCACCCGCACCCTCATCAAGGTCTCGATGGAGGACGCGGTGGAGGCGGATAAGATGTTCAACCTGCTGATGGGCGAAAGCCCCGCTTTGAGGCGCAAGTTTATCGAGGAGAACGCGACCCTCGTCACCGATTTAGACGTGTAAACGCGCAGAAACGCCCCGCCCGCCACGGCGCGCCCCGTCCTCCCTTCGAGGGGGGGAGCAAGGCCCGTTATGAAGTAAAAAACGCACCCCATTCCCACAAAATCCAAGCAATTCCTGAAAGGAGCCGAACATGGCAAAACGAGAAACGAGTCCCGAACTCACCGAAGAATTCAAAAAGACGCTGGAAATGACGAAGATCCTCGACGTGGAGGTCAACGACGAGTTGAAGCGCTCCTTCATCGCCTACGCGATGGCCGTCAACAAGTCGCGCGCCATTCCCGACGTGAGGGACGGCTTGAAGCCCGTCCACCGCCGCATCCTCTACGCCATGCACGAGATGGGCCTCTATAACGACAAGGCCTACCGCAAGTGCGCGCGTATCGTCGGCGACGTCATGGGTAAATTCCACCCCCACGGCGATAGTTCGGTGTACGACGCCCTCGTGCGTCTCGCGCAGGACTTCTCCATCAACTTCCCCCTCGTGGACGGCCACGGCAACTTCGGCTCGGTGGACGGCGATCCGCCCGCGGCCATGCGTTATACGGAGGCCCGCCTCACCAAACTGGCCGCCGAAATGCTCCGCGACCTCGATAAGGAGACGGTGGATTTCTTCCCCAACTTCGACGGCATCGAAATGGAGCCCGCCGTCCTTCCCGCCCGCTTCCCCAACCTGCTCGTCAACGGATCGGACGGCATCGCGGTGGGCATGGCCACCAACATCCCGCCCCACAACCTCGCCGAGGTCATCGACGGCGCCGTCGCCATGATCGAAAACCCCGAGATCACGGCCGACGAACTCATGCAATACATCCCCGCGCCCGACTTCCCCACGGGGGGCGTCATCATGGGCAGAGGGGGCATCCGCAAGGCCTACCGCACGGGGCAGGGCAACATCGTCATCCGCTCCAAGTGCGAGATCGAGGAGCACGGCACGGGCGCAAACGCGCGCTCCCGCATCATCGTCAGCGAAATTCCCTATCAGGTCAACAAGGCCCAACTCGTGGTGCAGATCGCGGACATGGTCAAGGATAAGCGCATCGAAGGCATCTCCGATATCCGCGACGAGAGCGGCCGCGAGGGCATGCGCCTCGTCATCGAGTGCAAAAAGGACGCCAACGCGCAGGTCGTTTTGAACACCCTCTACAAGCATACCAATTTGCAGGTGTCGGACGGCATCATTCTTTTGGCCCTCGTCGAAAACGGCACCGAGCCCCGCTACCTCTCCCTGCGGGACATCCTCTACTACTATTTGGAGCACCAGAAGGAGGTCATCACGCGCAGGACGCGCTTCGACCTCAACAAAACGGAGGAACGCGCCCACATCGTCGAAGGGCTCGTTTTGGCCCTCGCCAACATCGACGAAGTCATCCGCATCATCAAGGAATCGGCCGATAAAAACGACGCCTGCGCCAAACTCACCGCGGCGTTCGAACTTTCGGAAAAACAGGCCAATGCCATTTTGGAGATGCGCCTGCAACGGCTCACCTCTTTGGAAGTGGAAAAACTCAAAGAGGAACTCGAAGGGCTCCTCGCCACCATCGCCGACCTCAAAGATATCTTGGGGAACGAGGCGCGCGTCCTCGAAATCATCAAAAACGACCTCATCGCCATCAAGGGCAAGTACCCTTCGGAGAGGAGGACGGAGATCTCCGTCGACTACGGCGACATCGAGGACGCCGACCTCATCGACGAGGAGGACGTCGTCATCTCCATGACGCACGGCGGCTACGTCAAGCGCATCCCCGTGGCGGAGTACCGCGCGCAGAACCGCGGCGGCGTCGGCGTCACCGCCCACCGCCCGAAGGAGGACGATTTTGTGGAGCAGATGTTCGTGTGCTCCACCCACAACGATATTTTGTTCTTCTCCAACTTCGGCAAGGTTTACTCCATCAAGGGGTACCAGATCCCCGAGGCCAACCGTCAGGCGCGGGGGCGGGCCATCGTCAACCTCATGCAACTTTCGGCGGGGGAGAAGATCGCGGCCATCCTGCCCGTGTACGAAAACGGCACGGGGTACCTTGTGATGGCCACCAAAAACGGCCTCATCAAAAAGACGGCGACGAGCGAATTCGAGCGCATCATGAAGAGCGGCAAGATCGCCATTAAGATCAACGAGGACGACGAACTCATCTCGGTGCAGTTCGCGGCGGGGGAGAACGAGATCATCGTGGCCTCCCGCTACGGCAAGTGCATCCGCTTTTCGGAGACGGACGTCCGCCCGATGGGCCGCGATACGATGGGGGTGCGCGCCATCGACCTTGCGGAGGGCGACGCGGTCGTCGATATGCTCGTCCTGCGCGAGGGGTGCGATATTCTGACCGTTTCGGAGAACGGCTACGGCAAGCGCACGGATCCCGGGGACTACCGCTTGCAGTCCCGCGCCGGCAAGGGCATCAAGGCGGGGACGTTCAACGAAAAGACGGGCCTCCTCGTCAACATGAAGCAAGTCACCGATGAGGACGATCTCATGATGGTGACGAGCGCGGGCATCGTCATCCGGATGCACGCGGAGAGCATCTCTCGCATCGGCCGTGCGACGCGCGGCGTGCGGCTCATGAACGTGCGCGGCGGCGTGGTGGCCACGGTCGCGGTCACGGAAAAGGACGAGACGGCGGAAGTGGAGGTGCCGGAAGAGACTGCCGCCGATCTTCCCCCCGAGGAGACCTCCTCGGACGAGGAATAAGCAACCCCTTCCGCCCGCCCCTTCCGCCGGAAGGGGCGGGCGGCCCGCAGGGACGGGCGAGGACGGCTTTTGTCGTTCTCGCCCGTCTTTTTCTATTCTTTGTTTGTCCTCCCTCTCATCCCCAAAGGCCTACCCTTTCCCAAAGGGGAGGCTCCGCCGTAGGCGGTGGTGGGGATTCTCCCTCAATTCCACTTTCCCGCCCAAAAGGGAGCCTTCCTTATGGCTTTCGGGAAAAGGCGGCCGCGTGATATGCAGAGCATTATCCCGTAATGTGCGTCCCGCAAGGGACGGGCGAGGACGGCTTTTGTCGTCCTCGCCCGTCTTTTTCTATTCTTTGTTTCCCCTCTCTTCCGCCCTTTCCTTGCCCTCCCCCTGCGTCAGGGGGAGGGTGGCACGGCCACAGCCGTGACGGGTGGGGATCCGCCCTCAAACGCAGTCCGCCCGCCCCCAACTTCCCCTCCCCCAAAAATTTTCGCTCAATATAGTGGATCCTTGTCAGTACCCCCCTTGACAAGGATTTTGCATGATATAATAAAGAGGAAAGGGGAAGGCGGCGAAACTCTCCCCAAAGGGGGAGGGCGCCGGACGGGAAGATGCTCTCAGCCGTGCCGTGCGCCGTTCCCCGAGGGGGGAACGGCGCACGGCACGGCTGAGAGCATAAGGAGATTTTTTTCTAAACGGGCTTTGCGGGCTCCTGCGGTTTGACTTTCACATTTCCGCACAGCACTTCGGCGTAGGAGTACGAAGTCTTGCCCAAAAAGTTTTTGTCATCGGGGCGCACGGTAAAGAGGGCGGGGTACACGCCCGAAAGTTCGCCGCAGTAGCGCAAAACTTTGTTCCGCCCGAGATTCACGGTGACGTCCACGCGCCGCTTAAAATATTCGGCGATCGTCTTTTTGACGCTCGAAAGGTCGCTTTTCGGTTTGATCATACGACGGTTTTTCCCACAAATTGCGAAAAATATACCTCTTTTTGACAGGCGCGGGCCGTCATAAAGAAAAGAGGGGGCGCATAGAATGAAGGGAAACCAAATTCGGGGAGGACGGAAAAGTGGCGTTCGAGACGCAGACGGAAACTTACCGCGGCTACAAAAAGAAGAAGGAACTGAACGCGCAGACGGCGGTGGAATGCCGCTTCGGCAGCGAGGTGGAAACGGTGCTTTCGGTGCACTGCGCGGCGGCGCTCACGGGCGCCGAGGCGGGAAGCGGCGAGGCGCGCTATTTCGGCAAGGCGCATTTTTCCATCGTCTATGAGGACGCGGAAAAAAAGGTGTGCCGCGCCGAACGGGGCGTGGAATTTACGGCAAGCGCGAAGGACGAGGAGATCGCGCCCGCCTTCACGGCGCGGGCGCAGGTCGCGGTGGAAAACGTTTCGGTGCGGCGGGAGGGCGCGGGCGTGTTCGTCACCGCCTTGCTCGGCGCCGACATCGCATTGTACGGCGAGGAGAGTTTCGAGTACCTTTCGGGGGGCGGGCTCATCTTGAAGCGGGCGCCCGTGCCCACCCTCACGGCCCACCTCTGCGGCGGTGCGCAGGAGGTGGAGGACGAGTTCGAGACCGAACTTGTGGGCGACATTTTACAGCACGCCGAGACGGTGTGCGTCACCGACGCCGTCTGCGAAACGGGCGTTCTGCGGGTGGAGGGCGAGGTAAATTTGTGCGTGCTCGCCTTGAAGGGGACCAACTCCCTCCTTTCCTTCGAGCGGCTGGTGCCCTTCCGCATCGAGATCCCGTGCGAGGCCGCCGCGTTCGGTTGCCGCGCCGAGGCCAACGTTTTTGTGCTGAACGCCAATCTCCGCGCCGAGGCGGACGAGGAGAGCGGACGGTGCGCCGTCACCGCCGAGTTCACCCTCTCGGCCGAGGGGTGCGTGTATGAGGAGGGCACGATCGACGGCGTGACGGACGCCTTTTCCGCCGAGTGCGAAACGGCCCTCACCTTCCGCGAATGCGAATTTACGGGCGCGGGCGAAAGAGACCGCGTGACCGAACGGGTCTCGGGGCGGGCCGCACTCTCCTCGCCCATCGACTTTTCGGACGTGTTGCAGGCCGTCACCCTGCAACGCGCCGAGGCCAACGTTGTGGCGGACGGCGGCGCGAAACGGGTGGAGGGGGTCGCCCTTGCCACCTTGCTGGTGCTCGGCGCGGACGGCGCCCACCGCGGCATCGAGATGAGTTTGCCCTTCTCCGTGGCCGTGGGCGCCGAAAATTGCACCGCCGACGTGATGGTGTGCGGCATGTCCGCACGGCAGAAACAGGAGGGGGAGATCGACGCGGAGGCCACCCTCAAAATCAACCTCCGCTCCTCCCGTACCGTGAAGGCCAAACTGGTGACCTCCGCCGAAGAGGGCGAAAAATTGCCCGTCAACGACAGCGCGGTGAGCGTTTACATCCCCCGCGCGGGCGACGGCCTTTGGGAACTGGCCAAGAGCCTGAAAAAGGCCCCCGAGGAAGTGGAGGCCGCCAATCCCGACATCGCCTTCCCCGTGAAGGAGGGACAGCGCGTCATCATCTACCGCAAAAAGAGCATCGCCCAAACATGAGGGACAAATAAGAAGTTTACGGAATTTACGGACCGCCCGCGGCGCAAGCCGCGGGCGGATTTTAAGGTGGGGGGACTTCGTTGAGGGGATTCTTCGCATTCCCTACTTCGTCGCTACGCTCCTCGTGCCGCCCTTCGACGACAAAATACGTGCGGGCGGGGCAGAATGACGCGGAGGAGGGAAGGGGGAGGGCTTGGGGCGGACTGCGTTATTCGGGATTCTTCGACCGTCGCCCGAGTGTAAAGCACTCGGGCGACGGCTCAGAATGACGCGGGGGCTCAATCCCCACCACCGCCTACGGCGGAGCCATTGCGGGAAAAGACTCCGCATATCATAAGGTCGCCTTTTCCCGAAAGTCACAAGGAAGGCTCCCCTTTGGACGGGAAAGTGGAATTGAGGGAGAATCCCCACCACCGCCTACGGCGGAGCCATTGCGGGAAAAGGCTCTGCACATCATACGGTCGCCTTTTCCCGAAAGCCACAAGGAAGGCTCCCCTTTGGACGGGAAAGTGGAATTGAGGGAGAATCCCCACCACCGCCTACGGCGGAGCCTCCCCTTTGAGAAAGGGTAGGCCTATGGAGGGAGATGAGGGTTTTTTGCGGAAAATCTTGCATTGGCGCGCATTTTGTGATACAATATCGGCAATGAACAGAGTGAGGGTCAATGCGTACGCGAAACTCAACCTCACGCTCGATATTACGGGCGCGCGGGAAGGCTACCATTTGCTCGACAGCCTCGCCGTCACCGTGGACCTTTGCGACCGCATCCTCGCAAAGAAAAAAAAAGGCCCCCTCTCCTCCGTCGCGATGCACGGTATGGGCTGTGAGGCCATCCCCCCCGAAAAAAACAACGCGCTGAGGGCGGCAGAGGCCTTTTCCGCACGGTTTTCGACGGACGGCGCAAACATCGCGGTGTTCAAAAATATCCCCGCCGGAGCGGGGCTCGGGGGCTCCTCCGCCGACGCGGCGGGCGTGCTCCTTGCGATGGCAAAATTGTACCAAATTGACGACATGGGGGCGCTTTTTGCCCTTGCGGAGTCCCTCGGGAGCGATGTGAAATTTCAACTGACGGGGGGGCTCGCGCGCATGCGCGGCAGGGGGGAAGAGATCGAACGCCTGCCCTTTTTGCCCCAAATGTACTTTTTGGCGGTGTACGGCGGCGGGGGCGTTTCCACCGCGGAATGCTATCGGCGCTTCGACGAGGAGGGCAAGACCTTTCCCCCCCGCACGGAGCGCGCCCTCGAAGGCTTTGCAAGCGGAAATCCCGCATGGGCGGCCCGCCTCTTCGGCAACCACCTCACCGCGGCGGCCGCGGGCCTGGAACCCGCCGTGGAGCGCGACCTGAAAGAATTGCGCGCCCTCTCCCCGATGGGATGCGCCATGACGGGCTCGGGAAGCGCCGTCTTTGCCGCCTTTCCCACCGCGGAACTCGCGCAGTGGGCCAAGAGCAGGTACCGCGGCGGACGGCGGGCCGTTGTGCTGTGCGCGGTGGACCCCGCGGACAAAAAATCAAGGAGAAACCCCTACTTCCTCGGCGGGGAAGAGGGTAAATAAAGGAGCGGAAATGGAAGAAAGGATCTTGGACAAGGAAGAGAGCCGCGGCATCCGTTTGAAACGGACGGCGGACGGCGGCACGGACGCCGTGGACGCGCTCGCCGAAGGGGAAGAGGGGGCCGAAGAGGAACTCTTTGTGGAACTCCCCGAAGAGGAGTACGACGAGGACCTCGTGGGGCTCACCCCCTCCCAACTCAAAGAGGCGCTCGAAAAACGGGAAAAATTGAAGCGGGAAGCGCGCGAGGAGAGCGAACGGCTGACCAAAGAGGGGAGCGAAAAACTCGCCGAAGAGAAATTTGCCGACGCCGAACTCCTCTTCGGGCAGGCGCTCGTATGCGACGGCGAGAACGACGCGGCCCGCGAGGGGCTGTGGACGGCGCGCACGAGGGGCTTTTCCGACGCAGACGCCCTGTTTGCGGACGGGGCGGCGGAAGAACTGGCAAGGGACGGGGAAGCGCGCGAACTCGTGCAACAAAAAATGGGCGAAACCATGCAAACGCTGTGGGATTCGTACCAAAAAGAGGAGCAGACGCTGGCGCCCGGGTTCGAGGCGAAACAGGCCGAACGGCGGACGGCGTTTGCGGCCAACCGCAAGTATTACCTCATCCGCTTTGCCGCCTTTTTGCTCGCCGCCGCGGCGATGGCGGTCGGCATCATCGTGAGCGCGAGTTTCATCCTGCGCACGAAGAGCAATACGCCCGTCATCCTTGCGGGGGTGTTCGGCGGGCTGACCTTTATAGCCCTGTGCGTCTCCCTCTTCTTTGCGCACAAACTGTACGTGGCCGCGCGCTTCTGCCGCGAAAACGAGAGGCTTGCTTCCACCGAAACGGGGGCGCGCATCGCCTTTTTGCGCGAACGGCTGTATGCCCTCGGCCTCATCCTCGGCAAAGAAGAGGAGACGGAGGGCGAAAACGGCGAGACGGGCGGCGAAGAAAAAGGGACAGGTTTTGACTCCGAACGATAAATTTTTTCAAAAAAGGTATTTACTTATCATTTTTTTGGGTGTATAATAGGGGCGAAACGAGCGGTGCGGGTGCTCCCGCCGAGGTCAGGAGGTTGTTTTTATGGAACTCATTCACGAGAGCGGCGGGAAAAAACTATACCGCGACGGCGATAAACTCATCAAATCCTTCGACGAGACCTATTCCAAAGCCGGCATCCTCAACGAGGCCCTCAATCAGGCCCGCGTGGAGGAAACGGGGCTCAATATCCCCAAAGTTTTGGGCGTGGAGGTCATCGACGGGAAATGGTCCCTCATCTGGGAGTTCATCGAAGGGGATACCCTCGAAGAATTGATGAAACGCGAGCCCGATAAGCGCGATTATTACCTCGAATTCTTCGTCGATTTGCAGATCCGCATGAGCAAGGAAAAAGTGCCCCTGTTGGGACACCTCCGCGACAAAATGCACGCCAAAATTTCGGCGAGCGCCTTCCCCGCCACCGTCCGCTACGATCTGCACGTGCGGCTGGATAGCCTCCCCCGCCACAAAAAACTGTGCCACGGGGACTTTCAGCCCAGTAACGTCATCCTCACCAAAGACGGCACGCCCTACATCATCGACTGGTCCCACGCCACGCAGGGGAACGGCTCGGCCGACGCGGCGCGCACCTACCTCATCTTCAAATTGCAGAAAAAGGACGAGTTGGCCGAAAAATATTTGAGGCTGTTCTGCGAAAAAACGGATACCGCGATCCAATACGTGCAACGCATTTTGCCCATCGTCGCGGCGTCGCAATCGGTCAAAAACAGACCCGGAGAGGCGGAATTCCTCGCAAGTTGGGTCAATGTGTGCGACTGGCAATAACCTTAACGGGGAATAGGGGGGTACGCCTTGCGGTGAATGCCGCAGGGCGTTTTTTTGTGGGGGGATTTTTGTGACGGGAAGGGAAACCGCTCAAAAATCGCTTTTTCCGATGAGGTAATCCACGCTCACATTCAGCACGGTCGCAAGTTTGATGAGCATATCGAAATCGCATTCCCGCTGGCCGAGTTCCCAATAAGAAAAATTGCGTTCGAGCGTTCCGCACCGCTCCGCAAGTTCCCTTCTCGTAAGCCCCATTTCAAGACGCGCTTCTTTCAGCCGTTCCGCAAACTTATTCATATTTAGATTATCACGAAAAAATCCCGAAAAATACTTGACATGGAACAATTTGTTCTATATAATAAAGGAACAAAATGTTCTAAAAGAGGGACGGCTGTGCAGGCGGAAAAAGTCAGTATACTGTGCGCAAAATATAAGGGCGAAATGACACCCGATGATGCGGAAACGTTTGTGCGCCGCCTTTCGGACGCGGGAGAAGAGGCATATTATGCGCTCGACGGCGTTTCGTTGAAGGATAAAAAAACGGCGTTTCTGTTGAGTGTTTTTTTGGGCGGATGGGCTGTCGGAAGATTTTATCTCGGCGACATCAAGGGGGGACTCTTCAAACTCATTCTGACGATTTTGCTCGACGGGGTATGCGGCTTTCTTGCGGCTGTGCTTTCGCCGTGGATCTTGTTTGTTGCATTTGCAATCGTTTCGGCATGGTGGGCGTTGGATGTATTACAGGTCAAATCCAAGACGGTGGCCGTGAATACCGCGCTTCTATTCGATACGGTATATGCGACCTATTTGGAACCCAATGCGTTTTTTTGGATCTCGCGCGGACGCAAACGGACGATGGGATCGGATGGGGTCGTTTTTTCAATAGAGGGCGCAAACGGTTGCGCGATTGCGGGATTTTTTCTGTCGTTTTTAGGCGGGTTGCCCGGTTTGGTCCTTTCAGTGATAGGATATGTGATGGCAAAACGGAACGAGGAGAAGAGCGTACTTGCGGTTACGGGCATCGTGATGAGTTGCGTTTGGTTTTTTATCGTCGCCGTCGCGATTGCGGTCGCATTGCTATCGGCTCTTTGATTCAATACAAATTTGATAAAGCAAAAGGAAGAACGGAGGAAAAAATATGGAAGAAAACAAGGTAAAATTTTTGTGCGAGAAGTACATGAAGGAGGTCCTGCCTGTTTCACAGAAGGACTTCGTAAACCGTTTGACGGCGGCGCCCGATGCGGCGTTTGAGTCCCTTATCAACGTAAAGTTGAAGAGCCAAACGGCGGCGCTTTTGTTGAGCATTTTTCTCGGGGGGTGGGCCGCGGGGAAATTTTACGTCGGGGAAATAAAGGCCGCGATCATTAAATTGGTTTCAACATTTTTTCTCGGGCTTGCGGGAGGACTGTTGTCTCTTCTGTGGGCGCCTCTGTACTTTGTGGGAGCAATCCCCATTGTAGTATGGTGGATCGTAGATATTGTTCATGCAAAGTCACTTGCCGTAGCAGTCAATACGCAAAAACTGTTTTCGGTTTTGTATTTATATTCAAAGTGAGGCAAAGATGAAGAGAGCGATTTCTGTTTGTTCGGCATTTGTTCTGCTTTTCGGCGTCTCATGCATGTTTTCCGCTTGCGGCGGCGGAGAAAATTATAGCGAAACCTATACGGGCACACTGTCCGAAGAAACTTATACTACCAAACAAGCCGCTGCCGATGGATTTGTCGGGGCGGAACTGAATGGGGATGTGGCGACTTGTTCGTTTTTGGAATTTATTCCCGACCGTGTATTGGATGAAACGGAAACGGCCGAATTGCTCGGCGAAAGCGCACAATCGGTTACAGAGGCGGAGTATGGGAAGGTGCGTTATTCTGTTTCCGGCGGAGAAAACGAGCAGTTACCGCTCTATGTGTGCAATTCGGAGGAGGGTTATCGCTATTTTACGCCTCGTCCCGAAAACGGTGCACGGCTGACGCGCAGTTACTATCGCTCCGTCATGGAGAACGGCGCTTATTCCAATTGTACCGTGGAAACGACGTATTCCATGCAATTGATGTCGTTGAGTGCGCTTCATTACCAACTTTTGAAATTTGATACCGATAAGGCGTATTTCAAGCAAGATCTACCGGGCGCGTATAACGTGGACTTTTATCTTGCGGAGAATACGAATGGCTTCCGGATATATACTAAACATCCCGAAAACAACGACGGGAAGTATTATGATTTCGACCGGTTTAAGGATCGCTATGAATTTGTGCTTCAAAAAGGCGGAAGAACATATCCGATCACATCGTTCACGGATATTTCAGATTTATCTTCCTTTATGTTTGCGGCGGATTTCGATAGTTCTTACTTTGAAAAGACTTCTTACGGATTTTACATCCCGACCCGCAACTATAAAAAACTCATTGAAGACATGTTGCTCGGTGCAAGCGACGAATTGGAAGAATTCCGCTCCGATTGGGACGAGCATAAAATGTTTATGGAAGCAAAGTATTACGTGACGGAAGGGCGGCTTTCCCAAACGACCGTTCAATTGACGGCCTGTGACGGGGAAAATGTTTTCGCGGTGTCCGTGAAATCGCAATTCCATTCGTTTGGAAGCACGTCTATTGATCTTCCGGAGGTGGAAGCATGAATGGCCCGGACGAGAATCTTGCTCTTCTTCAAACGGAGGAGGAGCCGGTCCCGCAGGCGCCGCAACAAGAAAATCCTCTATCGCTCGAAGAGTTGCGTAGGCTCTATGGCGGAAAGAGGAATGGTAAAGCGGCGAAATACTCTTCGAAATATGTGTTTGTTTGCGCGCTCCTCGGCCTTATCGGATGCATCGTGTTGATGGTTACAACTTTTGCTTCGTATGCTTATCCCTTGACGATCATCGGCAACAGGAATTTCGCTGAGGGCAATCTCGATATATTTCATTTTATCGCAAATCGTATTGAACGGATCCGCGTCATGGTGGACGGACTTGCCGATGAAAATACAGAAGCCATTCTCGGAGTTTTCGGCTTTGTTCAGGCGGCGTTGGCGACTCTGATGGCGTTTGTGGTCATGATATCGTCAGTCATTTACACAATCATTGCCGCCGTACGATTTTCCCGCCGAAAAGATACGGTCTGTGCCGCACTGGTCGGAATGATGCGGTGGGACTTTATCGTGTACATCATCTATCCGTTTATCGTAAACACTTCGGGCGGACAGGGTGACGCTTATTATTCGATAGGGTTTGCGCCCGGGATAGGAATGAGCGTTGGCATGGCACTTGGGCTTGGGCTACTCTGTGCGGCGGCGATTTGTACGGGATTTGCTTATCGGCAGGAATGGAACACGGCGAAAAAAACGTGGGGGTGCATGGCGGTCGAGGCAGTCATTTCCACGTGTGGTTGTGGATTGATGTGTACTTTTTCGCTATACAGCGTGTTTATGTATGTTTTTACCTCCTCGCTTGGTTCTGTGTTCAGCGCGATTGCAAGCGGTTCGTTCTCTTTTTCGGGACTCGCGTTTACCGTTTTGAATCTATTGTTGTTGGTTTGTGCTATTACGAATTATCAGTTTCTTACTTCGGAAGCCGAGAAAAGTTGGAAGGCGCTCGTATGCCGCTCCGTCTTTAATAGTGCGCTCGTTCCGCCCGCGAAAAAAAAGCGTGGCGTAAAACGTACAAGCCCGTTATTGCGTCCCGTGATCCTCTCCGCGTTGTGCCTTATTAGCGCGGCCGTCCTCGGTGTGCCGTCCATCGGGCTTGGGTGGAGCGTGCAACTTGTTCCGCAAACGATTGCTTTGACTGTAATTTCAACTGTGGGATTTGCCGTATATCTTATTTGGAAAAATTCGATTGCCGAGAAACATAAATCGCAAGCGGAAGAAAACAAGCCTACGGCAGAAGCGGAGCCCGTTACAATATCGAATCAACAGTGAATTATTTATGGGTACGCCTTGCGGTGAATGCCGCAGGGCGTTTTTTTGTGGGGGGATTCCCGTTGACTTTTGCGGGCGGCGGGGGTATAATGGCGGTATGAACGTCTATTTGGACTATGCGGCGACAACGCCCGTGAGACAAGAAGTGTGGGAGGAGATGAAACCCCTCTTCTCTGACACGTTCGGCAACCCCGATTCCCTCCATTCCTTCGGGCGGCGGGCGGCTTACCTCGTGGCCGAAGCAAGGGCCGCGATCGCCGACGTGTGCGGCGTTTCGGCGGGCGAAGTGTACTTCACCTCGGGGGGCACCGAGGCCGATAACTGGGCGGCGAGATGCCTCGGCAAGGGGCGCGCCCTCGTGTTTGCCGCCGAACATGCCGCCGTGCTCTCCTCCGCCCAGATGCGCGCGGGCGGGTACGAAATTTTTTCCGCAAAGGAGAACGGGCTGTGCGATTTAGACGACCTGTCGGCGCGGCTCGGGGAGGATACGGGGCTCGTGTGCCTGATGGCCGTCAACAACGAGACGGGGTGCATCCAGCCCGTGGAAGAGGCGGAAAAATTGTGCAGATCTCACAGCGTTTTGCTGTTTTGTGATTGCGTGCAGGCCGCTTGTTCCCAAAATATCGCCGAAATTTTGCGGTTTGCAGACGCCGTTTCGCTCTCGGCGCACAAGATCGGGGGGCCCAAAGGGACGGGCGCCCTCATCGTGAAAAAGGGAATCGCGCTGACCCCCCTCCTTGCGGGAGGGGAGCAGGAGAGGGGGCTCCGCGGGGGGACCCTCAACGCGGCAGGGGCCGTCGGGTTTGCGAAGGCGCTCTCCCTCGCCCGGAGCGAACGGGAGGAATTTTGTGCGCACGCGGGCGCGATGCGCGACCTCTTTGAAGGGATCCTGCGCGAAAAATTGGGGGACGGGGTGCGTTTTGACGGCGAAAACCGCGCGCCCAACATCTGTCACGCCACCTTTGCGCGGGGGGGCGAGGCCCTTTTGAACCTCCTCGACCTCAAAGGGGTGGCCGCCTCGGGCGGGGCGGCGTGTTCGGCCCATGCGGCCCTCCCTTCCCACGTGCTCCTCGCCATGCGAAGGAGCGAGGAGGAGGCAAGGCGGGGCGTCCGCTTCTCCTTCGGCCGCGGGACGGGGGAGGAGGAGGTGCGCTTTGCCGCCCGCGCCGTGTGCGAGGCGCTCGCCCTCTGAAAACCCTATAACTTCTACGATTTCAGCCTCTGTCGCCCTCATTCGACAGGGCTTTTTTCTTCTAACCGAAAAAATGGCGGCATACATTAGGATAGCTTGGCAGGAGGATGTCCCGCCAACGCAAATCCAACGCTATGAGGTGTATTATGAACGAAGAACTGAACTATGCCGAGATGCTCGAAATCCCCGTGGAGACGGTGACGGTAAACAAGAGAGAAAAAAAGCACAAGTACCGCGAGCCCGAACTCTCCGAACAGGTCGTGGAGCAGGTGAACGGGCGCATGGAGGAGGCGGGCGACCCCCTCTTTGCCGAGAGCAGACCCATCGAACGGGAGGCAAAACCGCAGGGCAAAAAGGAAAAACGGGCCCGCCGCATCATCATCGGCGAATTCGTTGCCGTGTGCGCCCTCTGCGCCGCCATCTTTCTCACCAACATCTTTTTGCCCGAGAGCGCCATCAATACCTTTGTGCGCGGTCTCTTCGGCGGAGATTCGGCGGCGGCCGAAGAGGCCGATATGCGCGCCTATTCCGATTTTACCCTCACCCCCATTGTGAACGACTATGAAGAGGTGGAACTCACCGTGGGCGAGACGGGCGAACTTTCCTTTACCGCCGCTTGCGCCGTGTACGCCCCCTGCAACGGCACCGTGTTCTCCGTTTCGGGCGACGAGACCGCGGGCTATACCGTTGAGATCAAGCACTCCGACCAATTCCACTCCGTCATCAGCGGCCTCGACGACTTGTACGTCGCCGAAGGGGACAGCGTTTACGGCAATATCGCGTTCGCCTATTCCGACGGCGAAGGGCCCGTCCGCGTTTCCTTCTATTCCGAAGGGGAGATCCTGAATTGCTATTCCGTAAGCGGAAACGAAATCGCCTGGAATTGAACGGAGCCAAACTGACCGTCCACCCCCTTTTCCTCCTTGCGGGCGTGCTCTCCGCCTGCTCGGGGGAATTGCTCGTCTTTCTCGCGGCGAGCGTGGCCGCCCTCGAACATGAGTGCGCCCATGCCTTTGCGGCGCGGCGGTACGGCTTTACCCTCGGGCGGGTCGTGCTCATGCCGTACGGCGCCGTGATCGCGGGTGATATCTCCGGCATCGGCAAAAAACAGGAACTCGCCGTGCTCGCCGCGGGGCCCCTGTGCAATCTCGCAACGGGATTTTTCTTCGTCGCGCTCTGGTGGCTGTGGCCCGAGACCTACCCCTATACCGACGTGGCGGCCTTTGTCTCCTTTTCCCTGTTTGCCGTCAACCTCCTGCCCGCCTACCCCCTCGACGGGGGCAGGGCGCTCCGCCTTTTGCTCGCCCCGCTCGGCGAAAAACGGGCAAAACGCATTTCGGTTTGCGTCAATATCCTCCTCGCGGCGGGCGTGGCGGGCTACTTTGTGTGGTCGTGCTCTACCCGCCCCGCCCTTTCGGCGCTTCTCTTTTCCGCCCTCCTCGTTTGCGGCGCGGCGGGCGGGGGAGACTACCGGCGGCTCTCCTTTTCGCGCAAAAAAAGTTTCGAGCGCGGGGTGGAGGAGCAACGCATCTGCATCTCCGCGGAGCGCACCGTGCAGGACGCCCTGCGCTTTCTGCGCGCCGACCGCTACCTCACCTTCCTCCTCTTCGAGGGGGAACGCTTTTTGTGCGAACTCTCCGAAGAGGAGTACCTCGCCGCCGTGGAGAGAGGGGAGTACGGACGCAGACTCGGGGAATGCGCCGCGATTTTGTAGAAATTGTTGATAAAATCAACTTTTTTGTCGTACAACGGCGCGGATCGGGACGCCGTGCGGGTTTGAATGGCGGTCCGCGGAGGCAAAAACGCGGTTTGAGCCTCCCCGCGGCGGGCAAATCCGATATTGGGCGCTTTTTGTTGACTTTCGTCCGCGGAAATGGTATAATCGTTTCATCCGGTGAAGCCGTGGGGAACGGTTTATGCGAGTATGGCGAAATCGGCAGACGCAAAAGACTTAAAAACCGCTCTTGCAGAAAAAGTTGTGATTTTGTGACAAAAAATGGATAGAAATATGCGCCGCTGTGGCGGAATCGGCAGACGCCTCAGACTTAAAATCTGATACCCGAAAGGGTGTACCGGTTCAAATCCGGTCAGCGGCACCAAGCAATCGCACTATATTTTGTTGTCTATTAAGTTTTTAGATACAAAATATAGTGCTTTTGCTTATTTTTTATGGAAGCGGCTTCTCCCCTGATCTTGGATCAGTCGTTCTGTTCCGTTTTAACACTCTTTTTCGAGGGAAGAAGGTTCTAATTCCCTCTTTTGGGTGCAATTTTGGGTGCAAACCGCTTCCATATCCGCTATACGGCGTAATCGAATTTCTTGATCTCCTGCAACTGAATGTCCTTGTTTCGATCAAGGTGCGTGTAAACCGTGGTGGTAACGCTGTTGTCCGCCGCGTGTCCTGCCCAAAGCGAAACAATTTCCCGTCTGATCCCGACTTCCTGCGCACGGGTGATAAAGGTATGCCGCAAATCGTGCGTGTGATGATTGTCGATATAATCGCTCAAATGTCGGCTGACGGTATCTTTATTCAGTTTTTTAATGACTTCCACGTCGATGAA
>CANQAZ010000021.1 GCA_947589555.1 uncultured Clostridia bacterium | reverse complement strand
GAAAAGTGCTAAAAACAAGTCTTTTGGGGCTTATTATGGCTCATATCCATTGGTTAAGTAAATACTTACCAAGGACGCGCTCTACCTGCTGAGCTACACCAGCAAAACCTTTTTAAGTATAGAGGAAATTCCCATTGAAGTCAAGCGATAATTGCGCCATTTTCCAAAAATTTTCGCAACCGTTCATCTTCTTTCGGAACGCGCGCCGCGCGCGGTTTCATAAAATATCGCATGAAGGAATTCCCCTATGACCGCATTTCCGCAGTCCGCTATGCGCGGCAGTGGGCGTTCGGAAGAAATCCCGCCTACTACGATTTCAACGCCATCGGCGGCGATTGCACCAATTTTGCCTCGCAATGTATTTTTGCGGGCGCAAACGTGATGAATTTCACTCCGCTTTACGGTTGGTTTTACCGTTCGGCAAACGATCGCACGCCTTCCTGGACGGGCGTCGAATATCTCTTCCGTTTTTTAACGGAGAACGACGGCGAAGGTCCTTTTGCAAAGGAGGTCCCCCTTTCGGAACTCGAAATCGGCGACGTCGTCCAACTCGGCCGCGCCACCGGCGATTTTTACCATTCCCCCGTCGTCGTCGGATTTTCCCGTGGAGATATTCTCATTGCCGCCCACACTTACGACGCGCTCGACCGGCGGCTTTCCACCTATTCGTTTGCAAAGGCGCGCGGACTGCACATTCTCGGCGTGCGCAAAGGGTAAATTTGATTGACGTCCGCCCGCGTTTGTGTTACAATAGCGGCACAAACGGAAGGTTGGCGGAGCGGTCGAACGCGGCGGTCTTGAAAACCGTTGATGGGCAACTATCCGGGGGTTCGAATCCCTCACCTTCCGCCAAGTGTAACTCGTTTGAACTCTTTCGGTTCAGGCGAGTTGTTTTTTTCGTCGGTTTGAGGTTCATGAAAGAGGTTTACAAACTTTGTCGGTTGTGATATAATTTTTATAGCAATTCAGATGAACGATAGCAAACGTACCATGAAAGAAATACCTACGCCACGCCAAATAAATTTATCGGATAGGCCCGATGAGAATGGACAGGAGGCCCTTTGTCCCAATTCATCGGCGGATGAACGCGCCGATGTTGAAACGGCCGCCGTTCAGAGGTTTTCTGTTTACAACTTATCTCTATACAAAGAAGATGTTTTGCAAAAGGGGCTGAAAGAAACGTGGAAGAAAATCAACTCCTATCTCCGAAACCATGACGCGGCAAATAAGTTTTTAAGCTCAAACGATCTGACCGAATTGTATGAGATCGGGCTTGCATTGCAAGATAAACAGGGAAAAAAGGCCTCCGGACAATATTATACCCCCGACGACGTTGCAAACGTCATGGCGCGTTGGTTCGACAAACAAACGGGTTCCAACATCTGCGATGTGGCTTGCGGCACGGGAAACCTCATATTGGCTTATCTGGAGCTGATCGGCAAACGCGCGGCGACGGAATTGTTGCGCGAAGGCAAGATCTTTTTGTATGATTCGGACGAGACCGCGCTGGATATTTGCAAAACCATATTATTGCTGAAATACGGAAAAGAACTCGATCCCTTTATCCATGCCGTCCGCTGTGATTTTTTGTCAAAGGAGATCAAACTGCCGAGGGATTGCAAAGTCATTGCCAATCCCCCCTATGCTTCGGTAAAATCCATAAACCCGTCATGGGAAAAGACCGACGTTGCAACAAATACCAAAGAGCTCTATTCCATGTTCATGGAAAAAATCATAAAACAAAGCCAAAGTTCGGTCATTATCACGCCGTACAGTTTTATCGGGAGCACGAAATTTTATCCTCTGAGAAAAATGATGAATGACTGTAACGGCTTCATCGTTTCATTCGATAATGTGCCGGGCAATATCTTTTGCGGGCGCAAACACGGGATCTTCAACACGAATACCGCCAATTCCGTCCGTGCGGCCATCACCGTCGTCGAAAACAAAGACGGCGCCAAAGGGTTCAGAACGACCCCGCTTATCAGATTCAAAAACGAAGAGCGCAAAAAATTGCTGAAAAACGCTGTTTTGGAGTCGTTTATCAACGATCGATCCCAGATCGTATCCAAAGATTTTCCCATGTATTTCAAGTGCGCGAAAGAGTTAAATGCCATTTGGGATGCGTGGCGGAAAAACAGCGGCAAGACCCTAAGCGATTACGTAAAAAAGTCGGGCAAATATGTTTTGTCCATGCCGAATACATGCAGATATTTTACGGCGGCGGCCGCCGGTAAAATGAAGCGGAACGGTCAGATCGTTCTGGCCTTCGAGGACGAAAACGTATTTCATTATGTCTATTGTTTGATCAATTCTTCCTTTGCATATTGGTTTTGGCGATTATTTGACGGCGGCATCACCTACTCGAAACGGTTGCTACTCAACTTGCCGATGTTCTATGACAAACTGTCCGGCAATGACAGGGAATTCTTTCGCGGCCAAGCGACGGAAATGATGTGTTCCGCCCAAAAATATGTGGTAACAAAGAACAATGTCGGGATCCAGGAAAATATTAAATTCCCGAGAGAATTCAGGGACAAGATAAATCGGAAGATCCTCGATATTTTGGGTTTGAATATCGATGAAAAAATTTTTGATATGATCCACTCAAATATGGCGTTGGAGGTCCATATAGGATGATCCCTCTGACGAAAGCGCAAAAGGAAATCATGGCGGAGTTTTACGGCTTTGCTCCGCATAAAGTGATCTTCAACAAGACCGAGAGAGGCATCTTGTGGACCGCGGCCTCCAAGAAAGCGACTTTGGACCTCGGCCCTATCCGCGCGAAATGCCCTGCTTTGGCGCATCAAATTGAAAAGAGTTATGGGCTTGGGGGAAATATTCAATCCGCCGTTTTCAGCGAATGCGTCTATGCGCAAACGCTGGCAAATATGATGCGCCTCGATACCTTTACAAACTGTCTGGAAGATCGTGCGTTCCTTCCGAGGGAAATTTCGGCGCAATTAAAGTCAAACAACCTCGTTCCCCGGTATGCGTATTCCAACCGCGAAAAATCGAGAATGTTGATCCAAGCCGGAGGATGCAAAGGGATCGACAGCGCTTTGATCGCCGCGGCCGATCCGAACATCTATACGATCGAATTCAAAGAGCCGAAGGCCAAAGCAAGCGAAGCCGATCTGCCACAATATCAGGAGGACGGAAAACTGCGGATAACCCCCTCTTTTCTTGAAAAATATCCGCAATATGAACGGATGCTGACGGAGCAGAAAGATCTCAACTTCTTTGAAAAAATGGGAAGCAATGAAAAGCATTTCAGCCCCGAAAGCGTGGATATTGCCGTTACCGACAATTATGTCAAAAAATATGCGGACGTCGTCTGCACGGAGGATAAAAACGGCTATTTGGTCATGTTGCCGGCCAACCAGCTCTCTTTGTGGGCCGATATCGCCGGAGAAATAAGGCCCGCCGGGAGAAATCATTCCCGCGCATGGACGCCGAACGCCTTGAAACGCTTCATCGCCGAAAAGGGAGGCAACATCGACGATTCCGTCGTTACGATCAATAAATCCGCTTTAAGCGCCCGGAAAGAACGCGGCGGCAACGGGAAAATATCCGGTTACAAGATAAACTCTTTGTTCTTTGTTTATGCCTGTAATTGTACCGATTTAGGGGATCGGATCCGCTTCGGCCTGCAAGATGTTCAGCAGTTGAAACCGACCATTGCGGGGAAGATATATTTTACAAAACTGAAATATAACAATGTGAAAAGATATTATTTTGAGGAAGGCGAGCGATAAAAGCCGATATTTCGGCGAACGAAGAAAATTTCGGTACAGTACTTGCTTTTTTGGGGCGGGTGTAGTATAATTTTCCGAAGAAAAATAGGTGAGCAAATGAAAAGAACAAATTGTATCTTCGCCGTTTTGATGGCATTCGTGATGCTCGTGGGACTCTGCGCGTGCACCGGCGCACAAGATGAGCAGAACAGCAAATTTACCATCTCCCTCAACGAAAACAAACAATTCGAATTGACGGTGGGCGACCAGGTGGACTTCACCGAGTACTTCATCGTGACCGACCGCAACGGCAACCGCATCCCCGTGACGTCGGGCATGCTCGATCTGAACGCCGTGGACCTCACCAAGCCCGGCTCCTTCAACGTGACCATCACCGTTGACGGCATCCGTAAGACGGCCTCCTTTACCGTGACGGCCGCAGACGGCGCGGGCGGCGCGGGCGGTTCGGGCGGAACGGGCGGTTCGGGCGGTTCGGGCGGAAGCACGCCCGCAAACTTTGACGTCAGTACCCTCCAAGACCGCCTTTTGGAGACGGACGGGGCGATCGGATTGCCCTCGACGGGGACCGTCCGCGCGCTTGTGGTGCCCGTGCAATTTTCCGGCGAGACCATCACCCAAAGCGACCTCAACCGGCTGGACATCGCCTTCAACGGCACCGCCGAAGAGACGGGCTGGGAAAGCGTGAACTCCTATTACAAAAAGTCCTCCTACGGGGCGCTCAACCTCACTTTTGACATTCAACCCGTTTATAGGACGAGCAAATCGGCCACCTATTATGAAAATTACAGCGGGACGGATTCGGAGGGCTACTCCATCACGGGCGACACCGTTCTCCTGGAAGAGGTGCTTGCCTACTACGACCGCACCCTCGACATGCACAACTACGACGCCAACGGCGATGAGGCGATAGACGCCGTTTACCTCATCTATTCCCACGCCGTGGACTACAACTCCGCCGAATTTTTCTGGGCCTATACGACGTGGTACTACGGTGCGGAGAAATACGACAATTTAGACGCATATTATTACCTGTTTGCGGGATTCGACTTTATGGACGAAAAGACCGCAAACGATCAAGGCTCGGGGTATGACGTGGTCCCCGGCATGAAGATCAATGCGGAGACCTACATCCATGAGACGGGGCACCTTTTGGGGCTCGACGATTACTATGACTATGAAAGCAACAAGGGCAGTAACGAGGGGCTCGGCGGCGCGGATATGATGGACGGCAACATCGGCGACCACGGCGTCTACTCCAAGACCATGCTCGGCTGGCTTTCCCCCACCATCGTGACGGACACCCAAACCGTGACCCTTTCGAGTTCGGCGTTGGCGCAATCGGCCCTCCTCATCCCGCTCGATTCCAACAATTCCTACTTCTGCGAATATCTCCTCGTCGATCTGTACACCGCGGACGGGCTGAACGCGTTGCACGCGGCGAGCCCCAATACCTACCTGTACGACGGCGCCCCCTACGGCGTGCGCATCTACCATGTTTCCTCCTCCGCCGATAATCCCTACACGGACGACGGGTATTCCTCCTTTACCGATTATGACAATTCGGTCACGGCGCACCCCCTCATCAAACTCATCGAAGCGGACGGAGACAAGAAATTCAGCAAAACGGACGGCATTGCCGCGCGCTCCGACCTGTGGCAGACGGGCTCCAAACTTTCGGACAAATTCCCGACTTACAAGAAGAATAACGGGGCGCGCATCCAATTCGACGTCGAAATGGTGAGCGTCTCGCGCACCTCGGCGACCATCACGGTGACGAAACTCTGAACGGACGCCTTTGCCCTTTCCGGGGGGCGGGGTCCGACCGCGGCGAACGTTGCCGCGGAAGCCGGAATAAGAATGAGAGAAGCCCCGCGGCGAATGCCGCGGGGCGTTTTCTTATTCTTACTGTTGTGAGAAAGGTCCCCTCTTCCGCGCTACATGTTCTGCGTGCCGCGCTTGCCCTTTGAGAGTTTTTTGACCGAGGTGCGGTGCTCCTCGCCCGCCAAGAGGCGCAAAAGATTTTTTCTGTGCGCGAACCACGTGAGGAAATTCAGCCCCAGCAAGAGGAGGTAGACGCCGACGACCCAGCCCTGCGCGATATCGGTGGAATAGCGCAGGAAGAAGATGATCCCCTGCCAGACCGTGAGTACCGTGACGCCGAGCAGAGACCCCATCGAGCCCCACTCCGTGAGGATGATGTACAGGAGCACCAAAAGGAGCACGCCGATGGCGATGGGAAGATACCACACCTCCTCACACGAGAGCCCGAAGCACAGGAGCCCGAGGGTGGAGGCGATGCCCTTGCCGCCGCGGAAGCGCATGGTGACGGGCCAGATGTGCCCGATGACGGCGAACATCCCGCAGAAATACCGCGTGAAATCGGACACGGCGACCGACGTTCCCGCAAAGCAATATCCCCTGAAAATGAGATAACTGACGAGCGCGGGGATGCCGCCCTTGCAGAAATCGATGATGAAATTGACAAAGCCGACTTTGAGCCCGAATTCGCGGCTCATGTTCATGGTGCCGGGATTGCCGCTCCCGATTTTGTGGACGTCCCGCTTGTGCGCCTTTGAATAGACCGCCGCAAAATTGAAGCACCCGAAGAAATAACTCAAAACGGCCATGAGGAGGAACCAATACCACAACTGCGAAAAGGCAAGTTCTTTCATTCCTTCTCCTTCTTCCCCCGCACACGGATGCGGATGGGCGTGCCCGTAAAATTGTATGCGCCGCGGATGACGTTCTCCAAATACCGCTCGTAGGAAAAGTGCATGAGGGTCTCATCGTTGACGACGAGGGCAAAGAGAGGCGGGCAGACGGAGACTTGCGAGGCGTAGTAGAGTTTCATGCGCTTGCCGTTGTAACTCGGCGGCTCCGAAATGCGCACCGCGTCCATCAAAAGGTCGTTGAGCGCCCCCGTCGGCACGCGGAAAGCGGCGTGCGCGTAGACCTCCTCCGCAAGCGGCAAAATTTTATCCACCCTCTGCCCCGTCTTGGCGGAGATGTACACCGACTTGTAGTAGTCCATGAATTTGAGATCTTCTTTGAGTTTTTTCTCGAATTCCTGCACGGTGTGGGTATCTTTTTCGACGGCGTCCCACTTGTTCATGACGATGACGGAGGGCTTGCCCTCCTCGTGCACCATGCCGATGATGCGGACGTCCTGTTCGGTGAGCCCCTCCGTACTGTCCACGACAAGGAGGACGACGTCGGCGCGCTTCATGGCGTCGAGCGCGCGGAGCACCGAATAGTACTCCACATCGTCCTCCACCGAGCGCTTGCGGCGGATACCCGCCGTATCGATGATGGTATAGGCCTTGCCGCCCCGCGTAAAGCGGGTATCGATGGCGTCGCGCGTGGTGCCCGCGATGGGCGTGACGATGGTGCGCTCCTCGCCGAGGAGTTTGTTCACGAGCGAACTCTTGCCCGCGTTCGGCTTGCCCACAACGGCGATTTTGAGACTGCCGTCCTCCGCGCTCTCCCCTTTCGGAAAGCGGGAGACCGCCTCATCCAACACATCGCCGATGCCGCGGGAATGCTCGGAGGAAACGGCGAAGGGCTCGCCGAGGCCCAGAGAATAAAACTCGAATACTTTGTCCGCAGAATACTCGTCCACCTTGTTGACGACGAGCACGACGGGCTTTTTGGAGCGGCGGAGCATTTCCGCGACCTCGCTGTCGTTGGCGGTGAGGCCCTCCCGCCCGTCGGTGAAAAAGAGGATAACGTCGGCCGTATCCACGGCAAGAGAGGCTTGGAGGGCGATCTGCTTCCACATCGTATCCTCGCTCCGCGCCTCGATGCCCCCCGTATCGACGAGGGTAAACGGCCTGCCGCGCCACTCGCACGCCGCGGTGATGCGGTCGCGCGTGACGCCCGGCCTGTTTTCGGTGATGGAAATTTTGCGCCCCGCGACCTTGTTGAAAAAGGTGCTCTTTCCGACGTTGGGGCGGCCTACGATCGCTACGACGGGGGTTGCCATTCCGTCCTCCCTCTCTTTCTTCCTGTATTATAAAAAATTTTCGCCCTTTTGTAAAGAAAAAACGCCTCTTTCAACGGCGTTTTTCCGATTTCTTGCGCGGAAAGCGGCGCTTTTACGCGGGCCAAAGGGTGAGCCCGAGAATATTGCCCACGATAAACGCGACGAGCCCGATGACGTAGACGATCTTCCATGCGAGATTCTTGCGGTAGACGAAATACCACGCGGGAATGGCGATGGCGGCAAGCAAACAGTATTGCGCGACCGTGCTCACCGTGGTCATCACCTTCATGGCGCTCTCGGTGAGGATCATCTTCAAGACGGGCCCGAGGATCATGAGGAGGGCCGCAAACAGGAGCACGACAAAGGCGAAAAAGTCGCAAAAACGGGCGCTACGCCTCTTTTTTTCCGAGCGTTGAAGGCGGATCTCCAACTCCGCGATGCGCTCCTTAGCCTTTTTTTCCTCCTTTTCCTGCGCTTTTTTCTCGCGGCGGGAAAGTTTGGGCGCCTCCGCCGGGGCGGGCTCTGCGGGAGAGGCCAAAGCGGGCGCAGACGGCGCCGCGGGGGCAGGTGCGGGCGGCGCGGGAACGGGCTCCGCGCGCGAGGGCTCCGCCGTGGCCGATCCCTCCTTCCCTTCGACTTGCTTTTTTTTGAAAAGGGAGAAAAATCCCTTCTTTTCCTTTATCTGAATGGCGTCGGCTTCGGCGCGGGCACGGCGGGCGGCCTCCTCGGCCTCCTCCGCGCGTTTGACCGCCTCTTCCTTCTCCTGCCTAATCTGTTGTTTTTTCTTACCCATCATGGTTTCCTCCGTCAGAGCGTTTCGTCCTGTTTCAAAAGATAGACGGCGTCCTCCCCGTCGCATTCCTTGAAGTGCACCACGATGCGCTCCTGCCGCGACGTGGGCACGTTTTTGCCGACCCCTTCCGCGGTGAACGGCAACTCCCTGTGGCCGCGGTCCACGAGGCAATAGAGGCGCACCGAATTCGCCCGCCCGAGCGCAGAAAGCGCCGAGAGCGCCGCCCGCACCGTGCGGCCCGTATAGAGCACGTCATCGCACAAAACGATGTTCTTGCCCTCCACGGCAAAATCGATCTCGCTCCCCTTGAATACCGCATCGCAACTGCCCGAGAGCAAGTCGTCGCGGTAGAGGGCGATATCGAGGACGCCGAGCGGGACCGTGACCCCTTCGAGCCGCGAAAGTTCGGCGCAGATGCGCTGTGCGAGAATGACCCCGCGCGTACGGATGCCGATGACGGCGAGATTTTCCGTGCCGCGATTGCGCTCTACCGCCTGCATCGCAAGACGGGAGACGGCGCGGCGGATCTCCTCCTCTTTGAGAATGGTCCTCATGTTTCCCTCCGCAAAATTTCCAAAACGTGCTCGAAATAGTCGGGCAACGGCGCTTCAAACGTCATGCGTTCGCCCGTCGCGGGATGGGTCAAAGTCAGGCGGAACGCATGCAGTAATTGCCCGAAAAGGGAAAAACGCTGTCGGTTATAGCCATAAACCTTGTCCCCGACAACGGGGTGGCCGATGTACTTTGCATGCACGCGGATCTGGTGCGTGCGGCCCGTTTTGAGTTCGAAGCGAACAAGCGTGTTGTTTTTGAAAAATTCCTCGGCGAAGTACTCCGTTTCGGCGCGGCGGCCCTTTCCCGCGGGCAAAACTGCCATTTTGAGGCGGTCGTTCGGATCCCGCCCGATCTGCGTGACAATGCGGCCGTGTTCTTCCTTCAAGACCCCTTCGACTAAGGCGAGATATTCCCGTTTGGCCGTTTTTTCGGCGATCTGCCTGGACAGGGAGAGGTGCGCATTATCGTTTTTGGCGACGACGATGAGCCCCGAAGTATCCTTATCCAGCCGATGGACGATGCCGGGGCGGAGCGCGCCGCCCACGCCGCTCAGATGGTTGAGGCGAAAGAGGAGCGCGTTGACGAGGGTGCCCGAATGGTTGCCCGCGCCTGCGTGGACCGTCATGCCCTGCGCCTTGTTGACGACGGCAAAATCGTCATCCTCGTAAATAATGTCGAGCGGGATGTCCTCCGGGACGGCAAATGTTGGAATGGGGTCGGGAATTTCCACTTCCGCGACGTCTCCCGCGCGGAGCATGAGCCCCGCTTTTGCGGGCGCGCCGTTCACAAAAACGTGCCCTCCGTCCGCCAATTTTTTGACGGCGGAACGGGTGAGATCTGCCCGCTCGCTCAAAAAAACGTCGGCGCGGACCGCGCCCTCCGCGACGAAAGACTTTTTATCCATCGTCTTTCCCGTCTGTTCCGTCCGCCCCGTCCTCTTGCCCCGCGGGGGCGTTTTCGGCCTTTTTTTCAGAGCGATCGAAAACGACGACCTCCTCAAAGGAGCCCTCCGCGGCCTGCGACGGGCGGACAGGCTCCTCCTCGACCTTCCCCGTAAAGCCGTTTTTCTTCGCCTCCGCCTCTTCGTCGAGCCGCTTGCCCTCCTCCCGCCACTTTTTGGTGAGCGGAAACACGGCGCGGGGACCGATGAAGAGCACGCAAAAGGCGAGCGCGACGGCGCCGAAGGTGATGCAGAAATCGGCGATGTTGCAGATGCCGAAGCCGAGGGGCGAGACGTCGATAAAGTCGCGCACGGCGGCGCCGTAGTACAGTTTCCCGGGCTCGCTGAACACGTTTGTCGCGCCGAAAATGGAGAAATACAGCCGATCGAACAAATTCCCGATGGCGCCCGCAATGATGACGGCAAGGCACACCCGCACGGGGAAATTGTGCTTGAACACCGTAAAATACAGGGCGATCATGCCGCCGATGAGGAAGAAAGTGAGAATGGTGACGATGATCATTGCGATGGGATTATCTGCCGCGATGCCGAAGGCGATGCCCGTGTTGAACATAAAATTGATGCGCACAATGCCGAGGAAATAGGTGCTCTGGCGCACCCCCGTAAGGAGCAGTTTCGTCAGCAGATCGATAAACAGAAAGACGAGCGTGATGAGAAGGCACCCGAGCGTCTGCATGGTGCGCTGTTTGAAGGTGTATTCCTCTTTCATTCGCCGTCCTCCATGAGTCCCAAATCTTTGCAAAGTTTTTCAAGGTCGAGGGGCTCCTTCGGGGAGATCACTTCGTCCATATCGAACACATACTCCTCGGAGGGCGCCTCGCCGCCGAGGGACGCGGACAACTCCCCGTGGAACGCCGCAAGCGCCGCGACGTCCTCCTCGTCGGGATATTTCTTTTGAAGGCGGTCGAGCATCAGGCGGCATTTTTCGGAGAGAAGGGCGAGTTCCTTCCTCTCGTTCTCCGTTTCCTTTGCGCTCTCCGCGCAGATGCGCTCCCTTTCCTTTGCCGCAAGCACGATGGCCTCGCCCACGGCGCCGCGCTCCCCTTCGAGTTCCAGAACGCGGGCACGCAGACGGCGGTTCTCCTCTTTGAGTTCCTCCGCCGCCGCCCGTTGGCGCGCCAAAACTCCGTCGTACTCCTCTTTTAAGCGGAGCACGAGTTTTTTTACGTCTTTATCGCGATACAACCGGACCACCCTTTACACTCCTTTTCCGCTTTCTTGCACCATCGTGCGCTTCAATTCATACAACTTTTCGGAGAGATCCACCTTATAGATATGCGGCATATCCTGCCGCGTGTACTCCTCCCAGAAGCGGGCGTATTCCCCGGCGCGATAGGCTGAAATTTCGGCGAGGCTGTACTTGGGCGCGACGCGCTTCCCCCCTTCGATGAGGGGCGAAAGAAGTTTGCGCGCGCGGAAATTGGTCACCGTGATATGCTTCCACCGTTCCACGGGATGATAGAGTTCGAGCGGCTTGCTCTCGTCCACCGTCTCCCCCGCGCGGACAATGTAATCGGCGATCGCCTTATCCGTTGCGCGGTCGTAGATGCGGTAGACCTCTTTGAAAGAGGGATTGGTGATCTTCTCCGTCGTATCGGAGAGTTTGATCTTGGGGATCTCCACGCCGTTTTCGTAGACCGCGGCGAGTTTATACACCCCGCCGAGCGCGGGAAGATCGGCGCTCGTGATGAGTTTGGTGCCCACCCCCCAACTGTCGATCTTTGCCCCCTGCTCTTTGAGGGAGCGGATGGAATACTCGTCCAAATCGCCCGAGGCGCAGATGATGGCATCCTCAAAGCCCGCGGCGTCGAGCATCTTCCGCGCCTCTTTGGAAAGATAAGCGAGGTCGCCCGAATCGAGGCGGATGCCCTTCGGCTCGTGCCCGGCCGCGCGGAGTTCTTTGAACACTTCGATGGCGTGCGGAACGCCGCTCTTTAAGGTGTTGTAGGTATCGACGAGGAGGAGGCAAGCGTCGGGGAAACTGCGTGCATAAGCGCGGAAGGCTTCGAGTTCGGAGGGGAAATTCATCACCCAACTGTGCGCCATCGTACCCGAAACGGGAATGCCGAAGAGTTTGCCCGCATACACGTTGGAGGTGGAAACGCAACCGCCGATGACGGCGGCGCGCGCACCGTACACGCCCGCATCCGCCCCCTGCGCGCGGCGGAGGCCGAATTCCATCACGCCGCCGCCCGCGGCCGCGACGATCTTGGAGGATTTGGAGGCGATGAGCGTTTGATGGTTGACAAAAGTGAGGAGGGCCGTTTCTACGAGTTGCGCTTGCACCATCGGCGCCTTCACCGTCAGGATGGGCTCATAAGGAAAGACGATCTCCCCCTCCCGCACGGCATAGACGTCGCCCGTAAAGCGCAAATTTTTGAGATAGGCGAGAAAATCCTCCTCAAAGAGGCCAAGCCCGCGGAGGTAGGAAATATCGTCCTCGGTGAATTGCAGATTTTCAAGATATTCGGCGGCCTGCTCCATGCCTGCGGCGACCGAATAGGTGATGAGTTTATTGGGGCGGAAGAAGATATCGAACACGGCGGTCTGCTCGTGCCTTTTTTCGCGGAAATACCCCTGTCCCATCGTGAGTTCGTAAAGGTCGGTCAAAAGGGTCAAATTTCTCATTTTTGATCTTCCCCTCTCTTTTTCTTTTCTTCGGCGCGGCGCGCTTTTGCCTCCGCTTCCATGCGCTTCAATTCCTCTTTGGAGGGCTTGGGCGGATATTTTGCGCCCATCATGTTGATCTTGGAGAAATAGGGCGGATCGTCCTTATAGGGCGTGAGATACTCCGTAATTCCGCAGGGGTCGCCCTTCGCGCTTCCGATAAATTTTCCCTCCTTGCGGAAATTGAGGATCATGAGCACGAGACAGCCGATGACCCCGAATCCCGCCATGAGAATGGCGAAGAATTCGCTCCACATCACCCCGCCGCCGCCGAGGATATCCCCTTGATAGCGGAAGGGCTCCATGCAGGCGCGCACCGTGCCGTACCATGCAAAATAGAGGAAGAGAGAAATGCCGTTGGGTTTGCTCTTGCGGAACCACGTGAAGGTGAAGAGCAGGGCAAAGCCGACGAGGTTAATGCCCATCTCCCAAAAGCAAAAGGCCTGATACCAACCCGCGGGCGCGCCGGGGCCGTTGCCGGGGCCGATGTACACCGCGTAGGGCGCCCATTGCAGAGCGGGATCGGTGACGGGCTGGCCGAACACTTCCTGGTTGAAGAAATTCCCCCACCGCCCCATCGCCTGTGCAAGGAGCATGGTGATGACGACGCAATCGGCCGCCCGCAGGAAACTCACCTTCTTCACGAGGCAGACGATGAGCCCCGACCCCACGCCGCCGATGACGCTACCGATGATGGACAAGCCGCCTTCGTGGATCTTATACCAATCCTCGATGGGAAGGGGCTTTGTGATGCAGTAAAAGAGGCGGGCGCAGACGATCGCCGACGGGATGCAGATGACAAAGAGAGTAAAAACAAAGTCGGGTGACATGTTCCGCCTCTTCATGAGCAGGGCCGAAAGGCATGCCGCCGCGATCATGCCCGCCACGATGCAGAGCGCATAGTAGCGGATATCCAAAGTAAAAACGTAGATCCCCTTTCCGTTCGGATTGAGGCCGAACCAGGGATTGTCCGCGAGCAAAAAAGTCTGCATAGTAAACTCCTTATATACAAACTAACCTTATTATATCATCTTGCGAAAAAAAGTCAACCGCAAGCGGTTGACGGATTTACGGTTTTTACGTAATTTATGAAATTTCCCCGTCTGCGGGGGTATCCCCGCCGTCCGTAAGTTGCCCGTTTTTGCCCTTTCGGCGGGTGAGGCGCTCCATGAGGGGCAACAGGGCGAAGCACAGGGCGGCGTTTCCCGCGTAAACCGCCGTCTGAATGGCGATGCGCGGCGGGAAGTAGCCGACGAGGTAGAGCCAGAGCGACTTTTTCATCTCCCCCTGCCACAGAAAGACCCACGCGTAGGTGTAGTTGACGACGGTGTTGATGCACACGGTGAAGAGCACATAGCACACGGCGCAGACGACGGCCGCCTTGATATACGGCGCGCGCTTGCCCTTGAAGGGGAGATAGTGAAAGAGCACTCCCGCCGTAAAGCCCATGAGCCCGAGCGTGAGCCCGTAAAGCCAATAACTGCCGTCCGGCATAAGAAGGTGCCCCAGTCCGTCCCCCGCAAACCCGATGAAAAACGCGGGCACCGCGCCGAGCATGTACGCCGAAAGAAAGGTGACAAGGTAGGTGAACGTGATTTTGTTCTGCGGGGTGATATCGATGTCGAGAACGGTGTTTGCGACGACGGCGAGCGCGAGAAAGAGCGCAACGTAGGCCACTTTTTTCGCCGCATTGAGGGACACAAAGAACTTTGAAAACATAAAAACCTCCCTTTGAGGAGGTCCGCAACAGTCGCAAAAAAGATTCCGGAGGAAGATTTTTTGCGAGGAGGAGGCACAACGGAACGCACTTGCCCTTTGCGCTTGCGCGAAGGGCTCAAAGCGGAGTTTGTGCCGACGAGCGGACGCGCCGCGGCACCGCAGGGCTTGCGTTCTGCCCTTTCGTTTGCGAACAACGTCCCGTTTCGCAACACTTTACGCGCCGTGGCTACTCTTCAACCGATATCATAGCACGGCCGCGGGGAAAGCGCAACGGATTTCAACATAATTTTCGGGAAAATCCCGATACTTCTACTATGACCCTCGTCATTATCCGCACAGCGATCATCTATGTGACCTTGCTCATCATCATGCGCCTCATGGGAAAGCGGCAGATCGGCGAAATGCAACCCTTTGAACTCGTCATCACCCTCCTCATCGCCGAACTCGCCTGCATTCCGATGGCGGACGCCTCCATTCCCCTCCTGTACGGCATCATCGCCGTCGTCACCATCTACGTTTTGCACGAAATCGTCACCCTTTTGGACCTCAAAGTGAAGCCGTTGAAGTCTCTCATCAGCGGCAAGCCCTCCCTCGTCATCAACAAGAACGGCATCGACGACTACCAACTCAAAAAGAACAACCTCGACGTTTCCGACCTCATCGAAAGTTTGCGCTCGGCGGGATATTTTTCCCTCGACAGCATCGATTACGCCCTGTACGAATCCAACGGGAAGTTTTCCGCCCTCCCCAAAGAGGACTACGAAGAGACGCAGACCTCCCTCCCCCTCGTCATCGTCGACAACGGGAAATACGACAGAAAAAATTTGCAAATTGCGGGACTGGGGGCGGATTTCTTTGATAAATTGCTCAAAAAAGAGGGAGTAAAAAAGTTGAAAAAAGTGCTTGTTCTCACCGCGGACGGAACAGGAAAAATTTATTTGCAGGTAAAGGGCGAAAAGTACCGCACCCTCAAAACGGAGTACCCGGGAGGCAAAACATGGTAAAAAGTTTGACGGCGATCGCCATTGCGACGGCTCTGCTCTTCGGGCTTGCCCTTTTTGAATGGTTTTACGTCGCCGAACAATTCTCCGATTTCGGCGAAGAGGTGCAAACGCTGTACGATAAGACGGATAACGGCACCGCAAACGCCGAGGACGCGCGCGCCGTTCAGACCTCGTGGGAGGAGCGCAAAAGCCGCCTTCACGTGTGGATCCCGCACAACGACGTCAATAAAATAGACGATTACATGGCGGAGGCGGTGCGGCTCATCGGCGAAAAGGAGTACCCCCTCGCCCTTGCGAAATTGGAGATTTTGTTGCACCTTTCAAAGTGCATCCCGGGCACCTACCGCCCCGAAGCGGAAAATATTTTCTGAAAAAAGTTCGGAAAACCGCCCTCGGGCGGTTTTTTTGCAAAATTCTTGACAGATTTTTTCAGCCGTGCTATACTGAATATGCCAAACAAACTTTATATTATCAAAGGAGGGCGTGGATTTTTTATGTATTTTTAATTTTCAAGGGTGAGGTATGCCCTCTCTCTGTCATACACACATTAAGATTTGGCAAAATTGCAAATTCCTTATATGTGTGTATCGAAAATCCGTGCCATATATAAAGTTTGTTTGGCGACAACCGGAGTTTGCGTTTTGTAGTGCGCTAACCTCGGTTGGCGCACTTTTTATTTTATAAAAAAATTTTATTACAAGGAGAAAAATTTATGAAAAAGTGGTTCAAGATTTTGGTTTCGGTCCTGTTTACGGTCTGTTTGTGCCTTGCGCTTGCGGCGTGCGGCGATTTCTTCTCCTATGGCGGTAGCAACGGCGGAAACAATAATAGCGGATCAAGTTCGAGCGGGAATAACAGCCAACCGAAAGAGGAAAGTGACGGCACTTTCATCTATTCGGGCGCATCCATTAAAGCGGCAAGTACTTCCATTTCCGGCGACGTAGTTATCCCGACTTCGCATAACGGGACGACGATCGACACCATCCCCAAAGACGCATTCAAAAGTTGCAACGGAATTACTTCCGTTGTCGTGCCGGAGAGCATTACATCGATTGGCTCGGGTGCATTCAATGGGTGTTCTTCCATTCGGAGTATTACTTTACCCTTTGTGGGAAGTCAAAAGGGAAATAGCAGTGAAAAATCTGCGTGTTTTGGTTACATTTTTGGAACGAGTTCTTACCAAGGAGGCACGCGGATTTCACAGCATTATTCTTCATCTGTTAGTAGCTATGAATATTATTATATCCCCTCTACTCTGCGAACGGTCACGATCGCAAACGAAACTGTAATTAACTACGGTGCGTTCCAAAATTGCTCCATGCTAACGACAATCAATTTGAACAACGAAATCATACAAGTCGGTATAAGTAGTTTTGAAAATTGTTCCAAAATCGAAGAAATTAGTTTGCCGAGCATTTCTATTATTCCGTCGTCCTTATTCAGCGGGTGTATTTCTCTGAATAAGTTTACTATCAATGGTTCTGTGGATACAATCGGCGCAAGCGCATTTGCGGATTGTAGTGCATTATCAAAAATCAATTCTGAAACGGAAGAAACATTTGTCATCCCAAATACAGTGACATCGATTGGCTCGGGTGCATTCAATGGCTGTTCTTCCATTCGGAGTATTACTTTACCCTTTGTGGGAAGTCAAAAGGGAAATAGTAGTGAAAAATCTGCGTGTTTTGGTTACATTTTTGGAACGAGTTCTTACCAAGGAGGCACGCGGATTTCACAGCATTATTCTTCATCTGTTAGTAGCTATGAATATTATTACATCCCCTCTACTCTGCGTTCGGTGACAATCACAAACGAAACCGTCCTCGGCTACGGCGCATTCCAAAATTGCTCCATGCTACAATCCATTACGATAAATTCGGGTGCAAGTAGCAACGTAGGCACAAAGGCGTTTGAAAACACGGCAATACCGACATGGAATTGACCGGGCCGCTCGTATCGGCATAACAACAAAAATCCCCGTACCGCGTGAGTGGTGCGGGGGCTTTTTCACTTTCCCGCGCAAACGCCATAAAAAAATTGACATTGCGGCCCGACTTTCATATAATAACGGTATGAAAACGTTATCCTTCCGCGAGAATAAGGGCGCGCTCGTCTGCATGATCGGCGTTGCGATCAACCTTCTCCTCTGCGCGGGAAAAATCGCCATCGGCCTGATGTTCGGCTTCGTCTCCGTGACAGCCGACGGCTTCAACAACCTGAGCGACTGCGGGAGCGGGATCGTCGCCCTCGTCTCTTTTTATATCGCCGCAAAGCCCGCCGATCGAAAGCACCCCTTCGGCCACCACCGTGCCGAATACATCGCCGCGATGATCACGGGGTTTCTCGTGCTGTTTTTGGCGGTGGAATTTGTGCGGGAATCCGTGATCAGCCTCACGGAAGACAAAACTCCCATACTTTCTTGGGTAGTGTTTCTCGTGCTCGGCGTCTCCGCCGCCGCCAAAGCGGGGCTCTTCGCCCTCTACCGCATTTCCGCGAAAAAACTCGATTCGGACGCCCTGAAAGCCGCGGCGACGGATAGTTTTTGCGATAGTTTGATCGCCCTCACCGTCATTGCGGGGGCCCTGCTCTGCCTCTCCTTCCCCTCTGCGGACGGCTGGACCGGCCTTGTCGTTTCCCTCTTCATCGCTTGGCAGGGCGTCAAAATTCTCGCGGAGGCGAGTTCCAAACTGCTCGGGCAAGCGCCCGACCCCGCCCTCGCAAAGCACATCAAAGAAATTTTGCTTGCCGCGGACGGCGTCCTCGGCGTGCACGACTTGCAGATCTACGGCTACGGAAAGGGCGTCTCCTTTGCGACCATCCACGCCGAAATGGACGCGAGCCTTTCGATGCTGGCGGCTCATACCGTGATCGACGACCTCGAAATGCAGGTCAAACGGGAGACGGGCGTTACGCTTACCGTTCACCTCGACCCCGTGGACCTCACCAACCGAGAAGAATCCACGCTGAAAATCCAAGTCTGGGAGGCGGCGCGCGAACTTGCCGTGGGGTTGGAACTGCACGATTTCCGCCTCATTCCGAACACGAAAAAGGTGGAATTCGACGTGGGCGTCCCCTACGGTTGCAAGCGCACCGACGAGGAACTGTACGACGCGCTCGTCGCCATCGTCAAGAGTTTGGGCGACTACGAGCCCGTCATCCGAATCGAGAGAGAATAGAACCCCAACAAACGGAAAATCCCCGTACCATGTCCGCGGTACGGGGATATTTTTTGCAATCTATAAAAAGAAAAAACGGCAAAAATTAAATCAAATTTTCCAAGAGAATGCGGAGAAAAAGTTCATCGAGCGCGGCGTCGTCTGTCTTTTTGGCAGGAAGGCACACGGCGATTTTTTGTCCTTCTTCAAACTCCTGCGCGATAAATTCCTCAAAGCGGGGGTTCCGCTTTCCGTCCGCCTCCTCGGACACCTCACGTTTGATGCGAAGGAGTTCCTCGATATCCCCTTTGAGCGCCTTCGGCAATTCCGCCGCGGCAAGTTCATCGAACGAAAGAGGAGGGAGCGTCCCACGCGCCGCAACCCAACGACTGCAGAGAAGTGCGCGGAGCACATAAAGATACTTCTTGTAGCGGATCTTTTCCCCACCGAAATTGGCAAGATAGTTGCGTTTCGCCATGCTCAAATAATGGCAAAACATTTTCTTTTCATCGAAATATGCGGGCAGAACAGTTCTTATCTCCTCCCACTCTCCCGTGCGGCGGTAAACAATGGGCGAGCCCGCCCATTCAAAGAGGGAGGGGTTGGAACCCGAAAGGAGAGAGAGCGTCTTTTTCAAGTCCCATCCGTTAATATCAAGCGTCTCATCGAGTTGCCACTCGATAACATCCCGCACGGGGCGCAGACGAAGATATTCCTTCGCGGGACGGGCATAGACGAAGCGCACGTCGTAGTCGCTGTCCGGCGAAGAGAACCCCCACGCGCGGCTACCGGACTCGGCGGCATAGAGAATGCGAACCTGCTCTCTTACCTCGATTTCGTTGAGTTTTTCAGCAATGACCTCCTTCATTTCTTCTCCCTCGCCTGTGCGAGCATAAGTTTGATGCGGTTTTTGGGGCAAAACCGCGCCGTTTATGGCCTTTCAAAAAAACTGAGTTGCTCAGCGCGCAATCCCGCGCCTTTCCGGTAAAAATACCGAAAAATTTCGCCGTACGTCTTTGTGCCGATCCCCTTCACCTTTTGTAGCAGAAAGAAGCGTTGGAGCGGGACGCAACTGCGAAGGAGCGCTTTTTGCGCTTCCGTCAGCTTGACATGCCGCGCAAGTTCCTCTGCGGACGTCGCGTTGAAAAGGTCCACCATCTCCCTTTCCCTGCCCTCCGCCTCGCGCTTTTCGTCCGTGCAGACGATCACACGGAGATCCGCTCTATCTAACCGCCGCATGAGCGGATGCACGCTTGCCCAATCCAATTTGCCGTTCATCGTGCCGAGTTTGGGAAAGGCGATTCCACGGATGCCCTCCCTGCGGTAGGTGCGAAGAAAATCTTCGATGCCCGCCTCGATCCATTCGAGTTGAGCCGGGTATTTGAAGTGCCATTTTGTTGGAAAGTTGACGACCGTGTAACCGTCGCCGTGAAAGTAATCAACCTTTCCGACGGAAATCGCCTTGCGCTCACACTTTGCCTTGTAGTCCTCGTACATTTCGGGATAGCGGAGGGAAAATTCGAGCGCAAGCCCCGCCGCCATTACCCCGACGCAGTTGACGGTATTCACCATGCAATTCACGCCGGCGTTGAACACTGTGCCGGTATTGTATTCGATCATATCATGCCTCAGCGGTAAAATTCAAATTTGGAAGGATCACAGACGAATTTCGAGCGGAGCGCTTCATTGCAAAAGGTCTCCGCTTTTTTCCTGTCCGCTTCAAAGTAGAAATATACCCGAACAATGCGGGAAATGGGAACCTTCACGGGATACAGAAATTCGGCGTTGCGGAGGCGTTTAACTTTTGCGTACATGCGCGCCCACCCCTCCTTCCACTCTTCCGTCTCTTCTTCGGACATATCCTTGTTTTGCTTCGGAAGATATTTGCTGTGCCGAGGATCCCCCTCCTCGAAAACACATGTCCAATCGCATTCAAGCGCATTGCGGGCGGATCTCGTTTGCAAACTGTGGTAACTCGCCGCATTTCCGAGCGAAAATTCCACGTCTTTCTCAAAAATCAGATCCTCATCGAATACGAGGATAACGGGACGGGAATAGTGTGCGCCGAAATTTGTGGGCGTGTTGAAGCGGTAATAAAAGCGAGCGTGATTCTTGATGCCGCTGTCCGTCATGGCAATGATATCCTCTTTTCCTCTGTCCGAAAAGGGGGTTTCCATCCGTTTCAGTTCCGCGCGAGAATAGAGATACCCGCTTTCGACGATCTTTTGAAAGTTATAAAACTCCGTTGTGTGCAAAAATCCTTCAAAGCCGAACGATTTCAGCTTTTTGAGGAGCGCTTCACGCGGGCTACGTTCCTCTCGCTCCCGGCGCTCTTCTTCCTTGCGGCGCTCTTCCTCTTCGCGCAGTTGTAATTGACGGCGTTCTTCCTCTTCGCGAACGCGTTGCCTTTCTTTCCGCGCCTCTTCCTCTTCCCGCTCTCTTTTCTTCTCCGCTTCGAGCGCCGCGGCGATCTCCCCTTTCAAAGCGTCCACCGTTTCGTGGTCGGCCGTGAAAAAATCGAAAAACCGCTCGGCGGTAAATTTCTTTACGGTCCCGCCGAACGAAACGGAGACATATCGCCCTTCGACGGCGCAGATCTCCCCCTCGCCGAACCTTCCGTGTTTTACAGTGGCGCTCTTCATTCCTCTTCCCTCTCTCTCGCCTGTGCGAGCATGAGTTTGATGCGGTTTTCCTGGTTGACCCGCGTTGCCGAGGGGTCGTAATCGACGGGCACGATGTTGGCGTCAGGGTACAGTTTTTTCACCGTGCGCACCGCCCCTTTGCCCGCGATGTGGTTAGGCAAACACCCGAACGGCTGGGTGCAGACGATGTTTTTGGTCCCCGTTTCGCAGAGGACCGCCATTTCGGCGGGAATAAGCCAGCCCTCCCCCATCTTTACGCCCTGGTTCAACACCTTATCCGCACACTTGCGCAGATGTTCAAAATCGTGCAAGGGCTCGTAGACGCCCTGGTTTTTCATGAGCGAGATGATCTTTCTCTGCCGTTTGAGGAGGTAGCGGTAGACGATGCGGCAGAGTAGGCCGACCATGCGGCGACGGCCGTAAAATTTTGCATCGTTGATGTTGTTGACCACGCAGTACATCATGAAGTCCATGAGCGCGGGCACGACGGGCTCGCATCCCTCGGAGAGCAAAAATTTTTCGAGATCGGAGTTGCCGAGGGGCGAATACTTGACATAAATTTCGCCCACGATGCCTACCTTGATCTTGTCCTTTTTCCGCACGGGAACTGCGGCAAACGTATCGAGCACGAGTTTCGCGTTTTTCTTCAACCTGCGGAAGGTCCCCTTGTCCGAGGCCCCTTTCAAGGCCGCCATGCACGCATCGCGCGCCGCCGCGCTCTCCCCCGCGCGGACTTCGTAGGGCAACGTTTGGTTGTAGCAAGTCATGATGAGGTCGCCGTAAAAAATACCGCACGCAAGTTCCAACAAAAACATCGGGTCGTATTTGAGCCCGTTGCCCTTTTCGAGGCCGGAGAGATTCATGGAAAGCACGGGCACCTGCGGAAACTCCGCTTTGAGCGCCTTGCGGATAAGGGAGACGTAGTTGCTTGCGCGGCACCCGCCGCCCGACTGCGTGATGAGCACCGCCGTTTTATCGGGGTCGTACTTGCCGCTCTTCAACGCATCGAGGTATTGCCCGATGATGCAAAGCGCGGGAAAGCAGGTATCGTTATGGACGTGCTTCAACCCCTCGTCAATGACCTGCCGCCCGTGGTTTTGGAGCATCTCGACATGATAACCGCGCTTGGCGATGAGGTGAATGAGGAGTTCAAAATGCCACGGCAACATATCGGGCACGAGGATCGTGTATTCGGCCCGTTTTTCGTAGGGGAATTGGGGATGAACGTCGGTGAAATCCACCGTGGGTTGTCCGATCATTTTCTTGCCTGCTCCTCAATGGCGGCGAGCATGGATCTGAGCCGTATTTTTACGACGCCCAAATTGTTGATTTCGTCGATCTTGATTTGCGTATATAACTTGCCGCGGCTCTCCAAAATCGCGCGCACCTCGTCCGTCGTGATGGCGTCGATGCCGCATCCGAAGGAGACGAGTTGGACGAGATTGATGTTTTTATGCCGCGTAACGTACTCCGCCGCCCGATAGAGGCGGGCGTGATAGGTCCATTGGTTGAGCACATTCACTTTGACGAGCCCGCCCTCTTCGAACACCGCGTCCTCGGTGAGAACGGCAAGGCCGAGCGAAGTCAACAGTTTGTTTACGCCGTGGTTGATCTCGGGATCGACATGATAGGGCCGCCCCGCCAAGACGATGACTTGCTTGCCCTCGCGCTCCGCCTCGGCAACGATCCTCCTCCCCTCTTCTACGACGGCGGCGTGGTATGCCTCCATGCGCCGCATCCCCTCGCGATAGGCTTTTTTGATGAGGGATTTGGAAAGTTTGTATTTTTTGAGGGCGCGGCGGAGAGCACGCACCGTTGCCCGTTCTCTGTTGGGATCCAGATACAGCATGACGAGATTGTCGTCCGTCAGGCGCTCGTTATTGGCTTTCAGAAGTTCGGAATAATAAGCGACGACAGGGCAATTGAAGTGGTTCGCGCTGTCGTGCTCGTCTAAATTATAACTTTCGCAGGGATAGAAGATGAAATCCACTCCCTTGTCCAGTAGGCTTTCGATGTGGCCGTGGATGAGTTTAGCGGGATAGCACACAGTATCGCTCGCAACGGTGTGCTGGCCGCGGAAATAGAGTTCGCGCGAACTCCGCTCGGACAGCACGACCTCGAAGCCGCACGCCTCGAAAAAGCCCGTCCAGAGCGGGAGTTGTTCGTACATGAGAAGTTGGAGAGGCAATCCCACGCGGGCGCGGGGGCGCTCCATAGGGCGGGGCATCGAAAGGAGCGCGTCATATTTGTAGCGGTAGAGGTCGAGCGGATTCCGGACGGGCCGCATACCCGCGCCCCGCTCGCACTTGTTGCCGGAAATAAACCTGCGCCCGTCGGAGAAGGTCAGGATGTTCACGTTGCATTTTGCGGTGCAACCGCCGCAGGTGACCGATCTCGAAGAATAGCGGAAATCGCGAAGTTCCGCCTCGGTGATAATGGAAGAAATGAGCGTATCCGCCGCGGTGTTCTCTTTGGCATAGAGCGCCGCGCCGAACGCACCCATCAGCCCCGCGATGGCGGGACGGATGACCTCCCGCCCCGTTTCGAGTTCAAAGGAGCGGAGGACGGCGTCGTTCAGAAAAGTCCCCCCTTGCACGACGATGTGCCTCCCCAGTTCCTCGGGCGTGCGGGCGCGGATGACCTTGTAGATGGCGTTCTTCACGATGGAGGCGGAGAGCCCGGCGGAAATATCCTCGATGCTCGCCCCCTCTTTTTGCGCCTGTTTGACCGAACTGTTCATGAACACCGTGCACCGCGAGCCCAGTTCCACGGGGTGCTTTGCAAAGAGCCCGAGGCGGGAGAAGGGCTCGATCTCCATGCCCATCGCCTTTGCGAATGTCTGGATGAAGGAGCCGCAACCCGAGGAGCACGCCTCGTTGAGCATGATGCTGTCGATGGCGCGGTTTTTCACCTTGAAGCACTTGATGTCCTGCCCGCCGATGTCGATGATGAAATCGACGTCGGGATTGAAATGGAGGGCCGCCTTGAAGTGCGCCATCGTCTCCACGATGCCGAAGTCGAGTTTTAAGGCCGCCTTCATCATATCTTCGCCGTAGCCCGTGACGCACGCCCCGCGGATGACGACGCGGTCGCCCGTGAGCGAATAGATCTCTCGGAGCCGCGACGCGACGATTTCGAGGGGTTGGCCGTTGTTGGTCTGATAACTCGAAAAGAGAATTTTATTGTCGGGGGTGATGAGCATGAGTTTGGTCGTCGTCGAGCCCGAATCGATGCCGAGATAGGCCTCCCCCTCGTATTTTAAGATGTTTTCGAATTCAAGGTCGCTGCGGATATGGCGGGCGATGAAATCGCTGTATTCCTTTTGCGAGGAAAAGAGGGGCTTGCCGACCGCGATGTTGTTTCCGTCGGAGGCCGCGGAAACGCGCGAGACAATTTCTTCGACCGTCATTTCCCCGCAATTTTTTGCGTGGAGCGCCGCCCCGACGGCCATAAAACAGGGCCCGTTTTCTGGAAAGAGCGCATGCGCGTCGTCGAGGGCGAGCGTCTTGCAAAAGGCCGCGCGGAGCCCCTTCAAAAAATGGAGCGGACCGCCCAAAAAGAGCACTTTGCCCTTGATGCGCCGCCCCTGCGCGAGCCCCGAAACGGTTTGATCGACGACGGCCTGAAAGATGGAGGCCGCGACGTCCGCCTTTTTTGCGCCCTGGTTGAGGAGGGGCTGGATATCCGATTTTGCGAATACGCCGCAACGGGACGCGATGGGATAGACCCTTTCCGCTTGCAGGGAAAGCGCGTCCATTTCGTCGACGGAAAGGTCGAGAAGGGTCGCCATCTGGTCGATGAACGCCCCCGTTCCGCCCGCGCAACTGCCGTTCATGCGCTGTTCGGCGCCCCCCGTGAGGAAGATGATCTTTGCATC
>CANQAZ010000020.1 GCA_947589555.1 uncultured Clostridia bacterium | reverse complement strand
AATTCGAAACGGGCGACATCTGGACGATTTACGACGACGAGGACCCCCTTCGCCCGCACAAAGGAGGTGAGGGAGCGCGCCGCCGCAAAGAGGCCGACCGCCCCGAGCAGAGCGCCCGCCGCGGGGTTCCAAAAGACCCCCGCAAGCCCGCCGCCGGCCATGAGCAGGACGGAAAGGACCATGACGGCGAGGGAGCGCGTCCTCTTCTTTTTTTCGGGCAGGATAAATTTGCGCACGAGGGTGAAGGAGGCGGGCTTTGACCCCTCCTCCTGCCGCTCGCCGAGAAGGGTGAGACCGTGGCGGGCGAGCGTTTCGTAGAGGCGGGGCTTGGCGTCCGTCTGGACGAGGGCGGGCTTTTCCTCCCCCCGGCCCTTGCCGCCCTTCTTGGAGAGGTAGTGCGCGGGGATCTCCAACACGACAGACCACTCCCCCTTCTCTTTGGGCGCGCGGCGGGTGCAGACCGAGAAAAAGCGCATCTCGGAGTAGGGCACGCGGATGGGCTCCTTGTCCCCCGTTTCGCCGCGGATGGAGAGCCCCGACGGCGTGAATACGGCGAGGACGCCCTCCCCCACGAAGAAACTTTCCTCGCCGACACAACGCTCGCGGAAGTCGAGTTCGGCGGCGCGGTGGCGGCGGCCCAAGAGGTTGAGGCCGAACGCCCCGAGCGCAAACGCGATGGCGCACCCCGCAAAGACGCCCATGAGGAGATAGAGCAGGTTCCCTTCGGCGCTTTTGAATTCGAACACGATGACGGTGACGAACACCGCGAGGGTGCAGAGCACGGCGAGCACCGCAAACGCGATGACGCCGACCGAGTAACATGCGTCCGCGCGCGCGAGGGACGCGCGCTTCTTTTTTTGCCGTTCCGCCGAGGCGGGGAGTGGAATGATCTTCATAAAAATCCTTTCAAAAGGCGCGCCGTAAAGCGCGCCCGTACTTCATTTTTTGCGGAAAAAGCGGAAGGTGTGCGCCCTCTTCCACCACACGAAAAAGAAGAGCGCCAAAACTTGGAGGGGCACGCCGATGAGAAAGATGAGCCAGATCTCCTCGTGCCCGTACAAATAGGAGGTGACGTAGACGGCGGCGAGGACCGTCCAGATGAGGACGGAGAGGGAGACGATGCGCGCCCACTTCCACCCCCAAATACAACTGAATACCAAAACGACGATGGCCGAAGCGGGCACGGCGTAGAGGAAAAAGAGCCATACGTACGGGAGCGCGGAGAGGATGCGGCAGAGCACGAAACCCACGACGGCCACCAGCCAGCACAGCCCCACCGAAAGGGACAGGATGATGATGCGCCGCAATAGGCGGGTGTTGCGGGGCAGGACCTCCTTTTCGGGATGCTCGCGGACGAGATCGTCCACCGAAACGTTGAAAAGTTCGGCAAGTTGCACCAGAATACGCACATCCGGAACGCCGTTGCCCTGCTCCCACTTGGAGATGGATTTATCCGAATAGTTGAGCCTTTCCGCCAGATCGAGTTGGGTCATGTTAGCCATCTTCCTCAGGCGCATGATGTTCTGCCCGATCGTCATTGCGAGCAAATCTTGATCTTCCATAGTTGAGAGTATAACCCTTTTTTGTGAAAAAGTCAACAATTCTACTGTGAGTAGAGTGTGAATTTCGAACTCTACCGAGAAAAGAGGCCAAAATAGAGCGGTTTGAACGAAGAGTAGGTTGCATTCGGGCGGGCGGCGCGGTACAATGGCTTTGGCGGACGGGAAAAACGTTTGCCGACGATAAGGGCGGAGACCCTTCCGCCAAGAAAACGCACGGTCCCAGCCGTGCGAAGATTTCCTCTCCATTTCGGGCAGACCCGCGGCGTTTGTTGCGGGTCTGTTCCTCTTTTGGAAGGGAAAACGCAGTTTGAGAACGCGGGGAAGGGATTTTGAGGGGCGGAAAAGAGGTTTGCGGACGCGGAAAAGGGGCAAACGGGTTGCAAAATGGGCAAACGGGGGCGGAAAACGGAAAAAACGGGGCGGGGACGCAAACAAGGAAAAAAGGCAAAATCGAAGGGACGGGCGCAATGGCCCGTCCCCCTTTTTCGGACGTTTTTCTTCGGTAAAAACCCTGTTATGCGTTGAAATAACGCTTCAAAAGGCCCTTGAAACCTGCGCCGTGGCGCGCTTCGTCCTTCGCCATTTCGTGAACGGCATCATGAACGGCGTCGTAGCCCAATTCCTTCGCGCGCTTGGCGAGTTTCAACTTGCCCTCGCACGCGCCCGCCTCGGCCGCCGCGCGCAGTTCCAGATTCTTCTTGGTGCTGTCGGTGACGACCTCGCCGAGAAGTTCCGCAAACTTGCTGGCGTGCTCCGCCTCCTCAAACGCATAGCGTTTGTAGGCTTCGGCGATCTCGGGATAGCCCTCGCGCTCGGCAACACGCGCCATCGCAAGGTACATGCCCACTTCGGTGCACTCGCCCGCAAAGTTGGCGCGGAGCCCCTCCATGACCTCCCGATCTTCCACCTTGCCGTCGCCGACATGGTGCTCGCAGGCAAACTTCGCCTCCTCGACGGGGACAAACTGCTTGGCGTGACAGACGGGGCACTCCGTCACATCGTCCGCGACGATTTCGCCGCAAATCGCACATCTTTTCATGGTATTTTTTCTCCTTTTTATGATTTTATTGATTTATAGGAATTATAGCACAATCCGAAACGGATTTCAACGAATTTATCAAAAATTTTCGAGGATCTTTGCGAGGTCCGCGGGGCTCGCCGCGAACACCCTGCCCCCCGCCGCGGCGAGTTGCTCCCGCGTGCGGTACCCCCAAAGGGCGCATACGTTGCGCATGCCCGCGTTGTGCGCCGTGCCGATATCGGCCTCGCCGTCCCCCACGAACACACAGTCGCGAAGGGCGACGCGCAGTTTGAGCGCGCAGTAGCGGGTGAGGGCGGGATCGGGCTTGCAGGGGAAGTTGCCACTGTCCCCGCCGATATAGCCGAATACGCCGGGGTAGAATTTTTCGACGGAGGTCCGCGCCGCCTCCTGCGGCTTATTGGTGATGACGGCAAGTTTGACGCCGCGCCCTTTGAGACCGTTCAAAAGTTCCGCCATGCCCGCGTAGGGAGAGGTGCGGCCGTGCGCGCTCGCGCCGTAATTTTTACGGAATTCGGCATAGACCGCATCGACGTTTTCCGCACCCGCGGGAAGGGCGCGCGCGACGAGTTTTTTGGCCCCATCCCCCACAAACATGCGCACTTGTGCAAGCGGACAGGTGGGATAGCGGAAGGCGGCGAGCGTTTCGTTGAGGGAATAGGCGATATCGGGCAATGTATCGAGGAGGGTGCCGTCGAGATCGAAAAAAACGGCCTGCATCACATCTTCTCCGGGACGCCGATGCCGAGCAAGGAAAGCCCCCGCGTGAGCACGGACAGGGCGGCGCGGGTCAGATGGACGCGCAGGGCGCGCAGATCGGCGTTTTCCGCCTGCGCGATGGGACAATCGAGATAAAATTTGTTGAAAGTCTGCGCCGTATCCACGCACCAACGGGCGATGACGCTCGGCTCGTAATTCTTCGCCGCCGCCTTGACGGTATCGGGGAAGGAGGCGAGCGCTTTGGCGAGTTCGAATTCGCGCCCGCCGAGGTCGGCCGCCGACTTGTTGCCGAGGGGCAGGGATTTGGCCTTTTCGAGCACCGAAGCGCACCGCGCGCAGGTATATTGCACGTAGACGCTCGTTTCGCCGTCGAAATTGAGCGCCTTATCGTAGGAAAAGACGATATCCTTGATCTTGCTGTTGTAGAGGGCGCCGAAGATGACGGCTCCCACCCCCACCTTTTCGGCGACGTCCGCCTTGTTTTCGAGGGCGGGGTTCTTCTCTTCGAGCACCTTTTCCGCCTTTTCGACGCAACGGTCGATGACGTCTTCGAGCCAGACGACCTTGCCCTTGCGGGTGGACATGGCGCCGTCCTCCAAAGAGACCATGCCGTAGGCGACGTGGACCATATCCTTCGCCCAATCCTCACCCATGAGTTCGAGCACCTTAAAGAGTTGTTTGAAGTGCAGGTTTTGCTGATAGGCGACGACGTAGAGGCATTTTTCGAAATTGTACGTCTTTTTGCGGTAGAAGGCCGCGGCAAGGTCGCGGGTGCCGTAGAGGGAGGCGCCGTCCGAGCGGAGCACGATGAAGGGCGGCATGCCATAGGCTTCGAGGTCGACGACCTGCGCGCCCTGACTCTCCACGAGGAGGCCCTTTTCTTTGAGTTCGTCGATGACGGGCCCCATTTTATCGAGGTAGAAGCGTTCACCCGCGTAACTATCGAAGGTGACGCGGAGACGATCGTAAATTTTGCCGACGTAGGCCATTGTGAGCGATTTGAACCACTCGAAAAGGGCGTTCGCCTCCCCGTCGCCGCTCTCGATGAGGCGGAAATTTTCGCGCGCCTCCCGCTCCATCTCCTCTGTCGCCTCATTGTTGAAGCGGACGTAGAGATCGTTGATGGCGTGGATGCCGCCCCGTTCGACTTCTTCCCGATTCCCCCACTTTTTGTAGGCGGAGATGAGTTTGCCGAATTGCGTGCCGTAGTCGCCGAGGTGGTTGATGCCGACGACCTTGTAACCCAAATATTTGAAAATGCGGTAGAGCGCAGCCCCAAGCACCGTGGTGGAGAGGTGCCCGATGTGGAAGGGCTTGGCGATGTTCACCGAGGAATAGTCGATGCACACCGTCTTGCCCGCGCCCTCCTCCGAGGAGCCGTAGCCCGCCCCCCTTTCCTCCCCCTCAAACGTGCGGAAAAAAGAGGTTGCGAACGCGCGGCGGTCAATGCGGAAATTGACGTAGCCGCCCGCCGCCTCCGCCCCGCACACGACGTCGTCCGCGGGATATTGCGCCGCAAGTTCTTCGGCGATGAGGGCGGGAGATTTGTGCAGAATTTTTGCGAATTTGAAGCAGGGCAGGGCGTAATCGCCCATCGAGGGATCGGGAGGGACGGCGATGAGTTCGGCGAGTTCCCCCTTTTCCATGCCCGTAGCGGGCAGGCGTTCCGCAATGTAAGTTCTGTAATCCATAGACGCTCCTTAACTTTTTCCATTATATTACTTTTTCCCGCAAACGGCAAGTCTTTCGGTTGTCAAAACGGGAAAATTATGGTAGAATATCCCCGAACGCATAAGGAGTTACCCATGAAATTAGGAGTTGTGGGCTTGCCCAACGTAGGAAAATCCACCTTGTTCAACGCCATTACCCACGCAGGTGCGGAAATGGCCAATTATCCCTTCTGCACCATCGAGCCCAACGTGGGCGTCGTCGCCGTGCCGGACGAGCGCCTCGATAAACTTGCCGCCCTCTACAATTCCAAAAAAGTGACCCCGGCCGTCATCGAATTCGTCGATATCGCGGGGCTCGTGAAGGGCGCAAGCCGCGGCGAAGGGCTGGGCAATAAATTTCTTTCGCACATCCGCGAAGTGGACGCCGTAGTGCACGTTGTCAGGTGCTTCGAGGACGAAAACGTCACCCACGTGGAGAACTCCATCGACCCCGTGCGCGACATCGGGACCATCAATTTGGAACTTATCCTCGCCGACGTGGAAGCCGTGGAAAAGAGGCAGGACCGCATCCGCAACGCGGCCCGCGGCGGCGCCGACAAAAACGCCGCGGCCGAATTTGCCTTCCTCGAAAAACTGCTCGCCCACCTCGACAAGGGACTGCCCGCCTCCGCCCTTGCCGTGACCGACGAGGAGAAAGCCATGCTCGACAATCTCTTCCTCCTCTCCTCCAAGCCCGTCGTTTACTGCGCAAACATCGCGGAAAAGGACATGGGCGCGGACGAGGACAGCCTCCCCCTCGTGCGTGCGGTGAAAGAATATGCCGCGATGCATCATGCGGGCGTCATTGTCGTCTGCGCCAAGACGGAGGAGGAACTCGCCGAAATGGACCCCGACGACGCCGCTCTGTTTTTGGAGGAATTCGGGCTGAAAGAGAGCGGGCTGAGTAAACTCATCAAGGCCTCCTACGCCCTTTTGGGGCTCATCTCCTACCTCACGGCGGGCGAAAAGGAGACCCGCGCGTGGACGATCGCGGCGGGCACCAAAGCCCCGCAGGCGGCGGGAAAGATCCACAGCGACTTTGAAAAGGGCTTCATCCGCGCCGAAGTGGTGGACTACGAGACCCTCCTCGAATGCGGCGGATACAACGGCGCGCGGGAAAAGGGCAAGGTGCGCTCCGAGGGCAAAGACTACGTGATGAAGGACGGCGACGTCGTGCTCTTCCGCTTCAACGTTTGAAAATTTTTACGCAAAAAGCGCCGCAAAACGCGGCGCTTTTTCTGTTTCGTCATTCTTTTTCTTCTCTTGTTTCCTCTTCCGTCCGAAGGGGATTTTCCTCCCCCGTTTGCCCATTTTGCAAAGGTTGAGCCCCCTTTTCTTCCTGCTTCATGACCGCATCGCCTTCCACGATATCCGCGCCGCGGAACACCTGCCCCACCGTCTTGAAAAAGATCTTGAAATCCTTTGCGAAGGTGATCTTCCGGGCATATTCGCCGTCGAAAAAGGCCTTCCGCTCCACATCGCTCGCGAGAATGTCCCGCCCGTTGACCTGCGCCCAACCCGTCAGGCCGGGGCGGACGCCGTTTGCGCCGTATTTTTCGCGGGCGGCGACCAAATCGGTCTCCGACAGACCCGCGGGACGGGGACCGATGACGGACATCGACCCGACGAAAATACAGAAGAGTTGGGGCAATTCGTCCAAACTCGTCTTGCGCAAAAAAGCGCCCACTTTTGTGATGTAATTCTCATGCAAAAGGCGGGGCGCGCAATCGCGCGGAGCATCGGTGCGCATGCTCCTAAATTTATAAAATTTGAAGGGTTTGCCCCCTTTTCCGACCCGCTTCGTTTTGAAAAGCGCGGGCCCCTTGCTATCGCAACGGACGGCGATCGCAATGACCGCCATCGGCAATGCAAACACGATGATTGCAAAAAAACTGAAAACGATATCGAATACTCTCTTCAAAAAATATCTGTACATACGCTCTGCCCCACGATGACCGGAATCGGCATTTTTGGATGATTTGCTTTCCGTGTTTCATGTTTTTCACCGTTCACGGTGAAATCAACAGAGCATATATCGGTATTTTACTCGGTAGTAGTATCCTCCCCCCCCGCTTTGTTACGGAGTCGCCTTCCACGATATCCGCGCCGCGGAACACCTGCCCCACCGTCTTGAAGAAGATCTTGAAATCCTTTGCAAAGGTGATCTTCCGGGCATACTCGCCGTCGTAGCGGGCCTTATCCATATCGTTGCTCGCCAAAATATCCCGCCCGTTGACCTGCGCCCAACCCGTAAGACCGGGACGGATATCGTTTGCGCCGCATTTCTCGCGCTCGTCGATGAGTTCCGTTTGGTTGAGCAGGACGGGACGGGGGCCGATGATCGACATTTGCCCCGCAAAAATATTGAAAATCTGCGGGATCTCGTCGAGGGACGTCTTCCGCAGAAAGCGGCCCACCTTTGTGATGCAATGTTCCGCATCCTTCAATTCGTGGGTCGGCGCATCGTGCGGAGCGTCGGTGCGCATCGTTCTGAATTTCAACAGCGTAAAGGGCTTTTTCTTCCGCCCCACCCTTTTTTGGCGGAACAGCGCGGGTCCCTTGCTATCGCAACGGACGGCGAGCGCGATGACCCCCATCGGGAGCGCAAACACGATGATCGCGAAAAAACTCAAAACGACGTCGAATATCCTCTTGAAAAAGTGACTGTACATACGCCCTCTTTCGTGCGCGGGAACGCAAATTTTCTTTCCGTCATAGGATGACAATACAACGTTTCTCTATATATTTTTCCGTCCGTCGTTACAAAATAAACGGGAGGGATCTTATGATTTGGATTGGAATTGCCGTGGGTTGCGTCGTCGGAGGCGCGATCGGCGTAATGGGCATGGCGCTCTTCCAACACAAAAACCGCTGACTACTCCACCGTCACGCTCTTGGCGAGGTTGCGGGGCTTATCTACGTCGAGCCCCCGTTGCAGACTGACGTAATAGGCGAACAGTTGCAGGGGAACGACGATGAGGCTCGCCGCAAACAACTCGTCCGTGGCGGGCACGGTGTACGCGCCGTTTGCCTCGACGGGGATCTTGTCCCCTTCGAAGGCGACGGTCACGATGAACGCCCCGCGCGAACGGACCTCTTCGAGGTTGCTCGCCGTTTTTTCGGATACGCCGCGCTGGGTGAGCACGCCCACGACGAGGGTGCCCTCCTCGATGAGGCTGATGGTGCCGTGCTTCAATTCGCCCGCCGCGTACGCCTCGGTGTGGACATAACTCACTTCTTTGAGTTTCAAAGCCCCTTCCATACAAATGGCGTAATCGATGCCGCGGCCGATCATAAAGACGTCCTTCATCGTGGGATGGTCGGCGGAAAACTTTTGGATGGGCGTTTTGTTTTGGAGGATCTCCTCGATCTTCTGCGGAAGGGAGCGGAGTTCTTCGATGTAGGCGGCGCACTGCACGTCGTCCAGTCTCCCCTCGATGCGCGCCCATTCGAGCGCGAGAAGGTAGCCGACGGCGAGTTGGGTGCTGTACGCCTTTGTGGTGGCGACGGCGATCTCGGGCCCCGCAAAGGTATAGATGGTCCTGTCCGCCTCGCGGGCAATGGAGGAGCCCCGCACGTTGACGATGGCGAGGGTCCTAACGCCGCGCTCCTTTGCCTCCCGCACGGCGGCGAGGGTATCCGCCGTCTCGCCCGACTGGCTGATGGCGACGACGAGGGCGTTCTTGCCGAGGACGGGATCGCGGTAGCGGAATTCGGAGGCGAGTTCCACCCGCACGGGAATGCGGGCCAGCTTTTCCACGACGTACTGGATGACGACGCCCACGTGATAGGCGGAGCCGCAGGCGACAATGACGATCTCATCCGTCTGTAAAAATTTATCGGTCAGTTTGCAATCGGAAAAATCCACGTACTCCCCGTTGAGATAGGAATTGAGGGTGAGTTCCACCGCTTTGGGCTGCTCGTGGATCTCCTTGATCATGAAGTGCTCGTAGCCCCCCTTTTCGGCGGCGTTTTCGTCCATTTTGACGCGGACGCAGTGCTTTTCGACGGGCTCGCGGTCGATGTTGTAAAATTCCACGCTCTCCCGCCCGATGCGCGCCATTTCGCCGTTCTCGATGTAGTACACCCGCTTGGTGTATTTGAGGATGGCGGGCACGTCGGACGCGATGAAATATTCCCCCCTGCCCGCGCCGATGATCATGGGGCTATCCTTGCGGGCAACGTAGATATCGTCCGGGCAGTCCTTAAAGAGCACGGCGAGCGCATAGGAGCCGCGCGCACGCATCATGAAGCGCGCGATGGTATCCACGGGGCCCGCCTTATATTTTTTATAGTAATAATCGAGCAGATCGGCAATGACCTCGGTATCCGTCTGGGTATAGAAGGTATATCCGTTCCGCACGAGTTTTTCGCGCAGTTCCCTGTAATTTTCGAGGATGCCGTTGTGCACGACGGTCACCGTGCCGTCCATGCACTTGTGGGGATGGGCGTTCTCCTCGCTGGGCTCGCCGTGGGTCGCCCAACGGGTGTGCCCGATGCCGCAGGTGCCCTCGACGGCCGTGCCGTTTTGGGTGCGATCGCAGAGTTTGGAGAGCCTCCCCTGCGTTTTGATGACGTTCACCTCGCCGCCATCCGAGCGCACGGCAAGGCCCGCGGAATCATACCCGCGGTACTCCAATTTTTTCAGCGCCTCCAACAGAATGGGGGCGGCTTGTTTTTTTCCGATGTATCCGACAATGCCGCACATAATTTTCTCCGATGGTCCCTTTCAGGATCCTTTCTTGGCGGAGCGGTCCGCCGCCCGCACGGCGGAAGCGATCCGTTCCGCATACCGTTTGCATTCCTTTTGGGAAGGAGCCTCCACCATCACGCGGACGAGGGGTTCCGTACCCGAGCCGCGCACGAGCACCCTGCCCTCGCCGCCCAGTTTTTGCTCCGTTTCGGCAATGGCCGCCTGCACGCGCGCATCCCCTTCCACCGCGGTCTTGTCCTCCACGGTCACGTTGACGAGCGCCTGCGGGTACACCTGCATCATATCGTAGAGTTTGGAGGCCGTCGTCTTTTGGGCGATCATGACTTCCATGAATTTGAGGCTCGTGAGGATGCCGTCGCCCGTCGTTGCGTATTTGGAAAAGATGATGTGGCCCGATTGCTCGCCGCCCAAACGGCTCCCGTGCTCGCGCATGGATTCATAGACGTATTTATCGCCCACCGCCGTTTTGTCATAGGCGATGCCCGCCTCGTCGAGCGCCTTGTACAGCCCCAAATTGCTCATGACCGTCGTGACGACGGTGTTGTTGATGAGTTTTCCGCGCTCCTTCATGTACTTCGCGCAGGCGAGGAGGATGTGATCGCCCGTAAGCGCCCTCCCCTTTTCGTCCACGCAGAGGCACCGGTCGGCGTCGCCGTCGAAGGCGAATCCCACGTCGAGTTTTTGCTCTTTCACGAGTTTTTGGAGCCCTTCGAGGTGGGTGGAACCCCCATTGCTGTTGATGTTGGTGCCGTCGGGCTGGTTGTTGATGACGTAAGTCGTCGCGCCGAGGGCTTCGAACACCGATTTTGCGATGTTCCACGAAGCGCCGTTGGCGCAGTCGAGGCCGATTTTGAGGCCGCGGAAGGAATACATGCCGAGGGCGATGAGATAGCCGATGTAGCGGTTTCTGCCCGAAGTATAATCGATGATCCTGCCGATCTCGGCCCCCTTCGCAAAGGGCAGTTCCCCCTCACGGAGCAGGGGCACGGGCTTGCCGTCGAGGTAGTCCTCCAAGAGGCCTATCATCTCGCCGTTTTCCTTTTCGCCCTGCCCGTTCAGAAGTTTGATGCCGTTATCGCTGAACGCGTTGTGGCTCGCCGAGATCATGACGCCGCAATCGAACTTGTCGGTGCGCGCGATGAAGGCGACGGAGGGCGTCGTGGTAACGTGCATCATGTAGGCGTCGGCGCCCGAAGCGACGAGGCCCGCCACGATGGCGTACTCGAACATATAACTTGAAAGTCTTGTATCCTTTCCGACGACGACGCGGGGCCGTCCCTGTTTGCACCGTTCCGATAAGTACCTTCCGATGAACCTTCCGACGCGGTAGGCGTGGTCGGCCGTAAGCGTCACGTTGGCTTCGCCGCGGAAGCCGTCCGTCCCGAAATATTTCGACATAATTTCTCCGTTGTTTTTCGGTCAGCGGCGGGGGATGACCGTGCCGCCGTCCTTGATGATGTGATCTGCGGGATAGGCGCCGCGGAGGGAGGAGAGCGGATAGACGCTCGACCTTCTCCCCACCACCGTCCCGGGGTTGAGTACGCTGTTGCAACCGACCTCAACGAAATCGCCGAGCATCGCCCCCACCTTTGTCCTGCCCGTGGGGATCCTCTCTTCGCCGCACCCGATAAAGACGGGGGTGCGGTCGGCCTTGATGTTGGAGGTCACCGCCCCCGCCCCCAGATGGGCCTTGTAGCCGAGGATGCTGTCCCCCACATAGTTGTAATGGGGGACCTGCACGCCGTCGAAGAGGATGCAGTTTTTGAGTTCCGTCGAATTGCCGACGACGCACCCCTCCCCCACGAGCGCCGCGCCGCGGATAAAAGCGCAGTGGCGCACTTCTGTGTCCGCCCCGATGATGCAGGGGGCGCCCAAGTAGGCGGTCGGGGCGATTTTCGCCGTTTTGTGCACATAAACGCCCTCGGAGCGGCGGATATAATCGTCGCCGAGCCCTTTTCCGAGTTCTGCGATGAATTCCGCAAGCCCCGCGAGCGCTTCCCACGGATATTCGAACCGCGCAAGATATTCTCCCGCGGCGGTGTGCGTCAAATCAAACAATTGCCGTGTGCGGACCGTGATCTCCATTCGTCTGCCCCGCCGTCCGTTTTCGTTCCCATTGCGGCGAAGATCCTCCCCGCCGTTTTTCATTATCGTTTTTTCATTATTATATAGTCACACGCGCAATATGTCAACCGTTTGACGCGATTTTCGGCAGAAGAAATGCTTATGCCCCGAAACAAAAAGGAAGCAAAACCCCGAAAACGGAGCGTTTTTTCAAAAAATTTTCCCCCCGGCGCCGGCCGGAGGGAATTTGCGCTTCTTTCAGCTTTGCCCCGTCGAGACCACCCCGTCGTCGCGGTTGTCCGCGTCGGGATAGATCATGGAATACTTGGGGTTGTGGGCATATTTGGCCCCTTTTTTCTTCTTTTTCGGCATGTTCCGCCTCCCGAAGGAGTTTGTGCGGTTTTCCGCCCTCTTATTCTTTTCGCGTCTGCGGCGGGCTCATCCCGCGGCGATTTGTTTGAGCACTTTGGAAAAAGTATCCGTTTTTTGGTCAATGAGCATCTTCGCGGCCGGCTGTACCTCGTAATACCCGCGGGAGAGCATCTGCTCGAACACGGCAAACTGCGTATCGGCGTTTGCGGTGTAATTTTTCAGGATCTCCCTGCGGAAAGGGCGGCAACTGCCCTCGATGAGGGCGTTGGAATAGTAGCCCATGAGGAGTTTTTCGCAATCGAGCAGATCTTGAAGCGCATCTTTTTCGGAAAGAGTCGTATCTTTTTTGCTCTGTTTCATTTTTTCCCTCCGTTCAGCATGGCAAAGAGTGCGGAAAAGCGTTCCGCGTGTGCGTTTGCGATGCGCTCCATTTCCCCGGCAAGCGCAACGTCGGTCAGCGTGTTGGCGTAAATGCGCGCCTTTTTGCACGCCATTTCCTCTCCCGTAAGAATGTGGCTCAGAACATCCAAGTCTTTGGCCGTCAAATTGGTCATAAAAAAACCTCCTGCGTCCGTTATGGACGCGGGAGGCGCTTTTTATTCCTTTCCGTCGTTCGATCGTTTTCCGAGATAAAATTTGCACCACGCGGCGAGGGCGCAATCCCCGCACATCGGCCTCTGCGAATGGCATACCCGCCGCCCGTGATAGATGAGCCAGTGGTGCGCCTTCGACCAATCCTTTTGGGGAATGGCGCGCATGAGCCCCTTTTCCACCTCCTCGGGCGTCTTGCCCTCCGAAAGACCCAAACGGTTGGAGACGCGGAACACGTGGGTATCCACGGCGATGGCGTCCCCGCCGAACGCGACGGAGTAGACGACGTTGGCCGTCTTTCTCCCCACGCCCGCGAGGGTCTGCAACTCTTCGAGGGTGCCCGGCACCTTGCCGCCGAATTTTTGAAGGATATCGCGGGAGGCCGAAAGGATGTGCGCCGCCTTCATGCGGTAAAAGCCGCAGGAATAGATGTACCCTTCGAGTTCCTCCTGCGTCAAAGCGGCCATGCGCTCGGGGGTATTGTGTTCGCGGAACAAAACTTCGGTCACCTTGTTCACCCGCTCGTCCGTGCACTGCGCCGACAGAATGACGGCGACAAGAAGTTCGTACGGATCGGAAAAGCGGAGCGCGGGGCGGGCGTCCGGATAGAGCGCGGCCAGCGTTTTCAAAATTTCTTCCTTTGCTTCCATACCCCGATTATACCGCGCCGCAACAAAAATTGCAAGTCTTTACAAAAAAACAAAGGTATTCCCCGCGCGCCTCATGATCCCCGAAAAGGAAGAATAGGCGCGCCGTTTGAGGAGGGCCGAAACGCGGGGCAAAAAGGCCTCGTCGAATCTGACCGAGACGCCGCACCCCACGCCCGCCTCTTTGGGGGTGGATACGGCCTGCGCGGGGACCCCCTCGCCGCGCAAACGGGAAACGCAGTCGAGCGACTGCGCGCGCGACCTGAAAACCGCCAACATCGTCATGATATTTTTCCTGCCTTCGTATAATAGGTTAGTTTACGTCAAGGAGCAAGCCATGATCTATCTCGATAACGCCGCGACGGGCGGATGCAAGCCCGCTTCGGTGCAGGCCGCCGTCGCCGCCGCCATGAAATCCTGCGCCAATCCCGGGCGGAGCGGCCATGCCCTCTCCATCGCCCTTGCGGAGCGCGTGTTTGCCTGCCGCGAACTTCTCTCCTCCCTCTTCGGCGGCTACGGATATGAGCGCGTCGTGTTCACGCGGAGTTGCACCGAGGCCCTCAACCTCGCCGTTTTGGGGGTGCTGAAAGAGGGCGACCACGCCGTGTGCACCTGCCTCGAACACAACTCCGTGTTGCGCCCCCTCGAATCCATGAAGGAGAAGGGGATCATCACCTACGACGTCGCGCCCCTCACGGGCGGGAGGATGTTACCCGAAACGATCGCCGCCCTCGTCAAGCCGAATACGCGCGCCGTCTACGTGACGGCCGCCTCCAACGTGACGGGAGAAGGGCCCGACCTTGCCGCCGTGCGCGCCCTTTTGCCCGAGCGCGTCCTCCTCATTGCGGACGGCGCACAAGCCGCGGGGCACCTCCCCCTCTCCATGAAGGAGCAGGGACTCGACGGGCTCGCCCTCGCAGGTCACAAGGGACTGCACGCCATGCAGGGCGCGGCGGCCCTCCTCTTTTCGGAGCGGCTCGACCCCGACCCCATCCTCTTCGGCGGGACGGGGAGCGAAAGCCGCCTCCTCGGCATGCCCGCGTTCTACCCCGACCGCCTTGAAAGCGGCACCCTCTCCTACCCCGCCATCGCCTCCCTCTTCGAAGGCGCTCTCCTCGTCCGCGCCGGGCGGGAAAAATTCGCCGCCCGCCTCCTCGCCCTCACTACCGCCTTTGCCGAGCGCATCCGCGGCGTGAAAACGATTGCGCTCCGCACTTCCCCCAACCCGTGCGGCATTGCCTCCTTTGCCCACGAGAGCCTCCAATCAGAGGAGGTGGCGCAGATCCTGTCCGACCGCTTCGGGATCGCCGTCCGCGGCGGGCTCCATTGCGCCCCGCTCGCCCACCGCGCCCTCGGGAGTTTTCCCGACGGCCTCGTGCGCGCCTCCTTTTCCCCTTTTCAAGGCATGAAGGAGGTCGAAACGCTCGTCGCCGCGCTCAAATGCCTCTGACTACATCCGTTTGAGTTCTTCCACGATTTTTTTGAGCCGCTTTTTGCGTGCGCCGTCGAGCATGGAGGAAAAACGGGCGTAAAATTCGTCGATCTGCTCATTGGTGAGCGTACCGTTGCGCTTGCCCTCGACCGCGCGCGCGTAAATGGCGCGCAAAATTTCGTTTTCGCCCTTACCCGCATACTGCGCGGCCACCGCGTTGGCCTCGTCGATCCACGCCTGCGCGTCCTTCTCCTTTCCGCCTTCATAACTTGCGAAATCCTTCATAGACACCTCACCCTCCATCCTATGAGACGAACGGCTTTTTTGACAGCGGCATACCATGAAACTATGGATATGCTCCTCTTGCTGTTCTTACTCTCCGCGCTCGAAAAGGATCCCTCTTTGAAGAATGCCCTCCAAAATTTTCTCGGCTTTTACCGGGAAAACCGCGCGTTCCTCACCGCCCTTTTGCAACAGGATGCGCCCGCCGCATCCCCCGCCGCCGCGGGCGGAGCGGAGGCGGAAAAGGGAGCGCCCGCTCAAAAAGACAAACAAAAAGAGAGCCGCTCCGAAACGCTCGGCTCCCTCGGTTTATTGGACGAATACTTAAAACGCTGTGAGATTTAGGGGAGAGTGCGCAGGACGCTCTCCAAAAACACATCCCGCTCTCCGGGCAGGAACGGAGCGGAAACGGGCACCGCGCCGTCCTCTTCGGTGATCCCCTTGTCGTGGATGCAAATTCCGTTCGGCCAATAGATGTCGGCAACCGTCAGCATCATGGCGTTGCCGTCGGGAGCGACGAGGCGGGACTGCATCAACCCCTTCCCGTAGGTCTTGGCGAGGCCCTCCCCCTTGCGCACGTAAATATCGCCGTAATCGCAGGTGCCGTAGCCGATGAGGGCGCCGATGAGGGCTTCGGAGGCCGAAGCGGTACTTTCGTCGGCGAGGACGCGCACTTCGGAATCGGCGGAGAAATAGGAATAGAAATCGTTCCCGGAGGCCGTGTATCTATGCACCCTGCCGTCGCGGAAGCGCGCCTCGGCGATAAGCGGGGCCCTTCCCTCCGCGTTGCGCAAAAGGTGCGCGGAGATCCCGCAGAAAAGCGTCAGATATCCTCCGCCGTTTCCGCGCAGGTCAAGGATGAGGTTTTTCCTCCCCCGTTCCTTCATTTTATTAAGACAAGCCGTAAATTCTTGATCCGCGTTGCCCTCGAATTGCATCAACGTCACAAGGGCGGTATCCGCGGGCAGGCCCTCCGTCCCCTCTCCCGTCTCGGTCAGGACGAGCCCCTCGTCGCCGCGGAAGGAAAAGGTCTTATCGCTGTCCGAATAGACGCAGTAGGAGGCGAGATAGGCGGCGCGTTGCATGGAGACGTCGCGCGCGTCGCTCCCGTCGGAGGAAAATCCGCAGGAGAGGGTGGCCGTCCCCGTTTCGCCGTTGAGGTAGGCGATGACCGCGGAACTTGTCGCCGCGTCCCCCGCTCCGCAGGAATAGACGTACATCCCCTTTTTCAGCCCCGCAAACGCGGCGGGAGAATTTTGGATGACGCGCACGACGCGCACCGCGCCGTTTTCGGTGGTGAGGGAGAGGCCGTAGCCCGAATTGTGCCCTTCGCTCTCGTCGAGCACGTCCGTAAGTTCCTCAGGCGTGTAGTGGGTACAGAATTTATCGAGTTCCAACGCGTCGTAGAGGCGGTCGAAGAGTTCGTCGCGGGAGACCTCCTCGCGGTAATTCTTTTCCACCGCGTCGATCATCCATAAAAGGCTCCTCTCCTGCCCGTCCACCCCGCTCCGTCCGGCCGCGAACCCGCCGAGAAAAGCCGCAACGAGAAAAAGAAGCGCGAGGACGATAAAACCCACACGCATCGCGATCTTTTTCTTTTGTTTTTGGGGCTCGGAAACAACAGCGTTTTCCTCTTTTTGCCCATTTTCCGTATTTTGTTCCATTCCGTCTCCTTTGCGGCGGCGCCGCGTTCCGGTCACGCCTGCAACAATTTATACAGAATGCCGATCACGCGGAAGGTGACCGCATCCGAAAATTTTCTGATGTTCAGCCCCGTCAGCCGCTCGATCTTGTCGAGGCGGTACATGAGGGTGTTGCGGTGCATGTAGAGGTTGCGGCTCGTCTCGGAAATGTTGAGGCTGGATTCCAAAAATTCCTCCGCCGTCGCGGCCATGTCCTCGTCCTCGAAGATCTCGGCCGCCCCCTCCATGCGGAATTGCTCCAAGCAATCCGAAAGTTTCGCCTTCGGCACCTCTTCCAAAAGGCGCACGAGGAGATATTCGCGGTAGGAATGCACCTCTCCTTTGGCGTGGAAAATGCCGCTCATGCGCACGGCGGTCGCCGCCTGGTTATAGGAAAGGGAGATCTCGGAAAAGGAGCGCACCTCGCACCCGATGCCCACCCCGGCGCGGACGCCCGTCTCCTCATAGAGCGATTGGGCGAGGAATTGCCCGAATTCGTAGGCCGACTGCCCCTCCTCGGCAAAGCGGACGACGGCAATGCGCATGTCGTCCATCACGGCGCTCATGTCACGCCCGTCGAGACAGCGCTCCACGTGCTGTGCGGCCTCGTTCAGCCTCTTTTCGGGAACGAGGTCAAGGGCGAAACAGGTGCCGTCGGCAAAATTGTGCTTGGTAAGAAAGCGAAAGGCGCTCCAATCGTTGCCCTCGCCGAGCAAAATGCTTTTGAGTTCGTCCCGCTTGTCGGGGACGGCGCGCGCCTCTCCCGCACTCTCCACAAGGTACTCCACAAGGCGGGCTTCCCGCTCGGCCGTGGCACCCATGCCCGCGATCCACGCCGGAATTTTCCTGCCGCGGAAGGTCAGTTCAAAGGGCGTTTCCTCCCCTCCCGCGGGGGAAAGGCGCACGTCGGCGCCCGTCCTTGCGCGGATGTCGCCGAGCAGTTGCATGAGATCGGAAGTCATATCGTTCATGATCGAAATTCTCCTTGACGAAAAATTGGCGAAAAAACGCCGTTTTTCGGGCCCCGAACGTAAAACGATTATACCATGTCCGAGATAAAATAGCAAGAGATTTGATTCCGAAGTTTGCAATAAGATGAAAAAACTACCTCGGATCCCCCCGATTTTTGAAAAAATCCACAAAGAATTTCTCGCGTTTCGGAGAATTTGCACAAAAAAAGAAGAAATTTTGTTTTTTTCGGCGAGCCTGTTGACACCGAAATCAAACGATGCTATAATGAAACCGAATGAAAATATCGCTTCCCGAAAAGGGTGAGACCGATTTGGAGAGGTACATGTATGGACTTGGCAGGAATTGACAGCCGTTTGGATGAAGAAAAAGCAGTACGCCCGGATGCGGACATGGTAGCCCCCGACGCGGCGGAGGAGAAAGAAAAAACGCCCTCTGCGGCCGGTTGGCGGCTGATGGCCGCTCTCTTTGCCGTGCTCGCCGTCGGCGGGCTCTTCCTCGGCCTTCTCGGCAAGGTCGCTTCCTTCCTCGCGCCCGTGGAATTTTTCAACGCCGGCGTCCTCGAAGGCTCTCTCGTCGGCTATGCCGTCGGCTATCTGAAATCTCTGGCGGCGATCGGGTTTTCCGCCGCCTTCCACGGCGGCGCGTCGGCCGTTCTTTCCACCCTCGCCAACCTCGCTCTCATCCTCTTATTGTTCGTGGCCGTCGTCGCCTCCGTCATCGCCTTCATCCTTGCGCTCGCGGCAAAAAAGCGCGCGCGCAAGGCGGCCTTCGTTTCGGGCGTCCTCGTGTTCCTCTCCTATTGCGGCTTCTTCTTTTGGAGTTATTATAAGATGAGCCGCGCGGCGAGTTTGCTCGGCGCCATCGCCCCCACGCGCGAGATCTGCGATCTCCCCACGGCCATCGTGGCCCTCGCCGCCCTCGTTCTCCTTTCGATCGGCGCCATCGCGTCGAACAAGCGTTGCTTCGCCAACGTACTGCTCCTGCTCGTGCCCCTGCTCGCCGCCTTCCTCGTCCTCTATCCGGGTTCCCTCACCGTCCTCGTGACGGCCGAACTCTTCTCCTTCGGGAGCGGCGCGTTCGTCAAAGCGGCGGAGATCATCCTGATCGTCGCCATCGTGTTCAACATCTTTTTCTCCGTTCTTCGCATCACTTCGGGGAAGCGTTACGCCTTCGATTGCTTCCGCTTCGTCCTTCTCCTTGCGGGCGTTCTTCTCACCGTCGTCGCGTTCATCGCACAGCCCGCCACGGGGAGCCGCTGGGCGCTCTTCCTCGATCAGCAACTCTACTACACCATCGGCCTTGCGGCGTTGAGCGTGGCCGCATTCGTCCTCACGGTGATCCTCGCGGTCACCTCCCGCGGTGCGGGCGCAAAGGCCGCGGAGGAGGAAGCGCCCGCCGACGCCCCCGCTCCCCTCTTCCTCTCCGGAGAAGGAGACGCGCGGGACGGCAGATCCGCCGAGTCCAAAGAGGAGGCCCCTCTCCTTGCCGAAGGAGACGCTTCGGGCGCCCTGCCTCTCCTTGCGGAGGCCGCGAAGGAAGACCCCGCCAAGAAGGAGGAGCCCATCAGCGAATTTGAGCGCAGGATGGAAGCGCTCGCACGGGGCGAACAGCCCGACGCCGCCCCGCCCGCTCCCGTGCTCTATCCGGCGCCCGCCCGCGCCGGCAATGCGGCGCCCGCCCGTCCCGCGGGCTATGCAAGCGCCGATCAATACACCTACGATCCTTTCATCAACAGCCTCACCCCGCAGGAGAAGAACGAATTCGGCGATCTCTTCATCGCGTGCAAGGCGGGCAAATTCGAAGGGCTCCCCATCTACGCCATCGGGGGGAACAACGATGAATTCTTCCGCAAGGTGTTCATCTATCTCGGCAAATTCCGCAAGGATATCTCCGCCCCTCTCCTCGATAAACTCTATTCCTACGTCAGCAAACTCGGTTAAACCGTCTTTTCGCCTTCGGGCATGCAAAAAAGGAGCGCCCTCCGCGCTCCCTCTTTTATTATGCGTTTACGTTCGTTCCGCCCCCGTCCCGAGGGTGACGATGATCCCCTCGTCGTCGCTGTACGCCCGCCGCAGGGAGAGGGCGTCCACGAGGAAGAGCCCTCTGCCGCGTTCGGCGTCCGCCGCGGAGCATTCCGTCTTTTCGGGCGGGCGGAAGGCATTCGCGCCGCGCACGGCGATGCGTATTTCCCCGTCCCCGCTCTGCACGCTCACATAGGCGCGGCCCCCGCCGTAGCGGAGCGCGTTCACGATGAGTTCATTTGCCACCACTTTGCTGTCGAACACGGCGCCTTCGGGCACGTTTTCGGCGAAGAGCGCGGCGCAGATGAGGTGAAGCGCCTCTTTCAGCGCGTTGTAACCGTCGATTTCAAACTTCATCCTTCGGCTATGCTCTTTTTGATGTTCTCTTTCAGTTTCTGCAAAACTTTGCGCTCCATGCGGGAGATATACATTTGCGATACCCCCATGCGCCGCGCCGTTTCCGATTGGGAGAGCGCCTCGCCGAAGCGCAGGCTCACCATTTTCTTTTCGTCGTCGGAGAGGGTCTCTATGGCGGAGGCCACCTCGTCGCGCTCTTCCAGCCTCTCGTAGGCCTCCTCCCCGTCCGCAAGGAGGTCGGCAAGGCTCGCGGTCTCCCCCTCCTTCACGGGCTTATCGAGGGAGACGACGCCCCCCGCTTCCATTGCGCGGATCACCGTTTCCTCGCTCTCGCCGATGCGCGAAGCGATCTCGCCGACGGAAGCGGGTCTGCCCGTCTCGGCGGCGATGTCCGCAGCGGCCTGCCGTGCGGCGCTCTTCACCTCCGCCACCCGCCGCGGCAGATGGACGAGGCGGGAACTGTCGCGGAAGTAATTTTTGATCTCCCCCGCGATGGTCGGGGTGATGTAGGTCGTAAAGCGCACGCCCTTGCTCTCGTCAAAGCGCTCCACCCCCTTCATGAGGGCGAGGGAGGCGATCTGCAAGAGGTCGTCGTACTCCACCCCTCTGCCCACGAACTTTTTCGCGAGGATCTCGGCCACGTAATAATACCGCTCAACGATCTCGTTGCGCAGTTTCACGTCCCTTGTCTCCCTGTATTTCGCGAAAAGTTCGTTCTCTGTCATTCTTTTTTCCCGAAGCGGAAGGAGATCGCCGCAAGGCGTCCCTCTCTGTTTTCGATGTGCACGGAATCGTTGAGTGCGGTGAGGAGGGCGAAGGAAATTTCGTCCTCGTCGGCGGGGGCGCCCGCGCTCTCCCCCTCGCCCTCGACGCGCACGCCGAGGCCGTCCTCTTCGCCGAACGTAATGCGGGCGGCGCGGTAACCGCGGCGCATCAAAAGGAGAAGGCTCTCCGTCACGCACACTTTGCAGTCCTCGCAGTCGTCGAGGCCGAGGCCGGCAAGGGCCCCCAGCCCGCCCGTCGCAAGGCGCACGGTCGTCATTTTATCGCTCCCGAGGGGGAACGAAAGCGTCATCAACTCCTTCATTCCACGATCTCCATTGTGCGGTCGAGGGCGCACAAGACAAAGAGTTTTTTGATGCGCGGCAAGAGCCCTCTCAGGCGGAAGGCATGCCCGTCCGCCTTCACTTGCTTGGAAATTTTCACAAAGGTGCCGAGCGCCGTGGAATCGAGAAACTCCAACTTATCGCAACAAAATTCCACGTCGCGGGGGCAGGGGGCGTAGGCGGCCTCGAAGGCGCCGTAGAACTCGTCCGCGTTCTCCGCGCCGATCTCGCCCGAGAGGTCCGCCGTCAGGGCGTACTGCGAAGCGGTCACCGTAAATTCTTTCATTCTTACCTCCGTCGCCGCAAGGGCTATACTTTAATATACCGCGCGCGGGCGTTTCTTCAAACGCTCAGCGCAAAATTTCATTGAAATCGGGCAGAACGAGGTCGGGCACGTCGGGAAAATCGTGCATCGTTTCCGCCGTCGTTTCGCCCGAAAGCACCAAAACGCTGTGCATTTTATTGTTGCTTGCAAAGCGGATGTCGGTATGCATGCGGTCGCCCGCCATGCACATCGCGGCCCGTTTCACGCCGTAGCGCGCCTCCGCGCCCTCCCCCATCAGGCGAAAGGGCTTGCCCACGATGAGGTCGGGCTTCCTGCCCGAGGAGCGCTCAAACAGGGCGAGGAAGGAGCCCACGTCGGGCATGCTCCCGTCCCGCGTGGGGCACACGTCGTCGGGGTGAGTCGCCACAAACCGCACCCCATTCCTCAAAAATCGGTCGAATTTGCGCATTTTTTCAAAGGTGAGGGTCACGTCGTAGGCGAGCACGCACACCTCGGGGTCCTCCTCGTCGAGGGGGACGCCCGCCGCGCGGAATTCCTCTTTCAGGGGCTCCGTGCCGAGCAAAAACACCCGTTTCCCCCTCTCGTGCGCCTTCAAATATTCCTCCGTGGCCGTCGCGGAGGTGTACACGCCGTCCCCCTCCTCGAAGAGGCCGATGCTGCGGAGTTTTTTCTCGTATTCGGCCTCCGTTTTGGAGGAATTGTTGGTCAAAAAGACCAATTTTTTGCCCATATCCCTCAGCGTTTGCAGGGTTTTCGGCATTTCGCCGATGGGCGCGTCGTCGATATAGAGGGTCCCGTCCAAATCGAGCAAAAAGAGTTGCGTCTCCCTCAAAATGTCCTCTTTCGTCATCCTATCTCCATCAAACCGAAGTCGCGGATGACGGCCGCAAGGCCGTCTGGGCTCCGCTCCGGCAAAATTTTCAATTCTTCGGAAACGCCCTTATTTTTGGCGGCTTTTTTCGAAAAGGCATAAACGCTGTCGGATTCGGCCGATTTTCCGCGCGCGATGAGGGCGATCTCCCGTCCGAAATCCGCCCGCCGCTCCTCCAAGATCAAGGCCCGCCGCGCAACCTCCTCGGGGGTAGGGATCTCCACTCCGGCGTAGGGCACGCCCGCCCTGCGGGCGCGTTCGCGGTAGTCGGGCACAAAGTACTTCCGCGGCCGCCCCCGCCCGAAAAAGGCGGCATACAGGGCGGTCAACTCGCAAAAGGCCCTCCACGCGTCGGGCACGGGGTAGAGGCGGAACAAGACCGCCCCCTCTCCGGGCCAAGCGCCGTCCGCCTCGGCCAAGCGGAGGGCGATGTTCGCCCGCACCACCTCTTCCGCCGCGGCTCTCTCGCCGGGCCTCGCCTCGCACACCCCCCTCTTCTCCCGCCCGAAGGCGGTCAGCGCCCTCGCTTCGAAGCGCGCCAACTTTGCCAGCGCCACTCTCGCCCTCGCGCCGCCGAGGGAGGGCGCCATAAACGCGGTATCGCAAAAGAGGTCGGCCTCCGCAAGGGGGACCGTTTGGGCCTCCCCGTCCACAAAAACCGACCCCATTCCCCCAAAAACGCCGTCACAGGCCCCGTCGGAGGGGGCAACGGCGCAGGGGATATCGCGCACGGCGGCAAAAAAGCGTGCGGCGCGCACCGTCTCCTCTCTCCCTGCGGCGAACACGGCGCCCACCCCGTCGGGGGCGGCAAACAGGGGGAGGGCGTCCGGCCCGTCGAGCACGATGGACAGGGCGCGGGGCATGCGCGCGGCAAAGGCGAGGGACGGGCAACTTCCGCCGTCCGAAAGGAAGAGGATGGTCCCCGCCGTCCGCGCCGAAAAGCGTTCCGCGGCCTCGGGGAGGGGGCAAAACAGGATGTCCTCCGTCCGCAACGGGTCCCCGTCTGCGGCCTTTCTCTTCGGTAGGGAAGGAGCGGCAAGCGCCATATTCCACCTCTATGAGAGTATGATCTTCAACTTTTCAAGCAAAATGTCGTCCTGTTCGGGCGTGCCCACGGTGATGCGGCAAAAGTCGGCGATGCGGGGCTTGTTCCAGTGGCGCACCAGCACCCCCTCGGCTTTGAGGCGGGCATAAATTTCGCCGGCGGGAACCTTTCCCCTCCCCGCAAACAGGAAATTGGAGCGGCTGGGCAACACGGTCAGCCCGAGGCCGCACAGCCCCTTTTTGAGCCTCTCGCGCTCCTCCGCCACCCTTTTCACGGTCTCCTCGTGGTAGGCGCGGTCGGAGAGGGAGGCGGCGCACACGGCCATGCAGAGGGCGTCCACGGGGTAGGAATTGAAACTGTTCTTCATGCGCATGAGCCCGCCGATGAGCGCGGGCGCGCCCACCGCGTACCCGCAGCGGATGCCCGCAAGGGAATGGCTCTTGGAAAAGGTCTTTACGACGAGCAAGTTCCCGTATTTTTCGGTGAGGGGCACGCAGGTCTCCCCGCTGAAATCGGCGTAGGCCTCGTCGATGACGAAGAGGCGTTCGGGCATGGAGGCGATCCACTTCTCCATCTCCTCCGCCGCCGTCGCAATGCCCGTCGGGGCGTTGGGGTTGGCGATGAAGTACCCCGCGCAATCGGCGGCGCGCATGCCCGCTATGTCGAGGGTGAAGTCCTCTTTGAGGGGCACGATGCGCGTCGTCACGCCGAACATGGCGGCAAACACTTCATAAAAGGAGTAGGTCACGTCGGCAAAGCACGCGGCCCTTACGTCGTCGAAGAAGGCGGCAAAGGCGAGGGCGAGCGCCTCGTCGGAGCCGTTCGAAAGGTACACGTTTTCGCGCTCCACCCCTTCGAACGCGGCCACGGCGTCGCGGAGGGAGTCCCCGTCGGGGTTGGGGTAGAGCCGCAAACGTTCGCACGGAAAGGCGGCCACCGCCTCGGCCACGCGGGGGGAGGGCGGATAGGGATTTTCGTTGGTGTTCAGTTTGACAAAGATGCCGCTCTTGGGCTGTTCGCCCGCGGTATAGGGCGCGATGGTGCGCGCGCGGCGGCTGAAAAATTCCATACTTCTATTTTACCCCCGAACCCGCGTTTTGTCAACGGTTACGCGGGGATCGCAAGCGCAACGGCGCCCGCGGCATACCCCGCGGCCACGCCGATGAGATACATGGCAAGCACAATGAGGAGGGCCCTGCGCACCCCCTTCCCCCTTCCGAAGAGGATGAGGTACCCCAGCCCCGCGTTGGAAACGAGGCCGCCCAAAAGTCCGCCGAAGCCGATGCCGTGCAGGGCGTACACCTCGGCGAGGACGACGGAGGAGGCGCAGTTGGGGATGAGCCCGATGAGAGGACACACGAGGGGCTGGAACCAATATCCCGCGCCCTGCATAAAGGAGATCACCCTCTCCTCGCCGATGCCGAAGAACAAAAATCCGAACGCCAAATTGACGGCGAGCACAAACGCCGCAACTTCCAGCGTGTGCAGGAGGGGGGAAAGGAGGTAGAGCCTCCACTTTTCCGCGTGCTTGTGCTCGCACACGGTGAGTTCGTCGCAGGCGCATCCGCCGTGCTCGTGGTCCTCCCCCTCTTCATGAACATGCCCCTTTTCGTGCGCATGCCCCTCTTCATGAGCATGCCCCTCGTTATGGGCGTGCCCCGCTTCGGGAACGTCCTCCTCTTCATGCAGATGTGCTTCGGCACAAATGCGGCCTTCGTCCCCTGTTTGTATTTTCTCCGCGCCTGTCCCTTCGCACAGATGACCCGCGCCGCACGCGCGGGCTTCGTCTCCCGTTTGCGGTTTGTCCCCGCTTGCTCTTTCGCACGGATGACCCGCGCCGCACGCGCGGCCTTCGTCTCCCGTTTGCGGTTTGTCCTCGCTTGCTCTTTCGCACGGATGACCCGCGCCGCACGCGCGGCCTTCGTCTCCCGTTTGCGGTTTGTCCCCGCTTGCTCTTTCGCACGGATGACCCGCGCCGCACGCGCGGCCTTCGTCT
>CANQAZ010000019.1 GCA_947589555.1 uncultured Clostridia bacterium | reverse complement strand
GAATATCCCCGCGGCGCCTCGCCGCAGGTGCCGAACGCCACGGGCTCCGCCTCCCCCTTCACAAAGCAGACGAGGGAGGCAAACCCGCCCCGCAGGGAAGGCGCGCCGGGTACGGTCAGGCTCCGCCCCCCTTCCAGCCCGAGGCAAAAGATCTGTCCCCCGACGAAAAGGGCGAGCACGTACCTCCCCTCCTTGACGGGCGCAAGCCCCAAAATGCGGGGGGTCACGGTGAGCGTCTCCCCCAGCCGTTCGCAGTACACGGCGCCCGAGAGGCTTCCCCCGTCCGCCGAAAATCCCTTCTTGATCTGTTTCAGAACGCAAACGCGCTTTTCATACGCCATACCCATCTCCTCCTCCCACCGATTATAGCGGATACGGAAGGTCAAAAACGGGCAAACGCTGTCGAAAAAGCGGGGAGTTTGGCAATTTTGCCTCTCCCCGCGCTCCGTCCTTTTTTCTTCGTTGTTTTTTCCTTATTCCCCGCCGTTTCCGCCGAACAGGCGCACCTCCACCCCCAGGCGGCGGGCGTAATGCACGGTGTATGCGCTCCCCCCCTTCTCCTTCCGGCAGTAGGCAAACAGCAGGTCGGCCTTTTCCACCATGTACCGGTTCCGCGCGAGATAGCAGCCCTCGCGGTAGGCGGGATAGAGCAAAATGGTCTCGTCGCACCACGGGAGCAGACTCCGGTATTTGCGCCTGTTCTCTTTGGAAAATCTCATCTCCTGTCCCTCGAAGGGGATGCACGCCGCGAGAATGATGCGGTACTTCGCCCGCAGGGCGACGAGGCAGTCGAGCGCTTCCAAATCGAATCCCTCCGCCATGCCGCAATAAAAGCGGTCGTAGCCCTCCTTCACGAGTCCTTCGAGGGCGTCGTAGAGGGCGTTTTTATCGAAGTCGGGAGGCAGGGTACGGTGCCCCGTCAAAGCGCAATTTTTCATGAGAGCGGCGCGCTCCTTTCCTTTCCTCGGCCGCGGGGATAGGCCGGCGGCGTCGCCCTTTTCTTTTCGATGAGGACGAGGGTGCGCGCCCCCATTCCCGACGGAAGTTCGTAAGAAATTTCGCGGCCGCCGTCCCCGCCCAATTTGCAGAGGGCGCCGCGGGCGAGGAAAAGTTCCCCGTCGCTTCCTTTATAGGCGATCATGCGCCCCCCCACGCGCACGAGGGGGAGGCAGTATTCGGCGAGGGTATCGAGGCGGGCGACGGCGCGGGCGCACACGGCGGTGAAGCGTTCGCGGAAGGCGGGGTCCCTGCCCGCATCCTCGGCGCGGGCGCACAGCACTTCGGCATTCAGCCCGAGCGCCTTCACGGCGGCGCGCAAAAAGTCGCACTTCTTTCCCGTGCTCTCGATGAGGGTGAAATCAAGATCCTCCCGCGCGATCATGAGGGGAACGGAGGGAAATCCCCCGCCCGAGCCCACCTCGGCGACGTGCGCGCCGCGGGGAAAGGCCCCCTCCCCCGCCAGTGAATCGGCAAAGTGCTTGATCTTCACTTCCCGCGGGTCGGTGACGGCGGTCAGGTTGAATTTTTCGTTATATTCGGCGAGCAACGCCGCAAAAAGTTGAAATTTTTGGGCTTTTTCGGCAAGAATGCGCTCTATTTTTCCGAAATCGGGAGTTTCCATGCCCCAATTATAGCACACCCAGCCCGATTTATCAACGCTTTGTGGAAGGCGGGGATATCTTTTTTCACATTGTGGAAGGTTTTGTGGACAACTCTCCTCTTCTCCTCTTTTTCTCCGTCCCCCCTTCGCGGAGCAATCCACACGCCCCGTTTTTTCCACAGCCTGTCCACTTTTCCTTCCACAAAATAATTTCTCTCCCGTTTTTCGGAAACGGCGGCATTTTGCTTGAAATTTCCCGCGTTTTTCGCTATAATAGAGTTCGGAAAAGGAAGGCCGCCCGGCTTGTCCACATTTCCACAGCCACTATTACTATTATTATATAAATATTATTTCATAACAAGTACAGGGAGGAATGGCAATGAAATTCGTTTGCAACGGGCTCGTCCTTTCGGAGGCGGTCCTGAAAGTGAGCAAGGCATGCGCCGTGAGAACGACGGCGCCCGTCATGGAATGTATTCTCGTGGAGGCGCGCGCGGACGAAGTGACCCTTCTCGCGACGGACGGGGAAATCTCCATCCAAAAGACGGTGAAGGCGGACGTCCTCGAAGAGGGCGAATTGTGCATCCCCGGCAAACTGCTTGCCGATTTTCTCGGAAAACTCGTGGATGAAGAAATCATGATCTCCTCGGGCGAAAGGGGTGCGGAAATCCGCTACCGCGATTCCGCCTCCTTCATGCAGTCCCTTCCCGCCGAAGATTTCCCCAAGATCAACCTGCAAATCGGGGAAAAGAGTTTCGTCATGAAGCAGGGCGACCTCAAACGAATCATCGCCGAAACGACCTTCTGTTGCGCGCAGGACGAATCCCGCCCCGTGCTCAAAGGGTGCCTCATGGAATTCGGCGACGTGCTCGAAGTGACCGCCCTCGACGGCTACCGCCTCGCCCTTTCGCACGTGCCCATCGTCTCGAAGAGCGGGGAGAACAGCATCATCTGCCCCGCGCGCACCCTGACGGAGATCTCCCGCATGCTCACGGACGACGAGGGAGAGATCACCCTCTACACGCAGGGGGGCATGCTCATGGTGGGCTCGGAGGATATGGTCATCGTCTCCCGCCTCTACCAGGGCGAATTCATCAAAAAGGAGAACGTCATCCCCTCCAAATTCACGACGGTCATCACGGCCTCCCGCGCGGGGCTCATCGCAAGCGCGGAGCGCGCCGCCATCCTCAACCGCACCGATAAGAACAACCTCATCACGATGGATATTTCGGGCGACAGCGTAAAAGTTTCGTCCGCTTCCGAAGTGGGCAACGTGGCCGAAACGGTTTCCGCGACCGCCGAAGGGCTCGATCTCACCATCTCCATGAACGCGAAGTACCTTCTCGACAGTCTCCGCGCCCTCGGCGAGGAAAAGGTCGTCATCTCGTTCAACGGGCCCATTTCCCCCTTTATTTTGCAAAACAGTGAGCAAAAAGAGAGTTTGTATTTGATTTTGCCGGTCAGAAACGCCACGTAATCGCTTGACGGCAAAGAGAAAAATAACGTATAATCAAAAAGAAACCGCAAAAACGGAAGGAGTATAATATGAAAAGAACGTACCAGCCCAAGAAGAGACAGCGGAGCAAAGTGCACGGCTTCCGCAAGAGAATGGCCTCGCAAGGGGGCAGAAAGACCCTCAAAAGAAGAAGAAACAAGGGCAGAAAGCACATCTCCGCGTAAAGAAAGGGGCGTATGCGCTACCGGCGTCTGAAAAACAAAAAGGAATTCGCGCGCCTTCTCAAACAGGGAAAGCGCGCCTATTCGGAAACGGTGACGGTGGTCTACCTCCCCGACGCGGAGCGCAAAATGGCGGTCTGCGTGGGAAAAAAGTACGGCAAGAGCGTCGTACGCAACCGCATCAAGCGGTTGCTCCGCGAAGCATACGGGGGATACGCGCAAAGGCTCGTCCCCTGCGCCGTACTGCTCATGCCGAAGGTGCGGGAAAGTTATTCTTTCCGGGAATTTTCCCGCGATCTCGGCAAGATCTGTAAGAGGGAGCGGCTCTTTGAAGATCGGGTTGAAGGGGATGTTCCTCAATAATCTCCGCTATCTCAAAAAAAGGTTGGGGCGGCCCATCCTCGGCGGGCTGTGCATCCGCATGATTTGTTTTTATCAGGATCACCTCTCCCGCCACACCTGCCTCTACTCCCCCACCTGCTCCGAATACACCAAGCGTTGCATCAACAATTTCGGGGCGCCCGTCGGCATCCTCTTGGGGATGTGGCGCATTTTGCGTTGCAATCCCCTCTCCAAAGGAGGGATCGACCCCGCGCCCGAGGTCTATTGGAAGAAAAAATGGCTCATATAGAGCGGAGTTTAACATGCAAGCGGCATCACTATTAAACGCGGCGAAAGAGATCGCCCTCATGTCCACGGGGTACACCATCGACCTCGACTTTTTGGGGCAGTTCGCGCGCGTCATCATCGAGGGGATCGGCATTATCGGCCTCGGCATCATCGTCTTTACGCTGGTGCTCAAAGCGATCACTCTCCCCTTCGATATCTACCAGCGGTTCAGCATGCGCAAACAGACCCTCGTCATGCGCAGTATGCAGGACGATCTGGATAAACTGCAAAAACAGTACGCCAACGATAAGAGCACCTACAACCAGAAGATGTTGGAGTTGCAGAAGAAGAACGGGTACAGCATGCTCGGCGCCTGCCTGCCCATGATCGTCTCCCTCGTCATCCTCATCGTTGCCTTCCAGGGCTTCCGCGCCTACGCGGAGTACGCCAACCTGCAAACCTTCGAAGTGATGTCGGAGCAATACAACGCCGCCATTCTCGGATTCGGCGCCGAGGGCAAGGACTACCGCGCCCCCCGCGAAGGCGTCGAAGACGACGGGCTCACCCGCACCTTTACGGACGGCGAAACGTGGACGGAGGACGGCGTCGTCTATTCCGTCCGCACGTCTGCCACGGAGAACGGGGAGGTGTTCTACCTCAAAGTCACCCCCGAGGATCCCGAAAAATTCCTCTTTTACGAGTACGCGCTGGAAACCAACCCCCGCCGCGTCTATTATGTGGATCCCGAGCGCTTCCTCGCTTCCGCCTACTTTGCGGAAACGGTAGAGGAGAGCGAAAGGGCGGAAATTTCCGCCCTCGAAGGGGAGGAACGGGACGCCCGCATCCTCTCCCACGTCGAACGCCTCGGCGCCCTTGCGGCGGCCGAATATTTCCACACCGAAGGCCCCGGCTTTCTTTGGATCGGCAACGTGTGGTATCCCGACGTCTCCTACGACCATCCCATTCCGGACTACGACACGCTGACGGGGCAGATCACCTCGGTGGACCTTCCGGACGGCACCGAAGATTCCTTCAAAAACGTGTTGCAGCCCGCGATGTATGAAAAACTCATCGCCGAACTCGGGGAGGAAACGGACGCCGCCAACGGCTACTTCATCCTCATCATCCTGTCCGTCGGGCTCATGGTGGTCTCCCAACTCATCTCCATGAAGAGCAACAAGGAGAACAACAAATACCAGACGGTGGACGGCCGCGGCGCGATGACGCAGAAGGTCATGCTCGTCGTCATGCCCCTCATCTACGGCATGTTCGCCTTCCTCATGAGCGCGGCGTTCTCCATCTACATGATCGTGAGCAGTATCGTCGCCATCCTCGTCACCCTCCTCTCCAACCTCATCATCGGGCACATTTTCAAGAAGAAGGAAGAGGCCAAATTCAAGGAAGAGCACAACCGCACCCTGCCGTGGATGGATAACTACGGCAAAAAGGGCAAGGGCGGCAAAAAAGAGGCCCCGAAGGGGAACGCAAAAGGCGATCCGAAGAGCGGCGCGAAAGGCGACGCAAAGAAAAAGAAAAAATAACCTCGGAACGAAGGAGCGGATATGGAACAAATTTTTACAGGAAAGACGCCCGAAGAGGCGGTCGAAGCGGGGCTCAAAGCGCTCGGGCTTACCCGCGAGGATGTGGACGTTGAAGTCCTCGAAAAGGGCAAAAAGAAGATCATCGGCTCGGTGCCCGCAAAGGTGAAACTCACCGTCAAGGAAAAATTGACCGACGGCGGGCGGGCCGTGCGCTTTTTGGAAGGGCTCCTGCCCCTCCTCTCCTCGGACGCCGTCCCCGTGCTCACGGAGGAAGAGGAAAAAATCGTCATCGAACTCCAAGCGGATACCGCAAAGGGAGTCATCGGCCGCCGCGGCGAAGTCATCGACGCCATACAGGCGCTTGCGGGGGCCGTGGCCAACACGGGCAGAAAGGAATACAAGCGGGTCGTCGTGGACTGCGGCAACTACCGCGAAGAGCGCGAGGAGACCTTGAAACGCCTCGCCGAAAAACTGGCGGCAAAGGCGGTGCGCACGGGCAAGCGGGTCCGCCTCGAACCCATGAACCCCTACGAGCGCCGCATCATCCACTCCGCTTTGGCGGAGAGCGCCGAAGTGTACACCAAGAGCGAGGGCAAAGAGCCCGCCCGCTTTGTCGTCATCATCCCCAAGAACGCCAAGCCCTACGGCGACCGCGGCGGACGGGGCGACCGCAACAACAGGGGCCGCGGCGACCGCGGCGGCAAAAAATACGGCGACAAGCCGAGATACGGAAGCGACCGCAAAAAGCCGTACGAGCGGCGGGAACTCCCCGCCGAGGCGACACCTGAAACGAGCGGCACCAGTTTCAACCGCGGCGGCTCCTCCTCGGGCTACAAAAAGGGAGGCTTCTCGGGCTTTTTCGGCACCTTCCTCGGAAACTCGTCCGATGAGGAAAAGGCGCCCGAGACCGGGACCGCAAGCGGCACGGCCGACGCCGGATCCGAAGACGAGGAGTGAGAAAAAAAGGGAGCGCCCTTGCTCCCCTCTCCCATTTTCACAAAGTTTCAAAAAAATCACCGCCTCGCGGCGGTGACTTTTTTGTTCAGTTGTTTTTGATCCACTCTTCCGCCTTCGCTTTGGCATAAGCGGTGATCTTCTCGGTGCTGTAAGCCGAATCCGCTCCGCCGTAGGTATAGAGGAAGTAGTCCCCCTCGGGGGTCACGAACATCGTCTGCTCGTAGCCCGCGGGGTCGCCATATACACCGTAGGTCACCTTCTTCACGACGGTAGCCGTCTCGGTGTTATAGGTTTTGGTTTTCGTTTTCTTTACCATGACCGTTTTTCTCCTTTTTGAAGTCGCCTTTATTGTACTCTTTCGCAAACTTTTCGTCAACAAATTGAAGTAAATTTTTGAAAAACTTCAACTTTGTTAAAAATTCACAAATTCACATAATTATTGTGAACCGCTCACAATGCGTTTGATTTCCGCGTCTTTAATGGAGAGGGCGGCGATGGCGCCCGAGATGATCTCGGCCATCGAGTAGATCATATTGAGGCGGGTGAGGTTGAGGAGGGAATAGGAGAAGGCGGACCGCCTTGCCACGATGCCGAGCACGGAGACGTCCCCCACCTTTCCCAGTCTTTTGTTGGCCCCCGCCCCGGGGCGCAGGGCTCCGCTCTCCACTTTCACGAGGCCGACGTCGCTCTCCTCGCCCACGGCGGCGTCCACGGCGATGATCTTGCTGGCGGGGTGGGTCTTGCGCAAAAAATCGCCGAGATATTTGACCTCTTTGGCGGTGACGGGGGTTTTCAGGGTGCCGTAGACGTAGCCGCAGAAGCCCGCAGCGCGGCGTTTGAGCATGGTCCCGACGACGGGGCCGAGGCTGTCGCCCACGGCGAGGTCGCTCCCGATGCAGAGCACGACGGGGGGAGCGGTGAGCGGGCCGAGGCATTTGGAAAGGGCCATCATGGCCCCCGTTTCCGCAAGGGAATTATAAAAATGAAAGGCGTATTCCATGAGCGTTTCTCCGTAGCCCTATTTTTGTTGCCGAAACGGGGAAAAATTATAACCCGTTGCCGCCCGAAACGGTCGACTTTTTTCAGGGAATATGGTACAATCGGAAGCGGAGGAAGAAAATGAACATTCTTGCGGCAGGCGCGTGGGCGCTCGACATCGCTTTTTTCGTCATTCTTGCGTTGGGCATTCTGGTGGGCGTTGCGAAAGGGTTTGTGAAGTGCGTTACCAAAATTGCGGGCCTTCTTTTGTCTCTGGCGTTTGCGGTCGCCTTCTGCGTTCCCTTTAAGAACACGCTCGAAAGTTGGTTCGGCTTGCAGACGGCACTTGCCGGGGCCCTCGGGAGCGACTTTGCCGCAAGTTGGCTCTCCGCTATGATCGCCTTTGTCGCGCTCATCGTGCTCATCCGCCTCGCCGCGTGGCTGTTGGGGAGCCTCGGCACCGCGCTGGTGGAAAAATTCAAGCCGATGGCCGTCATCAACAAGGTGTTGGGCGGCCTGTTGGGCGCGCTGTTCGCGGGGGCGGTCATCTTCCTTTTGCTGGCGCTGTTCTACTGGATCGACGCGGCCAACATCAACGAATTCATCTCCGAAAGCACGGTCGTGGGCACCATCTACCGCTGGGAAGGCTTCCGCTACGCCGCCCGCTTCTCCTATTTGTGATCGCTTGATCGGGCGGGCGCAATCGCGCGGGGGACGGAGCGCACCGCATCGCCGCAACCCGGCCAAACCGCGGCCTGCACCGCCTTTTGCCGGCCCACAATGCGGCCGAGAATCGGAATACGGCCCGAAATTGAGCGTGCGGCAATCACAAAGAGCCGTTGCCGTGTGACCGAAAATCGGAATGCGGGAGCCAATGCATTGCAGACGGTTGTCGCAAGAGGAATTCGTTTGTGCCCGCTATCGTATGGGTGGTTGCCATATAACGAGTCCGTTTGTTCCCCCTATCATACAGAAAGCGATCGATTGCGAGACTCTTTTGCTGTTGTATAGGCGAGAAAGAGAACGCGAGCCTGTTATTGAAGGCCCATTGTAAATCGGCCGATGATGGGGGTCTACGGCCCATCATTGCATAGCAATTGATGATTTGGGCGCGGTTTTTTATCGTTATAAAGGCCGCCCGACGCGTCAACAAATGCCCTAAAATGACGATCGGAACACGTTTTTTATCGCTATAAAGGGGCCGCAAATTGAAGGGAACGGTTGAGGGGGGCCCGACGATCGGAAAGCGGGATCCAATGTAAAGAGCACGGGAACGGCACAAATACATCGCCATAACGCGCCCGCGTTGTAACACGCCCTGTTGCAACGCGGGCGCATTGCCATAATGTGCCGAAGGCGATGGCGTAAATACGTTCCCCCCTCCGCGCACAATAAAATCGCCGCACAACGGGATAGAATGCGCCCGCCGGCACGATAGCGTTATCCTCGCGGGCAACAAAATTCATTGTAAAACGGGTCGGTTGAGGGGCGTTCTGTAATGGTAACGCCCCCCTCTATCGCCAGCGTGCGATTGAAAACCGCAATGCGGGCGGCGCCGCAAAGCAGACGGCGAGCAAACGCGCCCTGCGATTACGCAAATTCTAATTGAAGCCGGCGGCTCTTTCCGAACAATACGCGCCATGCCTCATTGCCTACGGCCGCATTGCGTAGCGGTCGGCAAGGACGGCGCGAGACCGCGCGGAACTGCGAATGAAGCGGTAGATTGTTTTTCCCGCGCCGTTCTTATAACCAAGCGCAAAATTAAGCGGTTTTTGAGCGTGCGTCGGCATTGCACGCAAGCGCATAAACAGTTGACTTACTTTTTGTCGCATGCGCTCGTAAATGTTTAACGTGAAACATTGCATTGATGTTTTCTTAGTTTTCAGCGCAAACAAGGTCGTTTCATCCACTCAAACGTCTCTTACCCTCTTCTTTTGTAAGGTAGATATGCGTTGCCTGTATTATAATGCGTTTGTACTGCGTAAAATAAAGGATACGCGTGCGAATGTGGACTGACGCAGGGAAGAAAAAGGGGGTATTTCGACAAAAAAGAGAAGGCGGTTTGGGGGATGAGAGCGGCTTCTCCGATGAAATAATAAATCAAAGAACGAGCGCTTGTTTTCTAATTCGGTGCGGAAGAAAATTACTTGCGCATATACAAACAACTGGGCGCGAAAGGGAAAATGGAGACGGCGGCGCAAACAAAAATGTTGGGCGCAAAGTGGAGCCGTGCCTCTCTGCGCCTCGAAATTTGCGTGGCGTTCGGTCTTATCACTTGCGTCTCGATTCTTCTTGTGCGCCGGCGCCTGTCGACGGCAAGAGATCGTTCTTTCGTATGGCATCCAGGCCGTTTTTTGCGCATTTTCTCCCGATTTCCTTAGCGCCCCCTTGATTTCTGCCTCATTTTACCCTATTTTTGCTTGATTTTATGTGATTTCGGCCCGATTTATTTACCTTTTGGCTCATTCCACCCCCATTTTTACCTATTTACTTGCTTTTCGCTCGTTCCAATCTGTTTTTGCCCATGTTTGCCTTGTTTTCGGCCTTTTGATTCCCATTTTCCCCGTTCAGACCGGGGAAGCCCCTCTTTTGGGCCGCCCTTCCAACGGAAAAAGCGACACGACCGCACTTTGGGCACGGGAAGGGGGCTATTTTGCAGGTTTTTTTGTATGAAAGGGCCGTTTAACGGCCCATAATGGGAAAAAATCGGCTCAATTTGGGCCGTCAAAACGTCTTTTTTCAAGGTATATCGGCCTCCGATGGCCCCCCTTTTTGCAGTTTACGGCGGTTTTTACGCCCGAAAAGCGGGCAAAATCGTCCGAAATAACGGTCCCCCTTCGGTCCGTCGAATTTTTGCTTTTTCCGGCACGAAGTTTGTGCTCACGATGCCTTGTACCCATTCAACCGCAAATTATGCCTTTTTTTCGGCCCTATGTTTACGTTCACGATGCCTTGTGGCCCCTTAACCGTCAAATTTACGCCCCTTTTCCCCGTTTCGCACGGCGGAGATCGCATCGAGTCGCGTGTATTCTCCTTCTATCCGCTCCGGAAATGCCTAAACTATCGGTTTTTCGGGCGTGCAGGGTCGCCGAAAGAGAAAAACGAGGGGGAGTAAAGGGGAAAAACGGCCAAAAAATCGGCGAAAAACGAGGAAAAACGTTATATCTGCTCTACAAGTGCTCCAAAATGCTCGTTTTCATGCACGCTTTCCCCACTATTCCCCGTCTCGGAGCGCTTAAAACGACAATTTGAAGTGCGCGCCGACCGCCGAAGGGAGCCCCAAAAACGCCTCGGATGCTCGGGTTGCGCAGAGTTCGAATCGCCGATTTCTGTCCTTGCGCGGGGCAAATCGGCACATGAAACGCCGCAAGATGCCCGTTTTACACTGAAAAAACGTCGGGCGGGGGCTTCCGCGGGGCGTTTTGGGCCGTGAAATCGCCCCAAATTGTCCGTCTTTGGGGCTTTCACAGGCAAATAACACGCGCAGACATGAAAAATTTTGCACCTAATGTTTCACGTGAAACATTGAAAAATCGAAAAAATTCGGGGGAATGTTTCATGTGAAACAATTTTTACCCCCAAAATTGGCAGACGCAAAGCCTAAAATTGCCGATTTTGTGATAAATTGGCGACAATTTAGAAAATGCGGAAAGATTTGGCTCCAAACACTTGAAAAAAAGCCGCCCGTGTGATACAATAGTCGCGTACACTTCGCACAAACTGCATCAAGGCGAAAATAAGAGATAAGGAGATAGAATTTGAGCAAAGTAGCAAAAACCGTCATCATCGCTTTGGTCGCGATTGCGCTGGGCGTCGGCGCGTATTTCTTGATCACTACGCTGGAACGCAACAGCCGCGAACTCGACTGGAACGATTTTGTGGAAAGGATCATGGACGAACGGGCTCCCGAGGGGACGGACGAATCCGCCGAAGGGGCCACGGTCGGCAAGTATAAAAACTCCGAGCAGATCGTAGGCTATCACATCGACGGCTACACCATCACGGGGACCACGGGGGGCGGAAACACCTTTTGGACGTACAGCCCGTGGGCCCAGAACAGTGCCCCGCTGAAAGAGGTCACCGATGATTGGGATGGGGCCGGGGCGACCCTCGAAAGTGCCGCCAACCCCAATGCGGGCAACTGGTGGGGGGACTTCATCTATATCGCCATCCTCGTCGTGGGCGTCGTGGCCTTCTTCCTCATCTTGCGGGCGACCAGCGGCGGTGGCGGCAAGATCATGAATTTCGGAAAGACGAAAGCGCGCGTTTCCACCAACATCAAGGTGCGCTTCTCCGATGTTGCGGGCGCAGAGGAAGAAAAAGAGGAATTGGCCGAAGTGGTCGAGTTCCTCAAAAACCCGAAAAAGTTTTCCGATCTCGGGGCGAAGATCCCGAAGGGCGTGCTCCTTGTGGGGCCTCCCGGAACGGGCAAGACCCTCTTCGCGCGTGCCGTGGCGGGGGAGGCGGGCGTGCCCTTCTTCTCGGCGAGCGGCTCCGATTTCGTCGAAATGTACGTCGGCGTCGGCGCATCGCGCGTGCGCGACCTATTCGATTTGGCCAAGCGGAACCAGCCCTGCATCATCTTCATCGATGAAATCGACGCCGTGGGCCGCCAACGCGGAGCCGGCCTCGGGGGCGGGCACGACGAACGCGAGCAGACCCTAAACCAGATTCTCGTCCAGATGGACGGCTTCGAGACCAACGACGGCATCATCGTGATGGCGGCGACCAACCGTGCCGATATCCTCGACAACGCGTTGCTCCGCCCCGGCCGCTTCGACCGCCAAATTTATGTGCATCTGCCCGACGTGAAGGGGCGCGAAGCGATTTTGAAGGTACATTCCCGCAACAAACCCCTTGCGCCCGACGTCAACTTTAAGGTGATCGCGCGCATGACGAGCGGATTTTCGGGGGCGGACCTCGCCAACCTTTTGAACGAGGCGGCCATCCTCGCCGCGCGGGCGGGCAAGACGACCATCGGCAATCTCGAACTCTACGAGGGCATCAATAAGGTCATCATGGGCCCCCAGAAGAAGAGCCGCGTCATCACCGAGGCGGACAAGAAATGCACGGCTTACCACGAGGCGGGACACGCCATCCTCGCCAAACTCCTCCCGTACTGCGATAACGTGCAGGAGGTCTCCATCATCCCGCGCGGCATGGCCGCGGGGTACACTCTCACCCGTCCCGACACCGACGACAACGACATGACTGTTAATAAACTTAACGATTTTATCTGCATGGCGCTCGGCGGCAGGGTGGCGGAGGAGATCGTGATACAGGACGTTTCGGCGGGGGCCTCGAACGACATCCAGAAAGTCACGCAGATGGCGCGCAAGATGGTGACGGAGTGGGGCATGAGCGAACGGCTCGGGCCCATCGCCTACGGAAACGATGGCCCCGTCTTCCTCGGGAGGGATTTCGAACAGCGCAATACCTACTCGGAGGAGACGGCTGGCATCATCGACGAAGAGGTGAAGGCCATCGTGGAACGCGCCTACGAGCGCGCCGTGAAACTGCTCACGGAAAACCGCTCCGTCCTCGACAACATGGCGCGCGTGCTTGTGGAGCGCGAGACCATTTACACCCCCGAGGTGGATATGCTCATCAAGGGCGCCGATTATAAGGAAGTGCTCCGCTACATGGAAACGCACGACAAGGACGTGCCCGATACCCCCTTCGGCAGGACGCAGGAGAGCGGCGGGGCGGCCTCCGCCAGAGAGAGCGGCGAAAAGAGCCTTCCGCCCGCGGAGAGCGGAACGGCGGCCCCCGCGGAAGCCGGGGAAACGGAAGCCGGGGAAGCGCCCGCGGACGGCAAAGCGGACGGTGCGGACGGAAGCGGGGCGGACGGCGAAGGCCCGACCCTTCCCCGCGATGGCGACGGCGAAGAATAAGGGGGAGAACGGATGGGCAAAGTTTACGCTTTCTCCAACCAGAAGGGGGGCGTCGGCAAGACGACGACCTGCGTGAATATGGCGGCCTACCTCGCGGCGGAATACGGCAAAAAAGTGTTGCTCGTGGACCTCGATCCGCAGGGAAATGCCACAACGGGGTTGGGTTTTACAAAGAGCCAACTCAAAAAATCGGTATATAGCGTGCTCATCGACGGGGAGGACGTCAAAGATAATCTCCTGCCCACGGCGCTCGAAAACCTTGTGCTTCTTCCCGCGATTATCGACCTTGCGGGCGCGGAAGTCGAACTCGTGTACAAGAAGAGCCGCGAAAAGGTGTTGAAGGCCGCCCTCGACAAGGTCCGCGCGCAGTACGATTACATCTTCATCGACTGCCCGCCCTCCCTCGGCCTCCTCACGATCAACGCCCTCGCCGCGGCGGACAGCGCGATCATCCCCATCCAGAGCGAGTATTACGCCCTCGAAGGGCTTTCGCAACTCATGAACACCATTTCGCTCGTGCGCCAGCATCTCAACGGCCGCTTGCAGGTGGAAGGGGTGGTCCTGACGATGTACGACGGGCGGTCCACGATCTCCAAGCAGATCTCGGCGGAGATCAAAAAATACTTCACGAAAAAGTTGTACGAGATCGTCATTCCGCGCAACATCAGGCTTTCGGAGGCGCCGAGCCACGGAAAACCCATCCTGTTGCACGATCCCAAGTGCGCGGGCGCGCGGGCATACAATGCGCTCACCGAAGAATTTTTGAAAAAAACAGAGAGAAAAGGAGAATAACGATGGTAAAAGGACTGGGAAAGGGGCTCGCCGCACTGTTCAGCGAAACCGAAGAAGCGTACGAAAATGTACAAAGCGAGGGGGAGCGCCGCGCATCGGCCGAGATCCCTCTTACCGACATTTATCCCAATCCCGATCAGCCGCGCAAGACGTTTGACGAAAACGCGATGAACGACCTTGCAAGTTCGATCCGGGAGCACGGCGTCATCAGCCCGATCGTCGTCAACCGCGAGGCGGACGGCAAGTACATGATCATTGCTGGCGAACGGCGGTACCGCGCGGCGAAGATGGCGGGGCTCACCACGGTGCCCGTCATCATCAAGGAGTACACCGAAAAGGAGATCCAGGAGATCTCCCTCATCGAAAATCTGCAACGCGAGGACCTCAACCCCATCGAAGCGGCGTACGGCATGAAAAAACTCATGGAGGAGTACAAACTGACGCAGGAGGTGCTGGCCGAACGAATTGGGAAATCGCGGCCCGCGATCGCCAATACGCTGCGGCTTTTGACCCTCTCCGAAGAGGTGATCGCCCTCATTCGCGAGGGCAAACTTTCGGCCGGGCACGCCCGCACGCTGGTACCCGTGCAAAAGGAGGACCAGGCGCGGATCGCGGCGGACTGCGTGAAGCAGGGCTGGTCGGTGCGCGAAATGGAGCGCGCCGTCAAGCAATACCTCAACCCGCCCGAACTCCTCGCGCGCCAAAGGGCGCAGAAGAACACCCTCGCCAACGTGGAATTGAGGCGGCTTGTGGAGCGCCTCCGCGAGACGTTCAAGACCAAAGTTTCGCTCATCGGCACCGACAAAAAGGGAAGGATATACATTGATTATTACACGCGGGACGACCTCGACCGCATTTCGGATATCCTCAACATCCTTGACCGCCTGATGTGACGGAAAAAGGACCAGATCCGACAGCGTTTTGCCTGTTTTTGCAAAAATGGGCCCCCGAACGGGCCCCGAAATCCAAATAAAAAAGGGGATGTCCGTGCGTTTTTGCGCGCGGACAACGCTATGCTGAAATTCGAACATACGCAAAAGGAAGAGATCGGGCGGTTCGCCCCGTGGTTTTCCGTTCAGCGCACGCACATCGGCGATTATTCGTTGGGTTTCCAATTCATGTGGCACCGCGCGCTTGCGCCCGACTACGCCTTTTTCGGCGATTGCCTCCTCTTGAAGGAGGTCTACGCGGGAAAGACGTATTTTTATTACCCGCTGTCCCTTTCGGGGAGCGAGGAGCAGGAGGAGGCGGCCCTTTGCGAGATCGAGCGGTACTGCCGCGACGGCGAAACGCGCCTCCACTACACGAACGTGCCTCGCGAAAAACTCTACGGCCTCCTCATGCGCTACGGCAGGGAAACGACGGTGACCAACAACCGCCGCTGGCGGGATTACCTCTACCGCGCCGAGGATTTTTGCACGTATGGGGGCGGAAAATACGCGGGACAGCGCAACCACGTCCGCAAATTCCGCAACCTGTACGGCGGAACGTTCCGCCCCCTCGGCAGGGAGGACGTGCCCGCCGTGGAGGCCTTTTTGCGCGAGTACGAGCGCTCCCAGCGGAGCAAGCACGCCTACCTTGCCGACGAGGAGATGAACGAAGTGTATGAAATTTTGCCCCGCCTCGGCGACCTCGGTCTCGTGTGCGGCGGGTTGGAGGCGGAGGGCAGACTCGTTGCGTTTTCGGCGGGGGAGAGGTGCGGCGATATGCTCGTCGTCCACATCGAAAAGGCTCTGCGGGAGTACGAGGGCGCCTATCCGACCGTCGCGCAGGAGTTTGCGCGCGCATTTTGCGTGGACGGGGTGAGGTTTCTCAACCGGATGGACGATGCAGGGGACGCCGGGCTCAGAAAATCCAAACTGCAATACGGGCCCTGCGAACTCGTCGATAAATTCAACCTCGCGCCCAAGCGCGCCATCGATGAGATCTCCCGCTTCCCCGAGATCGTCTCCCAAAATCTGACCCTTGCGGGGTTGGAGGACGGAGATGCGGCCGCCTATGCCCGCCTCGCCTCCGATGTAGAGCGCAACCGCTTCTGGGGGTACGACTGGCGGGAGGATCATAAGGACGAAACGCCGCCGCCCGACTCTTATTTCATAATGTGCGCGCGCGAGGACTTTGCGAAGAAGAGGGAAATGCCCCTCGGCGTTTATGTGGCGGGGAGGCTCGCCGGCGAGGCCGTTTTGCACCGCTTCGGCTACCGCGACGAGGCGGAGATCGGGGTGAGGCTCTTGCCCGAGGCCGAAGGCAGGGGGTACGCGCGGGAAGCGGTGCGCGCGCTGGCGGGTTACGCCTTCTGCAAACTCAATTTGGAGCGGGTGGAGGCCAAATGCTTCCGCGAAAACGCGCGCTCCCGCAAAATGCTCCTCGGGGCGGGCATGAAGCCCTGCGGCGAGGACGAAACCTACTTTTATTTTTATCTCACCCCGGAGATGTAGGGCAAAGACCTCGGTTTTTCCGAAAAACGGAAAAAATTCCGAAGCGATCCGTTCGTCGCACAGCATGTTGCGGCGGGCGGTTTTTTGGGATACGAAATGTTGTGGCCGAACGGGTCTGCGGAGGGGAAAAGGGGCAAAAATTCGGTAAATCTGCCCAAAAAACGGGAAAAAAAAGAGATATTTTCACAAAAAAATTTTCGTTATCCCATTGACAAAGCATTTTGCGTGTGCTAATATAGTTGCAGTACATAGAATGACGATGGGGGAAAAGTCATGATAAAGAGGTACGTCCTGTAATTATTTGCGCTTTTTTTCGCCTGTAAGGGCGGCGTAGGTAATTGGGGCGTTTTTCTTTTTCTTGGGCAACTTTCCCTCGGAGGAATTCCGGCGGCGAGTTGCTTTTTTGCGTACATTTCCCCCAAATGAACGGGAAAAAGCCCCTCTGCTTTGTACCAAATCTTTATAAAAGAGGTAAGAGGAATGAAGAAAAGCAAGACATTCAGAAGCGTTGCGCTTGTCGGGCTTTCGGCTGTTCTCGCGGGCGGCGTGGCTATGACCGCGGCGGGTTGCGGCGGCGGAGGAGGCGGCGGCGCAAACAGTAAAGCGAACGAGATCGTCGTGAGTATGTTCTCGTCCAACGCGGACAAGGCGACCAACCAAAAGATCGCCGACGACTGGGCGGCCGAGTACAACGCCAAGAACAATACGGAATTCACCGTGACCATCAGCAACAACACGGATAAGGCCGAGTACTTCAACAAGTTGCCCGATGAATTCAGTAAGGGCACCATCGGCGATGTGATGTACCTTGCCCCCCGCAACGTGAAAACGTATGCGAAATCGGGCCGCGTCATCGATTTGACCCAATTCATCGCGGGCGACCCTACCCTCACCGCAAACATCGACGACGTGTGGCCCAACGCGCTCGCCTATTACGGCTTCGATACCACGATGCCCGTTTTCTCCGATACGACCTATACGATGGGCCAGACCATCGATTATCAGGCGGACGGCGCGCAGGGCGCGGGCTTCTATACGGCGTCGGGTAGCAAGGTCGGGCTCTACGGCCTTCCCAAAGATTATTCCAACTTCTCGATGGGCTTCAACCGCATCTTCTTCTCGGATGATATGAAAGAGGCCTATACGACCACCAAAGTCAATGCGGACCGTTACGTCTTTGCCGGCCAGGGCGACAAGCAGTCCAACAGCACCGGCAAATTGGATGCGGAAAACAACCTCGTGTACAGTGCGGATACGGGTATCGCAAGAAATCACAGCAGGAAACCCGTCATCTCCTATGCGGTAACCGATGCTTCCAAAGACATCCAGGCCGGCCAAGCCGCCAACATCATCAACCCCGGGATCCCCGTCAACATCCTGCCCTTCAACTTCTATATGTGGTCGGATTATAGCTCTGCATTTGCTGCTGGCGATCCCATCGCCATGATGACGGAATACTTTACGAACGGCGACGGCTATACCGTGACCATCCCGGGCTTCCCGGATGAGGAATTCGATATGCCCGCGGGCGCCCCGAAGGATGCAAACGCTCCCTACGATACCTCGAAGGGTCACATCGTGTACACCTACGCGGAATACGGCGCTTTGATGTGGTCGCTCACCTATTACCTCAACACCTTCGCGTGGGACAAAGACCAGAATCCCCTCACGACCACCGAGCAAGATCCCGGCAAGGGCGGCATCGAGGATTCGTCCGGCGCCTTCCGCACCGTTTACGGCGGCGAGCAATACGAAGGCGGCGAGCAGGACGGCTTCCAACTCTATGTGCTTCCCTGGCTCTATTCCAACGACGCCGACCTCATCAACGTTGACAATACCTTTTGCACCTCCTCGAACGGAACGTATAGTAACACCCAACTTTTACAGTCTCAGGATATCAACCTTGAAAATCCCGCGGATTGGGCGAGCATCGCCGGCAATGCGACCGATACGGTGAAGAAACTCCGCTTGAACGGCGAATATGAAGATGTTGCCGTGCAGTACGGCCTCAACAGCAAGAACTTCATCGAAACGTACGGCGCCTTCCTCGCCACCGGATCGGATTGGAACGCCAACCCCAACGATTCCTCTGTCTCCGAAAAAGAGGGTTCGGGCTGGCTGTACTTCCGTGAAGGCCGCTCCATCTTCTACGGCGCAGGTACGTGGGACTCCGCGGTCCGCAACGAAGAGGATAAGGCGAACGTGGATCTCGGGCAGATGCCCACCCCCGTCGCCGAAAAGTTCGCGCTCTATTCCTACGTCAAGGACGCCAACTACAACATGGTGAGTTATTCCAACGGCGCGGATATGAACAACAAGAACGGTACGCCCGCGACTGCAGAAAAGGGGACCGTTCCCACCTCCGCGTTCACCCAAGAGCAGATCTACGCCAACCAGGTGTGCCGTCAGGATAAATGGGGCGCCCGTATGGACTCCGTCGGATATGCGGTCACCAACAAGTCTCTCTCGGGCGGCCAACCCACCGCAAAGACGATCGCCGCCGCCTCCCTCTGCGCCGCGCTCACGATTTCCGAAAAACCGCAGATCGCCCTCACCTACGGCGGCGCGCAACTTCCCAACTTCATTTCCCAGTGCAAGGAACTCCTCGGCTATCAGAGCGATGAGTACAAGACGACGGGCGCCTTCAAGGATATGATCACCCCCGACGGCGACGCCGAAGGCAACGATGTTTGGGATCAATATTATGCAATCGCCAAAGAAATGGGCGATGCGGCTTATAAGAATCAAGGCGGCACGGTCGAACAGTTCCTTGCCGATAAGACCATCAAACTTGACAACGGCACCACGGTTGCGGTCAAATACGACGCCGACTTTAAGGACGTCAACCTCGATAACCAGAGTTTTGCCGCGGCCGATACGACGGCAAAATCCCGTTACAGTTTCGCCATGAAGGTGTTGCAGATGGTCGCCTTCCGCAAGAGCGACTTCGATTTGCTCATCCGCATGCAGTACGGCCTCAACTCCGTGCGCGACTCCTCGATGTATACCTACGACGATGATTGGCTCGACGCCCACGATGCCCGCGCCAAGACGGAGAACAACCTCTGCTACTACCGCGCACGTCCCCTTCTCGATGCGAACAACAATGCGATCGATTTGACGGATGCCAATGTCGTCAAACGCAACACGAAAGGCGCTTACAACATTTCGCAGTTCCTCACCCCCTTCGTGTGGTGCATGACGCAGGCAAGCGAGGCGCAGAACAGCCTCAAAACCGCGATCACCAAGGAAGTTCAGGAGTTGATCAACGCGGGCGTTACGGCCTGACAAAAAAGGTTAAACTCGGGCGGAGCCGCACGGCCCTGCGGGGCCATGCGGCGGACGCTTGGGAGAAATGAAAAAAGTAAGGAGGAAATCAAATGGAAGAGAATGTTACGGCCGTTGCGGAAGAATCCGCGGCCGTAGACGGCTCCGTTGCCATCGCTCCCGCGGAAGAAGCGCTTCCCCCCGTCCAACAACGGCGGCACATCAACCGGGCGAAGTTGCAGGATAACATTTGGGGTTGGATCTTCTGTATCCCGCTCATCGTCGGCACGGTTTGGTTCGTCTATGCCGCGCTCATCATGGCGATCCTCATTTCCTTTACGGGATTTTCGATCGGCGGTATGAGCACGCAGACCCTCATGGAGTGCCTGGGAAATCTCGGCGAAAACATCTATAAGACGACGCCAATCGAATTCATAGATGGCAGACCTGTCGTCGGGGCGACCTATTCCGACCCCTTCTATTGGTACAAGACCATCTTCACGACGTTCGGCACCATGCCGGGCGCGGTGGATGCGGCGGGCAACGTTTATAAGATGAACGCGATGGGCGCGCACATGTTTAACACCGTGTTCTACATGATCGGCATTCCCATCGGCATGGTCCTTTCGATGTTCTTCGCGGTCTGCATGTCGCGCGACATCAAGGGCGGCAGTGTGTTCCGCGTGCTGTACTACATCCCCTGCGTTGCAAGCAGTATCTCCATCGTCTATACATTCAAGATCCTGTTCAATGAAGCGGGCGTCATGAATTCGCTGTTCGGCTCCGAAGGGCTGAACTGGATGGGCGGCGAACTCACCTGGAACAGCGTAATGGGCACAAATGTCAAAAACGCCTTCATGGATACCCAATTCTGGTGCCAGGGCCTGTTGCAGAAATGCGTCATCATCATCATGTCGGTTTGGAAGGGCCTCGGCGGCACCATCATCTTGTATGTTGCGGGCCTCTCGGGCGTGAACGCGGCCACAAAGGAAGCGGCGCAGATCGACGGCGCGAGCGGCTGGAAGATCTTCTGGAAGGTCACCATGCCCGACCTCTACCCCGTCATCTTCTACAACATCGTCACTTCCGTCATCGGCGGCATGCAGATCTATGCGGAGCCCGTGCTCCTCTTCGGCGAGTCGACTGCGCTTGACGCCATTTCCAACACGTCGGGCTACGTCTCCCTCGTCTGGAAGTACGGTATCTTCCCGCAGGGCAACAGCGGCAAAATGCCTTCCGCCGGCGCGGCTTACGGTATGTTCCTTGCCGTTATCATCTTCGTGTTGACGCTGTTCCAGTTCTGGCTCGATTCGAGGAAGAAGGATTAAGGAGGAAGAAGAAATGGATAATGAGATGATCATGACCTCCGAAGCGGAAGCCCCCGCGGTTCCCGTACAGGAAGAAAAACAATATTCCTCTCTCCGCTATGCCTTTGGCGCGGTGGCCGCTTTCTTCGGTTTCTCCACCAAGACGCACCGCGCAAGCAAAAAGCGCTCCAAACTGGTGGGCGATATCGTCACCTACCTCGTGCTGTTGTTCGGCGCCTTCCTCATGGTTTACCCCTTCTGGTGGATGCTTGCGGGCTCCTTTGCCTACACCCTCACGGGCGCGGGACAGGCGGCGGTGAAATCGCTCATCTGGTGGCCCAATATCAGCACCTTCAACAACAATGTGTCCGCGTTCTACAACTACACGGAAACGTTCACAAACGGCATGGCCGGCATCAACAACGGCGGTATCGATACGACGATCGCGGCCAACATGTCCTACTGGCGCGCCGTGCTCAACAACCTCATCTATTCCATCGTACCCGTCGTTGTGGGCGTCATCACGTCGGCTTCCGCCGCGTTCTCGTTCGCAAAGATCCAATGGATCGGCAGGAACGTCGTGTTCTTCTTCCTGCTTGCGGCTGTTATGGTCCCCGGCCCCGCCATCATGTCGACCCAGTATGCAATGTACACCGACCTCAACATGATCGATAACTGGTCGGTCATGGTCGTACCCGGGCTCTTCGGCTCCATCATGACGGCTTTCTTCATCCGCCAGTTCCTGTTCGGCATGCCCACTTCCATCATCGAGGCGGCCAAGATCGACGGCGCGGGCTACTTCCGCATCTTCTGCGGCTTTGTGCTCCCGCTCGCCATGCCGGCCATCATGGCGCAAGGGCTCCTTTCCTTCATGGGTTGCTGGAACAACTACATGGCTTCTTACATCTTCATTGCGTCGAACAGCGAATGGATCAACCTGCCGCACGCAATGTATCTCATGAACCTGAAATATGAGGATAACAACCTCGGCCCGGTCATCGCTTCGTCGGTGCTGTGCGTGTTGCCCGTCCTCATCCTCTTCGGGTGCTTCCAGAAACTCATCATCGGCTCCTTGATGCTCACGGGCTCGAAGGAGTAAACTGCGGCTCAAACCAACAAAAAACGCAACTTTCGGGTTGCGTTTTTTTGTCCCGATTTTGCCAGCGGAAGTAAAAATTTTTCCGAATCTCTTGAAATCTCACGTGAAATGAGATATAATAAAACCAGTCCAATCGATTAGGGGGAAAATTATGAAACACAACAAACTGTTCTGTTTGGGTTTGGTGGCTCTCATGGCGGTTTCGGCCGCCGCGCTTGCCGCTTGCGGCGATGGAGAGGGAGATGGCCCCGCGCCCGTCACGCCCACGGCAAGGGGGACGCTCGTGCCCACCGAAACTTACGTCATGCCCGAGGAGGCGGATGCCGTCTACCGCACGACGAACGTCGCGGTGCACGATCCTTCGGTATTCTACGATGAGGCGACGAAGAAATACTATGCCTTCGGTTCGCACTTTGCGGTTGCTTCCTCTTCCGATCTTGTGGAGTGGAAACAGGAAGTGAGCGACAATGAAGATGACAAACTCTTCACGGGCGGCGTCAAACAGGCCATGCCCGAGACCATGCAGAGGGCGAGCAACCAAAGCGACGCGTGGGCGCCCGACGTCGAGTATTACAACGGCAAATATTACATGTATCTTGCCTTTACGCAACAGATGTACACGGATAAGTCGGTCATGAGCCGCGTGGAAGCGGATAACGTGCTCGGGCCCTATTCCAACGAAAAGATCATTCTGGAAAGCGTCTCCTCCGAGGCGGCGCAGTCGGGCGCTAATAAGCCGAACTGCATCGATAATGAACTTTTCTACGATAAGGACGGCAGGCTTTGGATGGTCTACGGCTCCTTCTTCGGCGGCATCTACATCAAAGAACTCAACAATTCGGGTTCGAATTGGGGTCTGCCGAAGGAAAGCGGCTTGAACGACTGGGGCAAACTCATCTGGAAGGGCGGCTATTCCGAAGGGGTCGAGGGCCCGTACATCTTCTACAACGCGCTCACCGATTACTATTATCTCATGGTCAGCGAGGCCAACCTGTTTTCCAATTACAACATGCGCGTCGCGCGCAGTAAGTCCCCCGACGGCCCCTACGTGGATATCACGGGGAAAGACGTTGCCGCCGACGGGCAGGGCAACAAGATAGCGGGCAACTATAAATTTGCGCGCGCCGGTGCGGAAAACGGTTATATCGCGATGGGGCACAACTCCGTCGTACAGGATGCGACCGGCCGTTGGTTTGTGGTCTATCACACCCGCCGCATCGTGGAGGGCGGCCACAATCTCATGGTCAACCAACTCTACTTCAACGAAGCCGGCTGGCCCGTTATGGCTCCGGCCGCATACGTCGGCGAAAAATTCGGCCTCATCACGCAGGAACAGGCGGCGGCGGACTACGAGATCGTTCTCCACAGCGAGCAAACGGTCGCTACCGTCGTCACTTCCGAAAATTACACTTTGAAGGCCGACGGCACGATTGCGAAGGGGACCACGGCCGACGCGGGCACGTGGACGGTGAAGCAGAATTACTACGTGGAGATCACGCTCGGGCAAACCACCTATAAGGGCGTCGTCGTTCCCGTTTGGGATATGTACTCGCGGTCGACGGAGCAAAAGGGAGTGTTCGGCATCACGGCTGTATCGGATGCGGGGCAGAGCCTCTGGGCCCTTTCCAAATAACAAAGCCCAACACCGGAGCCCTTTGCGCACAGCGTAGAGGGCTTCTTGCTTGCAAGGAGGAAAATAATATGGCGCTCAGGTATCCGAAGGATCCGCGTTTCAACCGGTTGCAGATGAGGTCGCCCGATTACACGGCGTGGCAGGAGGGGTGCGCGCACGATCCCGCCCTCCTCGAATGGGAGGGGAAGTTTTACGCCTTTTCCACCGATACGTTCGGCGCGCCCTGCGGCTATCAGATCCGCGTGAGCGACGATCTGTTGCATTGGGAATATCTCGGCTCCGCGTTCGCGCTCAACGGGGCGGCGGCCCTGTACAAGGCGCGCAAAGGGGATGCGGCGCACGGCAATTTACAGGCGGCCTACGATTGGTGCGTCACGCGGGCCTTTGAAGTGGGCTACGGCGTCTGCACGCACACGAACGGCAACATGTCCTTCTGGGCGCCCCACTGCGTGCGGGGCACGGACGACAAATTTTGGCTCTATTACTGCTTGACGGGCTATTTCGGCGGTTCCAAGTCGTGCATCGGGCTCGCAAAGTCCGACCGTCCCGACGGCGGATTCGTCTCCGAGGCCCTTCTCGTGCAGTCCCCCGAGGGATGGCGCACGCCCAACGCCATCGATCCGCAGGTGTTCTTTGCGGAGGGCAGAATGTTCCTCGTCTACGGCTCTTTCGGGCTGGGGATCCACCTCTTGGAACTCGATCCCGCAACGGGCCGCCGCAAGGAGGAGATCGCGTACGCCGATTTCGCTTCGGGCAAGCGTACATTTTCCGAATACTACGGCACCCAACTCGCGTGCGGCTCGTTGGAGGGCGGGGTCATCCGCTATCACGAAAACGTGCCCGTTTTCGAAAACGGGGCTTGGACGAGCAAAAATTATTACTACCTGATGTGCTCTTACGGCTCCCTTTCCTCGGCGTACAACATGCGTTGCGGGCGAAGCGAGCGCCCCGAGGGGCCGTACACCGACGTCAACGGCAACAAACTCGTCTGCTCCACCGATATCGGCACGGGCAATAAGATGCTCGGCTCCTTCCGCTGGGAGGGCGACGGGCCCGATTTCTTCTGCCCCGGGCACAACGATATGTTCACGACGTCGAGGGGGGTCAACCTCATCTCCTACCACTGCCGCACCAATTATTTTGCGGAAAGGGGGCTCACGCGCTCTAACAACTTCCATTATTTGTATTTGGGGCAGTACGATTTCAACGCGGCGGGCTGGCCGGTGATGAACGCCAACCGCTATGCGGGTGAGATCATACAGGACGTCACGGAGGATGAACTTTTGGGCATCTCGGCGGGAAAATTCGAGGCGGTCCTGTTCGGGCAGGGGGTCGGCACGGTGCAACCGAAGCGGGTGCGCCTGCATGCGGACGGCTCGCTGGACGGCGCCTACGCGGGCAGGTGGCGCATGTACGGCGCGCGGTACATCGATCTGACGCTCGGCGGCGAAACCTTCCGCGGGGTCGTCATGCCCGCGTGGATGGAGGAGCACAAGTCGGCGGGCCTCACGGTGACGGCGATGGGGGAGAAAAGCGGCATGGCCCTCCACCTCAACAGCACCAATAAGATCTGACTTTTTCACTCAACCTCTTGACACGGGGGGGGGTAGTGCTATCATAAAATCAAAAAAGGAGGGTCTCATGAAACATCGCACAAAAGCCGTTGCAATTGCGCTTTCCGCGCTCACCCTCTTCTCCCTTGCCGCATGCGGGCAGAGCGGCAGGGCGACTCTTCTCGCGGGCCCCGCCTCCGCCGAGCCCCTCCCCTACGCCGAACGCGCGGCGCAGGGGGAGGAGTACGCCTCTCTCGTCTCCGCGGCCAACCGGTTTGCCGCCCGTTTTTCTCCCGCGGCCGTTGCGCTCGAAGAACAAGAAGAGAATACCGCCCTTTCGCCCGTGTCCGTCTATATGGCGCTCGCCCTCTCTGCGCAGTGCGCCTCGGGGGAGACGGCGGAGGAACTCTACGCCGCGCTCGGCGTCCCGCGCGAGACGGTGCAGGCGGAATTTTCCGATTTCTACCGCGGTCTCACGGCCCGGTACGATAACGGCGCGGGCAAGGAGACGGGCCGCGTCGACCTCGCCAACTCCGTTTGGGTGCAGGAGGGCACGCCCACCAACGCCGACTGCCTTCAAACGCTCGCCGAAAAGTACTTTTGCTATTCCTATTCCGCCGATTTTGCAAAGGACAACGCCGCCGCCAACCGGGCCGTCCGCCACTTTGTCAAGGAGGAGACGAACGGGCTCATCGACAAGGAGTTCGAACTCTCCGAGGCCACCCTCTTCACCCTCATCAATACATTATATATCAAGGACGTCTGGAACGGCAAGGGGGATGAACTTCTCCTCACCAAAACGGAGTACGAATTTGCCGAGGCCGACGGCTCTGCGGAGCGCACCAAACTTATGCAGGGCTACTATGCGGACGGCAGGGCGGCGGAGGGGGACACCTTCCGCACCTTCTTCGCGACGACGGAAAACGGCTACAACCTGCATTTCCTCGTCCCCCAAGAGGGGCACACGGCGCGCGAGATCTTCACCGAGGAGAACATCGCGGCATTGGCGGGCACCGATTACCGCGCCTTAGACGAGGCGTCCAAGACGCGCTACCACACCCGTTGCCTCTTTCCCGCCTTCGAGGCCGAATTCGACGAAGAGGTCAACGATATTCTGCGCTCGATGGGCGTCGGGCGGTTTTTCCGCGATCCCGGGATCCATATTGGCAACGGTTGCGAGTTTGAAACGCTCACGCCGGAGGGGGTGTACTGTAAAAAGGTGGAGCACGTCGCCAAACTCAAAGTGGAGCGGCGGGGCATCGAGGGCGCGGCGGTCACCGTCGTGCAGATGGACGCGGCGACCGCGCCCGATCCCTTCCTGTGGACGGACAAATACGAAGATTTTGTCGTCGACCGCGCCTTTGGCTTTGTCCTCACCGATCGCTACGGCGCCATCCTCTTCTCCGGCCTCGTCAACCGCCTCTGAGCCTTCCTTTTTCCGCTGTTTTCCTTATATATAAAAAAGGAAAAGGAAGATCCGCAAAAAAATCGTGCCGCGGCATTGCCGCGGCGCGCACGTTTCATTCGTCTTTTTGTTGTTCTCTCTCCCGCAGGATCTTTTCGTTCTCCTCCTCCGTGTTCATGAAGTCGGTCCGCGGCTTGCGCTTGGGTTCGCCCAGACGGACGGCAAAGAACATCAGCCCGCCGAAGAGCAGGGCGCCGAGCAGACAAAAAAGGCACCACCATTCGAAAAAGATGGCCACCGGCACGAGGGCGGCGAGGCACAAACAGGAGAGGATGCAACTTGAAATGCGTAAAATTTTGGCGATTTTTTGTTTCACGGGTCCCTCCGTAGCGCGTATAATTTCCCTCTAATTGTAGCATAAAACATAGAAAAACACAACATGTTGTGGCTCGGAAAAAACGACAAAATTTCCCCGAAAAAACAAAAAAATTTCCGAAAAAAATTGCGTAAAACAGTTGACTTTCATATTTTGATGTGATAGAATAATCAAGCTGTCCGAAAGAAACGGGCCCCTGCGGAAAAAATGCACGTATTCGATTTCCGCAAAATGGCCGAAAAATACTTGACACGGAACCGAAAAAGTGATAAACTGTTTCAGTTCCCTCTGTGAAGGAAGGACGAGCACGGACTGTTGTCCGTTTCACGCAGATTAAAAATCGAATAGGAAAGAAACGATTTTTTGTAACACACAAAAACAGTTTCTGTCAATTTTTTTGAGACAATAGTACTCAAAGCAAAGTCAGCAAGATAACGAGATTTATTCGAGTTAGAGCCGTCGGCGCGGTTTAGCCCGCGCCGGCTTTAAGCAATTGAACTTAAGAGTTTGATTCTGGCTCAGGATGAACGCTGGCGGCGTGCTTAACACATGCAAGT
>CANQAZ010000018.1 GCA_947589555.1 uncultured Clostridia bacterium | reverse complement strand
ATGAGCAAGAAAAATCCATACAAAAAAGATATTCCGGGCGTCTGCACCGTCTGCGGAAAGATCGCCTTTTTCGACGAATTCGGCAACGGCGAGTGCCCGAATTGCGGTTGGAAGATGAGTAAGCGTGAAGAAAGCATGGGACAAGAGCAAGGGGTCAGTTATCCCATGCTCGTCCCCGTATGGCGGGCGAGAGAGCAGTATAGGCAAGGAAAGCCTTTCAAAGCAACCTTCGAGGATTTTGTCAACGGACTGTATTTTTACAGTGAAATGTCCTTCCGCCATAGAGGCGTCCCGTATGAAGTCTTTTTCAAAAATCGCAGGATCATTTTTTGTTGCGAGGCGTTTCAACAGGAATACGATACCCGCGAAGAATTCATGGAAAAGGCAAACATTGACGGACGGCTCTTAAAGGACGTCTGGGACGAAGTGGAAAATCCGGGTTATATGTGAGGAAGAACCTACGGAATACGAAAACCAGAAAGCAAAGTTCCTTGCCGAAAAGCGCACAAGAAACCGGCTCTGATCCCGCGCGGCGGCGCACTGCTTGTGCGATCGGCGTAGCGCGCGATACTTAACTTTGAATATGAAAAAAAAGGGAGACGGCCGTCTCCCTTATTTTTTCATGACGCGCGTTCGGGGCGCGGTCCTCTTTTGTCACTTGGCGGCGGCCACGCGGAAGCAAGCCACGCTGTACCCCTTCAACAACTGCCCGAACGTATCCTCTTCGAAGCCCACGACCTCCTTTTTTGAGGTGACCTTTTCGGCGGCAAAGGTATTCACCGCCTTCCAGTCGCTGTCGGCGTTGGAAACTTCGGTGTAGTAGGCGTAATTCTGCGTCTCCGCATTCGCGAGTTTGATGTTGAGTTTGAGGTCGTTCGCGCTCGCGTTGACGACTTTCAGGATGAGGTCGCCGTTCTCGGCCATGCTCGCCACGGTGTAGAGGGTCTTGGCCTCGATGGGCAGGGCGCCGGCCGCCTCCGCCTCCAACTCGCAGGTGGCGGAAACGCCGTTCGCATATTTGAGGGTGCTGTAATTGAGTTGGTACTTGCCCTGGTTCTGCATGAAGAGTTGTTGCACGTAGTAGTTGGCGCTCTTCACGATTTGGGTGTTGGTGTAGTACATCATGTCCACCGCCCACTGGTTGCCCGTGCCGCCCTGCGTGGCGTTGGACCTCGTGTCGGCCACGCCGAACATGGGCGCGTAGGCCGCCAGTTTCACGATGTCCCCGTTCTTCTCGTAGGCGGTCATCATGGCCGCTTCGGAGAGGGCGGTGATGAGGGCGTTGGGGTAGAGCGTCCCGCCGTTGGGGCCGGCGCCGCTGTTGGCGGAGTACTCGCCCACAAACACTTCGTAATAGGCTTCGGGCGCGTCCCCTTCGCGGGCGTAGTCCTCGTACATCTCGGTGTTCGTGAAGAGGTCGGAATAGTTGACGTAGTAGTGCTGGTCGTGCACGCCGAAGTCGTTCACCGTCTCCACGACGTTGCGGGAGACGGCGCTCTCGGCGGCCGTCTGCGCCGCGCCCTTCGACTGGATGCCGTTGTTATATTTTTCGCAGTCGGAAAAGTGCATCGCGTTGCCGACGATGGTCTTAACGCCGTACTGTTCGCACGCCGCCTTGAAGGCCGCATTTTTCAAAAATTGTTCGTAGCACTGTTCATAATATTGAGTGCCGTACTGCTCGTTGCCGATGCCGAGGTAGTCCATTTTGAAGGGCGCGGGGTGCCCGAGTTGCTCGCGGATCTTCCCCCACTTCGTGGAGGTATCCCCCTTCGCGAACTCGATGAGGTCGATGGCGTCTTGGATGTAGTCTCCCACGCCCGCGCCGTGGCGGCCGTTGAGCGGCGTACCGCGATAGCCCAACAACGCCCCGCCGCCCTGGCAGGAGAGCCCGCAGTTCAAAACGGGCACCGCGCTCGCGCCGAGGTTGTCGCAGAGGAGGAAGTACTCATAGAAGCCGACGCCGTACTCCATGTCATACCCCCAGAGGTCGGCGTTCTGTTTGCGGGTGGCCCACTCGCCGTACGTCGTGGCGGTCGTCTCCGTGCCGTCCTTGACGAGGGTGTAGGTGAACGCGGGAATGGTGTCGTCCCCCGCATGGGAGCCCGTCTGCACCGCGCCGACGGAATTCTTCCAGTCGTAAACTTCCAGCGTGCTTTGGCCGCCCGCGGCGGGGTCGGCGTCCCCTTCGGTGATGCACCCGCCGGGGAAGCGCACGAACTTGGGCCCGAGGTCCTTGATTGCGTCAAAGACGTATTGCTTGATGCCGCCCGTCGCGTGTTGGGTCTCCAACGAGACGGCGTCGATCGAATAGGTGCCCGCTTTGTCGAAGGTGATTTCGAGTTTGACGTTCTCGCTCGCCGTCGCGTTCGAAGCGAGGGTCTCCTCGTACTTCACCCAACCGCCCTCTTTGAGGGGGATCTCCGCCTCGCAGAAGGTACTGCTCCCGTCCTTGACGGCGACCTTCATCGTCGTGCCGGCGGCCGCCGTCTTGACGAAGGCGGAGAAAATGTACTTGACGTCCTTTTCCACGGCGATGGGCATTTGGGCGCGGCCGCCGTTGGAGACGCCGCTCCCCGCGATGTTCACTTCGACGTTCGCGTAGTTGGTGTTCACGCTGACGCCCGTCCCGCCGTAGTACTCCTCGCCCGCGAGCACGCCGCCGCCCGAAGCAACGGAGATGTTGGCCCGCTCGGCCGTCCAGCCGATCGTCCTGTTGCCCTCGAAGGTCTCAAACGAGCCGTTGTACAGCAAGTTGTCATCTAACAGGTAGCCGGCGTAGTTGATGTCTTCGAGGAACACGCCGAAGAGCGAATCGGAAATGGTGTTGCGCTCGTTCTTCACCGCTCTGCCGTCGAGCGTGAAGGTGGCGTCCGCCTCCGCGAAGGCCTCCGCCGTTCTGTCGGGCGTGACGCTCTCCTCTCCCCTGCCTCCGCCGCAAGCGCACAGCACAACGGAGAGGGCCGTGACGGCCGCAATACAACCGAACAATTTTTTCTTCATGATTTCTTTCCCCCCATAAAGTCTGTTCTATTATAGCACAAACGAAAAAAAGAATCAACCCCTGACAAAAAATTTCCGCCGCAAGGGGGGCCCGCTACGCGGGCCCCCCTTGCGGCGGAAATTTTTTGAGTTCAGGCGACGCGGATCCGGAAGGCGACGACGCTGTACGGCTTGACGGCGTAGCCGAAGGAGCCGCCGTCGAAGCCGATTTTTTCCGACTTGGGCGAGATCGCGTTGCCGCCGATGTAGGTGCTGACGGCGTGCGGATCTTCGTTGGAAATTTCGGTGACCGCCGCGATGCCGGTGAGCGAAAGATCGGCCTTTACGTTGACGTTGAATTTGATTTCGTCCGCGCCCGCGTTGACGATCTTCACGATGAGATTCTTCGTCTCCCCATCATAACTGTTCACATAGTAAACATTGTCGATCGTGCAGTCGGCGCCCGTGGTCGCCTCCAACGTGGTGGTGGGCATCGCGCCGCTCGCGAAGGTGAGGGAGGAGAGAACTTTTTGCGTGCCCGCGTTCTTCATGAAGAGTTGCTGGACGAAGTAACTCGGCGTGAGCACGACCTCGGTGTTGGTGAAGTACATCATGTTGGCGGCAAACCACTGGTTGTCGTTGGAGCGGCCGGCCTGCTGTGCGGTATCGCGCTTGTCGGCCACGCCGAACATGGGCGCGTAGGCCGCCATCTTCACGACGTCGCCGTTGCGCTCGTAACCCGTCATCATCGCCGCCTCCGAAAGAGCGGAGATCCAATCGTTCTGCTTGTATTCGAAGGAGCCGCCCGTCGTGACCGCATCCCCCGTATTCGCCGCGTATTCGCCGACGAAAACGTCGTAATAATAGGTCTCGTCGTCGTAGGCGCGCGCATAGTTATCATACATTTTGGTGTTGGTGAAGAGGTCGGTATAGTTGACGTAGTAGTGCTGGTCCACCACGCCGTAGCCCGCGACCGTGGGGAAGTTGGCGGGATCGTCGCGGTGCGCGCTCTCGGCCGCATCCTGCGCCGTGCCCTTATCCCTCCGCGTGCCGTCGCTGTTGAATCTTTCGCAGTCGTTGACGAGCGCGACGCCGTTGCCCACGATGGTGCGGACCTGATACTTTTGGAGCGCGGCCTTGAAGTCGGGATCCTTCAAAAACAGTTCGTAATATTTTTTGTAGTAGTCGCCCCACTGCTCGTTGCCGACGCCGATATAGTCCATTTCGAAGGGCGCGGGGTGCCCGAGTTGTTCGCGGATCTTCCCCCACTTTGTGGTGGTATCCCCCTTTGCGAACTCGATGAGATCGATGGCGTCTTGGATGTAGTCCTCCACCTTTTTGCCGTGGCGGCCCGCAAGCGGGGAATAAGTGCCGAGGGTGCCCGTCTGGATCATGCAAGAAGCGCCGCAGTTGACGATGGGCACCGCCTTTGCGCCGAGCGCTTCGCAGAGCAGGAAGTACTCATAGAAGCCGATGCCGTACTCATGGTTGTAGTAGTCGCCGGAGGCACGGTTGGCCTGCCAGATGTTGAGGTTGTTTTTGCGCGTCGCCTGTTCGCCGTAGGTGGTGGCGGTGGAAGTTGCGCCGTCGTTGTTGACGGGATAGGTGAAGGGTTGGACGTCGTCGTCGCCCGCATTGTCGCCCGTGACGACCGCGCCGATGCTGTTCTTCCAATCGTACGCCTCGTCAAAGTTGGCCCCCTCGATGACGCACCCGCCCGGGAAGCGGAAGAATTTGGGCGAAAGATCTGCGATGGCCTTGTACATGTAATTCTTCATGCCGAAGGAGGTCGCCTCCGTCGTTTCGAAGGCCACGCTGTCGATGAAGAAGGAAGGATCGGCCGTGCCGAAGGTGATCTCGACCGACAAGCCCTCCTCGCCGATGGCAATGCCCGTGATCGTCTTGATGTACTTCGTCCAGTCGCTACTCTCGGTGACGGTGAAGGAGCCCTCCGCGTAGGTCGCGGCGTTATCCTTCACGGTGACGGTGACGTCGCCCGCATAGCCCTTGATGAACATGGAGAATTTGTAGTCCACGCCGTTGCGGATGGCGATGGGCACCAACTCGGGCCCCGAGTTGGTGAGTTTGCCGCCCGCCGTTGTGTTGACCTCGGCGTAGGATTGGTTGTTGGCGTGGAGGGCGCCCGCGCCGCTTTGCACCTTGACGGTAGCGCCGCTCTCCTTCCACCCATACTTGGCGCCGCCCTGCGTGTTGCCGAGCGTTTCAAAGGAGCCGTTGACCACCATGTTGTCGTCGAGGGCGAAGGAGGCATAGTTGATATCTTCGAGGAAGAGCCCGAAGAGGTCGGGCGAGATCGCGTTGCCGTTGCCCTCCTGCAAGGCGGTGAGATCGAGAGAGGCGTCCCACGCCCCCTCCGCATAGGCGGGAGCCTGACGGTCGGCCACCTCGGGTTCTCTTTCTTCTCCTTTTTCGTCGTTCCCGCCGCAGGCCGCAAGGCACGCGACCGCGGAGAGCGACATGACGCCCGCAAGCGCCACCGCTAAAAATTTTTTCATGACTTTCCCCCCTTTGGGTCTGTTTTTTCCATTGTATCACATTTCGGACGCGCGCGCAAGGTTTTGACGGAAATTTTCACTTTGGGAAAGGAAAAAGGAAATTCAATACGCAGAGTGGGAGATTTGCGCCTTTGGCGGCGCGCTTGTCAAGACAGGCTCACGCCTAAATGCCAAATTGACTTTCTGACCGCTTGACTTTCGTACCGGTTTTGGTATAATAATGACAGGTTATCAGGAGCAAAGTTATGAAAAAAATATCTTTTGTGTGTATACTGTTCGCGATAGCATCATGTTTGGTCGGTTGCACGGGACAAAAGCAATTTGAAATATCTTTGAAAACGGGACTTTTTCAAGGGATATCCGACCTCAATTCCGAGTTGACGGTCAGTGTGGAGTTATCGGAAATGGATCGGGTGGAATACATTAAAACGCATAATAACAAGGTCAAAGACCTATCTACGATTGACACGAAATTCTATACGGCTTATCACATCAATCTCATTTTGAGTGAAGAGAACGAAAACTTTGTTGTAGAGTTTTCGGAGGCAGTCGCACAAGATAGTGATACGACAGATACCTATAAGCTGAAAAACATCGAGGGCGATCAATTCAATCGTAAATTGGATTTATCCGATGTTACTTTGCAACTGATCGATCATGACAACGATAAGGTGACCGATGAATTGAAAATCAATTATAAATTTAACGGCACAGCGGACAGCGCAGACCTCAAATTTATTTCAGAGGGTACGGAAAGCCCTGACCCGCATCATAATTTTCAATATCATTGTAACTTGACGTTTGATGAGAATATCAAATTTGAAGCGAAAGACAATGACGAATTTTGGGCGGGAACCGAATTGCATTATTCCATCTATAAAATCGAAGGGTACAAGATCATCATGTATGTCGATGGGGAACCATATACGGAAATCGACCCGAGCGGGATCGAAGTCATGCGCTTCAGATACGTTACGGGATATAGAGATGTCAGCATCGAATTTCAAGCCGTGGAATCAGTAGAATAATGGTGCGCGCGGGGATAAACTCCCAGCGAGAGTTCTTCGCACCCCGGTGCACAGCACACCGTGCTGTGCAGTTTGCGGCAAACGCTTCTGTTATTCAACAATTCGCCCGCAAACCGATTGCTCCCGCAATCGCCTCCACCCTCAAATCTCCCACTATATTTGTTACAACAGCAAAATCCGAGGGCACAAGCCCTCGGATTTTGCTGGCGCAGAGTGGGAGATTTGAACTCCCGGTAAGCTTTTGACCTACACACGATTTCCAATCGTGCTCCTTAAGCCGCTCGGACAACTCTGCAAAAGACAATGCTATTTTACACGAATCGCCCGCAAAATGCAACCGTTTTCGCCGTCTTTTGCAAAGAAATTTTGTTATTTCAAATACAGTCCGTTTTCATCGGCGTCGAGGACGAGCGACGTGCCCGCGGCGGGGTCCTTTTCCATGATGTAGCGCGCGAGGAGGGTCTCGGCGTGCGACTGCAAAAAGCGCTTCAACGGGCGCGCACCGTAAACGGGATCGTAGCCGTTATCCGAAATATACCCCTTCGCCCGCGCCGTAACGCTCAGGTCCAGATGCGCCCCTTCCAATCGCTTTTTCAGTTTATCGAGGAGGATCTCCACGATGGCGTCGATGTTTTCGTGGGTGAGCGGCTTGAACAAAATGATCTCGTCGAGCCGATTCAAAAATTCGGGACGGAAGGTCTTTTTGAGCAGCGTTTGCACGTTTTCGCGCGCGGAGAGCGAAATTTCTCCCTCCTCGACGCCTTCCGTGATGAGGTCGGAGCCCAAATTGGAGGTCAGAATGATGATGGTGTTTTTGAAGTCCACCGTGCGGCCCTGCGAATCGGTCACCCGCCCGTCGTCCAAAATTTGCAACAAAATATTAAACACGTCGGGGTGGGCCTTTTCGATCTCATCGAAGAGCACGATGGAATACGGGCGGCGGCGGACCGCCTCGGTGAGCGTGCCCCCTTCCTCGTAGCCGACGTACCCCGGAGGGGCCCCGACGAGCCGCGAGACGGAGAATTTTTCCATATATTCGCTCATATCGATGCGGACGATGTTCTTTTCGTCGTCGAAGAGGTTTTCGGCGAGCGATTTTGCAAGTTCGGTCTTGCCCACCCCCGTGGGGCCCAAAAACAGGAAAGAGCCGATGGGACGGTTGGGATCGGAGATGCCCGCGCGGGCCCGCAAAATGGCTTCGGACACCTTTTTGACCGCCTCCTCCTGCCCGACGACCCGCTTGTGGAGTTGTTCGCCGAGGCGGAGCAGTTTGGCCCTCTCCCCCTCTTTGAGACGGGAAAGGGGGATGCCCGTCCACCGCGAAACGATCTTTTCGATCTGTTCCTCGGTCACTTCGTCCTGCAAAATGGCGTCGGGATCCTTTGCCTTGCGCTCCGAAAGTTGCTTTTCGAGGGCGGGAAGTTCGCCGTACTCGATGCGGCCCGCGCGGTCGTAGTCCCCCTTCGCCTTTACCGTTTCGAGTTCGCCGCGCAGGGCGTCGATCCTCTCTTTGAGTTCCTTTTCGGCGCGGATATCCGCCTTTTCGCGGTCCCATTGCGCCTTCATCGCGCCGAATTTTTCCTTGCAGTCGGCAAGTTCCTTGCGGAGGGCCTCCAAACGGGCGGCGGAGAGGTTGTCCCCCTCCTTTTCGAGGGCGTTTTCCTCCACTTCGAGTTGGACGATGCGGCGGTGCAGGGCGTCCATTTCGGCGGGCATCGAATCGATCTCCGTGCGGATCATGGCGGCGGCCTCGTCCACGAGGTCGATGGCCTTATCTGGCAGGAAACGATCGGTGATGTAGCGGTTGGAGAGGTTGGCGGCGGCAACGAGGGCGTCATCGTGGATGCGCACGCCGTGGAAAATTTCAAACCGCTCTTTGAGGCCGCGCAGAATGGAGACGGTATCCTCCACCGTGGGCTCCTGCACGAGCACGGGCTGGAAACGGCGCTCCAAAGCGGCGTCCTTTTCGATATATTTGCGGTATTCGTCCAAAGTGGTGGCGCCGATGCAGTGCAGTTCGCCGCGGGCGAGCAGGGGCTTCAACAAATTGCCCGCGTCCATCGCGCCCTCCGTCTTGCCCGCGCCGACGACGGTGTGAAGTTCGTCGATGAAGAGCAGGATGCGCCCCTCCGACTTGGTGACTTCGGAGAGCACCGCTTTGAGCCGCTCCTCGAACTCGCCGCGGTACTTGGCCCCCGCGATGAGGGCCCCCATATCGAGGGCGAAGAGGGTGCGGTTTTTCAGGCCTTCGGGCACGTCGCCCGAGACGATGCGCCGCGCAAGCCCCTCGGCAATGGCCGTTTTGCCCACGCCGGGCTCGCCGATGAGCACGGGGTTGTTCTTGGTCTTGCGGGAGAGGATGCGGATGACGTTGCGGATCTCCTCATCCCGCCCGATGACGGGCTCCAACTTGTGCTCCCGTGCGCGCTTGGTGAGGTCGGCGCCGTATTTTTCGAGGGCTTCGTAACTGTCCTCGGGATTGTCGCTCGTCACGTTCTGGTTGCCGCGCACTTCCTTCATTCCCTCCAAAAATTTGTCTTTGGTGAGCCCGAAACGGGCAAAAAGGGCGGCAAGGGCGCGCTCGGCATTATCGAAGAGGCACAAAAAGAGGTGCTCCACCGAGATGTAGGCGTCCTTCATGCCCGCCGCGAGTTTTTCGGCCTCCGAAAGGGTGCGGGTGACCGCCGACGTGGCATAGAGATTGCCCGCGCCCGCCCCTGCGCCCGAAACGCGGGGCAGTTTTTCGATCTCATCCTTGACGGCGCGGACAAAGCCGTCCGCATCCGCCCCCGCGCGGCGGAGAATGCGGTATGCGAGCCCGTCCCGCTCCGCAAGCGCGTAGGCAAGGTGCAATGTGGTGAGTTCGGCGTTGCCGTATTCAAGCGCGGTCTCCTGCGCCGTGCGGAGGGCCTGCGCCGATTTTTGGGTGAATTTTTCAGCGTCCATAAAATCACCTCCCCGATGATCTTTCTCTTCTATTATACCGCGATCGGGGCCCTTCCAAACAGAAAAAGCCCGCGGCGGCTCCGCGGGCAGTTCCTCTTATTTTTTCCTTGATTTGTCCCTTGCGGGAAGATTACAGCCCCTCTTTGAGGCGGCGCTTCACCCCGACGGGGAGTTCGCTCCCATCCACGGCGGCGCGGAAGCCCTCCTTCCCCTCCGCACGCAAGAGGGCGGCCACAAAGGCCTCTTTTTCGGGGTTGCCGCACTCCGCCTCGGTGACGATGCGCAGGGCGCGGCGGCGGAGCGTTTCCCCCTCCGCAAGCGGGACAAATTCCGCCTCGACGACCCCGCCTTTCCCTTCGAAGGAGACGGAGAGTTCCTCCGTATCCCCCTTCTTTGCGGGCGCGCCGTTCACGCGCACGGACGCGCCGTCCGCGGGGATATCCATGAAGCGCACGGCGTAGGCGCGCGGCCTTTCCCCTTCGATGCGCAAAACGCACTTGCCCCCTTCGGCATGCAGGGAAAAGCGGGTCCTGCCGCTCTCCTCATAGAGTTCCATGCCGCCGTCGCCCGCGTACACGCGCAGTTCGAAGCCCTGAGGCTCCCCCCAGCCGCTCCCCTCCGCGGCGAGCGGAAGCACCGTGCCCGCGGACGCGAACAGCGGAAACTCCTCCATGCGGCGGTAGAGAACGAGTTCCCTGCCCCCCTCGGGGATCATATACCTATCCCCCGTAAAGAAGTCCGTCCATACGCCGGCGGGGAGCCACGCCTTGACGGGAGCGTAGCCGTCCTTCCCCTCCTTCGCGGAGACGGCAACGGCGAGCAGGTCGCCGAAGTAATATTCGTGGGGATAGCGGTAGGCCGCGGGACAATCGTGGCGGTAATAGAGGGGCTCCACCAGAGCCCGCCCCTCCGCGTGGGTGCGGTAGGCGCAGGAATAGAGATAGGGAATGAGGCGGTGACGCAAGCGCAGGTATTCCTCCGCCGCGAGGCCGGCCGCGCCGTAGGCCCACGGCTCTTTGGTCATGGTGGGCGAGCAGGAGCCGTGCAGACGGCACACGGGGCTGAATACGCCGTACTCGATGTGCCGCAGGTAGAGTTCGTCGTTCTTCTCCCCCCGCTGATGCCCGCCGATATCGTGGCTCCACCACGTGTAGCCCACGTTGGAGGCAGTCGCGGTGAAATAGGGCAAAAAACGGAGCGTTTGCCACGTCACGAAGGTATCCCCCGAAAACCCGAGAGGATAGCGGTGGGAGCCCACCCCGCATAGCGGGAAAGAATGAGCGGCGTCGCGTGGTTTTTGGCGTGGTCGAGATAGTGATAGTGGTTGAGCGCCCAGAGGGGATCGAGCCCTTCGAGCCCCGAGCGGCTCCCCTGTTGCCAGTCGATCCACCAAAAATCCACCCCTTCGGCCTCGTAGGGCTTGTGCAAAACGGAAAAATAGGCGTTGATGAAGGCGGGAGAGGCGATATCGAAGGAGATCTGCTTCCCGTCCGCCTCCCGTCCGAGCGCGGCGGCCATTGCGGGGTACTGTTTTTCCCAGAAGCGCACGCCGTCCGCGGGGTGAAGGTTCAAAGTGACGGCCACCCCGCGCGCATGCAGGGCGTCCAAAAATCCCTTATGGTCGGGGAACAGATTTTCGTTCCACGTATAGCCCGTCCAGCCGAGCGAGCCCTCCCCCGTATAGGCGGGAGAACGCCGCCCCGAGGCGGTCACGGCAAAAGTTCGATCGATCTCTTCCTCGTTCGAGTAGTGCCAATCCATGTCCACGGTGGCAACGGAGAGGGGCACACGGCGGGCGGAAAATTTTTCCATAACGCGCAGATATTCGGCGTCGGTGTAGGCGTGGTAGCGGCTCCACCACACCCCGAGCGCATAGCGGGGGATCATCGGGGGCATGCCCGTAATGAGGTAGAGCGCCTTCACGGCGGCGCGGAAATCGTGTCCGTAGGCAAAGATGTATTCGTCCGTGCCCGCGCCCCGCTTCGGTTTGACTTCCCCGTCCTCCCCGAGGGTGAGGGAGGCCTCGTCGCGGTAGACGGCCACCCCCGACTTGGAGCACACCCCCTCGCCGAGGGGAATGTTGTGCGGTTTTTCGTCGGTGGAATAGGTCGGCGCGCGCAGACGGCCGTTGCATTCGTCGAGGGTGCGATAGGTCCCGCCCAAATTGCCCGCGTTGGAAATTTTGATCTCCATTCCGCCGAGCAAAATGCGGCAGTCGGCCCGTTTGGGGCGCAACAGGAGGGTGCAGGCGGGGGTCACGACGGCCGCCTCCTCCCCTCTGTCCTCAAAGGTGAAATCCTGCGGGGGCATATCGCGGAAGAACACGGCCTGCGTGGCGTCGTCGCGGAAGGGCTCCCCTTGTTCGAGGCGGAAGAGCCTGTCCTGCAAGACGGTCACGCGGTATTGGCGCCAAAAAAGGATATTTTCGGGGCGCGCGAGGGGCCTTGTATGGGCAATGAGATGGGCTTCGAGCATAACGTTCTCCGTTCAGATGATTTTCCGCCAACCGTAGGGGTCGGGTAGTCTGCCCGTCTGGATCCCCGTCAGGCGGTCGTAGAGCATGGCCGCGACCTCCCCCATTTTGCCGCCGCCCACTTGCAGATCTTCGCCGCGGTAGCGGATCAGGCCGACGGGAGAGATGACGGCCGCCGTGCCCGTGCCGAACGCCTCGGTGAGCGCGCCGCTCTTGGCCGCCTCCGCCACCTCCCCGATGGAGATGCGCCGCTCCGACGTGCGGTAGCCCGCCTCGCGCAAAAGTTGCAGACAACTCTTGCGGGTGATGCCGGGCAAAATGGTGCCGGTGAGGGCGGGGGTCACCACCTCTTTGTCTATGACAAAAAAGATGTTCATGCTCCCCACCTCTTCCACGTACTTTTTCTCCACGCCGTCGAGCCAGAGCACCTGGTCGAAGCCCGCCTCTTCGGCGAGTTCCCCCGCCTTGATGCTCGCGGCGTAGTTGCCGAGGCATTTGGCCTCCCCGGTGCCGCCGGGGCAGGAGCGCACGTAGGTCTCCTCGGCGAGGAGTTTTACGGGTTCGAGGCCGTGGGCGTAATAACTGCCCACGGGAGAGAGGATGATGAAAAAGAGATAGCCCTTAGAGGCGTGCACGCCGAGCGCCGCGTCGCACGCGACGATGGTGGGACGGATGTAGAGGGCGGTCCCCGGTCCGTCGGGGATCCACTCCCGTTCGAGCGCCAGCAGTTCTTCGAGCCCCCGCTCGGCCACGTCCTCGGGGAAGGGCGGGATGCACAGGCGGTCGGCGGAGCGGTTCATGCGCGCCCAGTTTTCGGCGGGGCGGAACACGGAGATGCGCCCGTCGGGGAGCAAAAAGGCCTTCATCCCCTCAAAAATGCCCTGCGCGTAGTGCAATACGCTCGTGGCGAGGTCAAAGGCCTGCGGCACGTTGGGTTCGATGCGCGCGCCGTGCCAGCCCTCCGCTTTGGAGTAGCGCATCGTAAACATGTAGTCGGTGAAGTACTTCCCGAAGCCGAGGGGCTCCCCCTTTTCCGGTTTCTTTTTGGGCACATCCCGTAAAATGCGTTCAATTTCCATTTCGATCTCCCCGGTTTTCGTCGGCGAACGGGTGATAATACCGTCCGCGCGTCTCGATCTCCGCTTTTCCGTTAAAAAAATCGCGCGCCCGCGCCGCAAAGTCCTCCGCCTCGTTCTCCTTCACGGCCACAAGAAAACGGGCGCGTTCGCCGAAGTCGCGGCCCGTCACCTCTTCCCCTTCAAGGAAGCGCAGGGCCGCGTTCACTTCGGCATAGTCCACGGTGAGCGCCGTTTCCGCGCACATTTCGTAGGTGGCGACGGGGGCGGCCGCAAGGCAATCCGCGGCACAGCCCGCATAGGCGCGCGTGAGCCCGCCCGCGCCGAGTTTCACGCCGCCGAAGTAGCGCACCACGGCCACGAGGGTCTCCCTCAGCCCCTGCGCCTTCAAAACGCCCAAAATGGGCATGCCCGCCGTGCCCTGCGGCTCTCCGTCATCCGAAAAGCGTTGCAGATTGCCCGCTTTATCGGCGATGAAGGCATAACAGACGTGGGTCGCGAGGGAATGGGCGGCGCGGAGGGCGGCAAGGGCGGCGCGCGCCTCCTCCTCGCTCTCCGCATGGCGGGCGAAGGCGAGAAAGCGCGATTTTTCAATGACCCGCTCGGTGCGGGCCTCCCCTGCGACACTGCGGTAACCCATGTTATTTGAGAATCACTTTTATGTGCACTTTTTTGCCCTTGTGCAGGATGAATTCCCCCGCGGGGAGGGGCATGTTGAAGTCGGTCGCGCGCACGTCTCCTATGGAGACGCCCCCCTGTTCGATGAGGCGGCGGGCTTCGCCGTTGCTCTTGCAGAGTCCCGCCGCGACGAGGGCGGCGGCCAAATTGGGGGTGGAAGCGGGGATCTCCACGGCGGGCATCTCCCCCGCCCCGCCGAACGCGGCCCGCGCTTCGGACTGCGCCCTTTCCGCCTTTTCGGCGCCGTGCACCATCTTGGTGAGTTCGAAGGCGAGTTTTTCCTTTGCGGCGTTCATGCGCTCGTCGCGGTAGCGGCAGAGTTCGGCGATTTCGCCGAGGGGCAAAAAGGTGAGCATGCGGAAACACTTTTCCACGTCGTCGTCGGCGGTGTTGCGCCAGTACTGATAGAATTCGTAAGGGGTCGTCTTGTTCTCGTCGAGCCACACGGCGCCCTTCTGGGTCTTGCCCATCTTCTTGCCCTCGCTCGTCGTGAGGAGGGCGGTGGTCACCGCGAAGGCGGGCTTGTGCTCCTTGCGGCGGATGAGATCGGCGCCCGCGAGGATGTTGCTCCACTGGTCGTCGCCCCCCAACTCCACCGAGCACCCGTACCTTTGGTTGAGCACCAAAAAGTCGTAGGCCTGCATGAGCATGTAGTTGAATTCGAGGAAGGAGAGCCCCCGCTCCATGCGCGTTTTGAAGCATTCGGCGGTGAGCATCTTGTTCACGGAGAAGTGCACGCCGATCTCCCGCAAAAAGTCGACGTAATTGAGGTTTAAGAGCCAATCGGCGTTGTTGACGACGATGGCGGCGTTCTCCCCCTCGAAGCGGATGAAGCGGGCCATCTGCTTTTTGAAGCACTCCACGTGGTGGGCGATGGTCTCTTTGGACATCATGGCGCGCATATCGGTGCGGCCGGAGGGGTCGCCGATCATGGCGGTGCCGCCCCCGATGAGGGCGATGGGCTTGTGCCCCGCGTCCTGCATCCACTTCATCATCACGAGTTGCATGAAATGGCCGACGTGGAGGCTGTCGGCGGTGGGATCGAAGCCGATGTAGAAGGGCACGCTCTCGCGGCCGAGCATCTCTTTGAGTTCGTCCTCGTAGACCGTCTGTTTGATGAATCCCCTCTCTTTGAGGGTGTCAAGAATGTTTTGCATGATTTTCTCCGTTTACAAAAAAAGGGTTGCGCACATTGTTCCGCGCAAACCGTCCGTCGAGCGACGCGCCGTATTTTCCGCGACGGCCGTCCGCCCTGTGCGCCCACCCGCGAGGAGGCGCCAAACGAACGGAACGACCTTTTTACGGGAACATTATACAACGCGCGCGGGCCGCCGTCAAGCGTTCGCCGCCCAGATTCTCCAAATTTCCGCCTCCTTTCCGCTTGCTTTTTCTCTTTTTTACGCCGTACGGCGGAGCCCTTCTTCCGCCGCGGCAAATTCCGCGGCCTGTCCTTCGCCCGCCCCTCTCAGCCCGCGAAGGGCGCGCAGTTCCTCCGCCATCTGCGCAAAACTGCGCGGCTCGGCGAGGCGGCGGCGCAATGCGGCGTTTCTCATTTCTCTCTTCGCGTCCAAATAGGCTTCCACGATCCTGCATTCGTTTGTCATGCCCCTATTCTATGACAGAATAGTTGACATCTATTGTCATATATGCTAAAATTTTTTTGTTCGGAGGAAAAATTTTTATGAAATTTCAAATCATGATCGGCATTTTGTTCACGTTGCTTGCGATGCGCAAGGCGAGCGCCTCCTACCTTGCTTCGAAGTACGATATTTCGGTGCGCACCGTCTACCGCTATGTGGACGAAATGACGTGCGCGGGCATTCCCATCGACGTGGCGCGGGGGGCGAACGGCGGCATCTATATTTCGGACGCTTTCAAACTGCCGAAGGGACTGTTGACGCGGGAGGAATACGCCCGCACCCTCGAAGCGATGCTCGCGATGAACGAACAACTGAACGACGCCAACCTGCGCTCTGCCATCGGCAAGATGACGGCGCAGGCGAAATCGGAAATGCGCGACCTCTCCCTTTCCGGCCACATTCTGGTGGACAGCGGCACGTGGGGAGACGAAAACCACTTTTCGGAAAAACTCGCGCTGTTGGAGCGGGCCATCGAGGAGCGCACCGCCCTCGATATCGACTATGTTTCGCGCGAGGGCGAGCACACCAGGCGGCGCATCTATCCCCACCTCCTCGTGTACAAGCAAAAAATTTGGTATGTGTACGCGTTCTGCACCACGCGGAATGCCTTCCGCCTATTCAAAGTGGGGAGGATGCGCTCCCTCCTTGCAACGGAGGAGACCTTTGAGCGCATTCCCTTCCGCCGCGAGGACGTGCCCCTCAAATTTTGGCCCGAGGAAAATTCGGTGCTCGCCATGTTCGAAATTTCGCCCGAGGCCCTCCCCTTCGCCGAGGAGTGGCTCGGGGTGGAGAACATCGTCAAAAAGGGAGAAAAATATGTTTCCGAAGTCTCCCTGCCCGACGACGAATCTTTGCTCGGCACCATTCTTTCGGTGGGCGGCGGGCTCAAAGTGCTGGCGCCCGAAAGCCTCGCCGAGCGCGTAAAAAACGAGGCGGAAAAAATTTCCGCCTCGTACCGGACGACGTCCCGTTAAAGTCCGATCTGTTCCAACACGCCCGGGAAGAAGGAAAAGACAACGATCACGGCGACGGCGAGCAGAACGATGATCGCCAAGATCCAACTTTTATTGAGCGCCGCGGAAACGGCGACGAGGGATGCAAGGAGCAGGAATCCGTACGTCAGCGCATAACTCACGATCTTGCCGAGCACTTCCACTTTGGAAATGAATGGCACGTACGCATCGATGATGCGGAGCAGAAAGACGGCGAGAAGCGCCAATGAGAGCGCGACGCTGATGATGCGGAGCACCTTTGCGATTGTCTTTTTCATCTGTTTTTCCTCCTGAATGGTTTTTCGGTTTTATATACCCGCTTTTTTCTTTCTTTAAGCGGGTTTTTTCTTTTTTCGGAAGCCCCGTTCCGGAGGCCGCCGCGGCGGCCTCTTCCGTAGGGCTCTTTTTTCATCCGAAAATCGTCAAAACAGGCCCCTTTTTTGCCAAAAAGTGCAAAACGGGGTCCGTTATTTTTTCAAAAACGGCGCGCCGCTCTTCCACGCGATGCCCACCTTTTTGCCCGTTGCAAAATAGCCGTAACCCGCCTGGTCAAAGGAGAAGGCGCCCAACTTTTCGGCGTCCACCCGCCCCTTTTCATCGAGCACTTTCTCGTCGGCGAGGACATTTTCGATCTTGCCGAGCACCCTCACCCCGTACGGTTGTTGTTGGATCTCCGCGACGGTGCATTCGAGGGTGACGGGGTATTCGAGGATGACGGGCGCATCGACGCGGGAACTCCGCTCGGCGGTGAGCCCCGTCCGCGCGAATTTATCGGGCGCCTTGTTCGCCGAAAGGGTGCCGAGAAAATCGGACTCGGCAAGCGTTTCGACAGAGGGCACGGCAAGGGTGAAGGCCCCCCGCGCTTTGAGATTGGCTACCGTTTTGTGCTCCTCATCGAGATTGAGCGCGACCATATTTTCCGCGCAGATCCCGCCCCACGCCATCATCATGACGTCCACGCTTCCATCCTCGTTGTAGGTGCCGATCATGTAGGTCGGCATGGGGAACAAATAGGGCTTGACTCCTAAATTTTTCATCGTAATTTCCTCCCGGACCAGTTTCCTCCATTGTACCGCAACGGCGGAATTTTGTCAAGGGGATGGGCGCATTGCGCGGTCGGGTTTTGAAGGGAGCGGGCGCGCATCCCTGTCCGCCGTCCGCACGCGCCCTTGCGCGGTACAAAGGTGCGGCAAAAAAATATATAACATGCGTTATATAACGCTTGTTATATATTGTAAATGAAAAATAACGCTTGATATTTCTCCCTCTTTACCCCTCTTTTGGGGAAACCGCGAGCGTGCGGTCCGAAAAGAGAGACAAGGGTATTCACTATATTTAATAAACTTTCTATTTTCAATTTGTTGACTTTCACCCCCCCCCCGTGCGCTATAATGGAAGAAACGCTTTGAAAAAAAGCAACTAAGGAGGAGCAATATGAAAAAATTCGCACTCGGAATGGCGGCCGTGCTCACCGCGGCCATTGTTGCCGTTCCCCTTTCCGCTTGCGGCGGAAGCAGTTTCGACATCGACGACTATGCGCCCGATCCCGAACAGACCTTGCAGTACACGGCGACCGTAGAACCCACCACCGCCACCAAAGTGACAGGGACCGTTTCTTCCGTCTTCTCCGGCTCGTCCCCCCTCGTGACCATCAGCGATCCCGACGCCATGGGCAACAACAACCAATCGCTCTACAACATGGAGACCAAAGAGTACATCACCCGCAACTTTGCCACGACGAGCCTCCTTGCCTCCAACTTTGTGGCGACGCTGGTGAAAAATGACGACGAGTTCGCCGCGGTCCGGTCGTGCAATGTTTACACCTCCAACGGCGAGGCCGTGGTGACCGGCCTTTCCTCCGAGCCGACTTGCACCTCGGAGAAAGTGGTGCTGGACGGGGCGACCCACCTTTTGTATTGCCTGACGGCGGGCACCTCCGTGCGGTACTTCACCTACGATACCGCGGAGTTGTACGGAAAACCCGAATTGAAAGTTTACACGGAAGAGGAAGTCGAGCAGTTGAAATCCGATTTGAGCGTGGGTAGCGTCGCCGATCGGGAAAGCGAGACGAAGACCCCGCTCGGCACGAACAGCATGAAAACCGCTCTTTCCGCCTATTCCTGCGCGACCGTGAGTGTGACCGCGGGCAGAATTTACCGCTTCTTTGAAAACAACGAATATACGGGAGAACTCCTTCTGCCCACCAACGCGACCGCATTGGGCACGCTGGGCACCTCCCTCTTCTACGTCGTAGAGGACCCTGTGGACCAATATGCCCAAGAGGGTTTCAATGTTGTGGACAACGGGGAAAAATTCAACGTGACCTACTACCGCTACGACATCAAGGCGGATAAGTTGCATGAGATGGACACCGACTACTATTTCTCCGACGACTTCGAAACGCTGTACAATTACGCGGAAGAGGACACCGACGCCGCCGTGGTGACGGGCTATCCCTTCAAAGACGGCGTGGCCTATGTTTCCTCCAAGTCCGAACAGAGCAAACTCATCCTCGGCGCGGACGGCGGCGTCATCATGGATGTTTCCGCCATGCCCTATTCCTTCAACAATATCGTGAAATTGAAGGATAACAGATATTTGATGTCCAACACCTACATCGTGGACAGCGATTTGAAAACGATCGCTTCCTTCCGTAGCGGACAAAACGTGCCCTCCGCCGAGCGCATCATTTTCAGCGACGGGGAAGGCTCCTACGGCCTTTTGGACTACGACGGCGTTGTGACGGAGTCGCCGAAGTGGTACAACATCAGTTTCTGCGGGGACAAGGCTCTGGCAACGAAGGGAGAGAGTTACTCCGACCGTACCTACCACATCCTCTCGCTGAGCGGCACGACGCAGACCCTCAACCAGGTGGCGGCCGCCTCCGAGGACGACACCGTAAGCGCCGCCAACGGCATGATCTTAAAATTGCACGAAGGAGCGGCCTCCGTCTACAATTACAGCGGCAGATTGCTCACCTCTATCGACGACGCCGGTTCTTACAGCAGTATCACCCGGGTCGCAAGTTATAAGACGTACGGCGCGTACCGCGTCGGCCAGAATTACTTCCTGACGGCCTAATCCATACAAAAAAGCCAAAAGCCCGCCGCGGCAATGCCGCGGCGGGCTTTTTGTTATCCGATCAAAAACGGCGCGAAGTTCGTTCCGCAATACGGTGCGGGGCGCGCCACGTTGAAGCGCAAACCGTTGCGCCGTTACATGATATTTTTCACACTGCGGGGGAAGAGGGTGACGTCGCGGATGTTCTCCATGCCCGTCACGTACATCACGAAGCGCTCGAAGCCCAAGCCGAATCCGCCGTGCGGGACGCTCCCGAAGATGCGGAGATCGAGGTACTGCTTGTACGCGCTCTTATCCATCTTCCGCGCGTCCATCGCCGCCACCAATTTCCCGTAATCGGCCTCGCGCTCGCTCCCGCCGATGATCTCCCCGATGCCGGGTACCAGAAGATCGGTCGCCGCGACCGTTTTGCCGTCCGCGTTCTGCTTCATGTAGAAGGACTTGATCTCCTTCGGATAATCCGTGACGAAAACAGGCCGCCCGAACACCTTTTCCGTGAGGTACTTTTCGTGCTCCGATTGCAGATCGCTCCCCCAATGCACGGGGAACTGAAAGCGGGCGTTCTCCTTCTCCAAAATGCCGATGGCATCCGTGTAGGTGCACACGGCAAAGTCCGAGCCGGCGACGTGGGTGAGTTTTTCGATAAGCCCTTTCTCCACGAAACTATCGAAAAATTTGAGTTCCTCCGGGCACTCTTCGAGCACCGCGTTGATGAGATATTTGAGAAGGTCCTCCGCGATCTCGATGACGTCGGGAAGTTCGGCAAAGGCGATCTCGGGCTCGATGTGCCAAAATTCGGCAAGATGGCGGGTCGTGTTGGAATTTTCGGCGCGGAAGGAGGGCCCGAACGTATAAATTTTGCCGAGGGCCATTGCCGCGACCTCCCCTTCGAGTTGGCCCGAGACCGAAAGCCCCGCCTTCACCCCGAAAAAGTCGTTTTTATAGTACTCCTCCGCGCTCGCCGCCTTTGCATCCCACGGCCGCGTGGTGACGCGGAACATTTCGCCCGCGCCCTCGCAATCGCTCGCCGTGATGAGCGGCGTATTGACGTAATAATACCCGTGCGCGTGGAAATAGCGATGGATGGCCTGCGCCGCCACCGAACGGACGCGGAATACCGCCTGAAAGGTATTCGTGCGGAGGCGCAAATGGGGTATGGTGCGGAGAAAATCGAGGGTGGTGCGCTTTTTCTGGATGGGATACTCCGCAGGGCAAGCCCCGATGAGGGTGATGCGCTCGGCGTTGAGTTCGTTGCCCTCCCCTTTGTACGCCCCGACGAGCGTGCCGCGCACGGCAAGCGCCGCGCCCAGTTTGGTGCACTCCGCGGAAACATCGAGTTTGGATTTATCGACGACGACTTGCAAGCGGGGAAGGCTCGAACCGTCCGAAAGTTCCAAAAAGGCGACTTGCGCGCTCTCGCGATAGGTGCGGACCCAGCCGCACACCACCGCCGTTTGCCCGCGCAACGTTTGATCGGTCAATGCTTCGGAAATATCGAGATGTTTCATGTATTTTCTCCTGAAATCGACAGCGTTTTATGGTTTTTGAGGTCTGCGCAAACAATTTTGTGCGCAATTTTTTAATAAGCGCGGGCAAAAAACACGGTATGTTTTGCCTTTTTGCCGCAACACACGCAAACCGGCATATCGTTGGTTTCGTCGATGACGCGCGCCGTGGCCTGCGCAAATTCCTTGACCTTATCCTCGCAGGCGCGCTCGCCGCACCAGCCCGCGCGGATGAAATACCCGCTGTTCACTCCGTACAAAAGTTCCGGAAGGGTGCCGGCGTTTACGGTGCGCTCCGCCATGCGCGCTTGGGCGCGGGCAAAGAGGTCGGAAGAGAGCGAATCGAGCAGCGTTTTGACCGTTTCGGCCGCCGAAGAGAGCGCGTATTCCTTTTTTTCCGTCCCGTCCCTGCGGACGGCGACGAACTTGCCCGCCTCGATATCGCGCGGGCCGAGTTCGATGCGCACGGGGACCCCTTTCATCTCCCACTCGTTGAATTTCCAGCCCGGGGAATTGTCGCTCGCATCCACCGTTACGCGCATGCCCGCCGCTTTCAACTGCGCCGCAAGCGCATCGCACGCCTCCAAGACCCCCTCTTTTTTGGCCGCGATGGGCACGATGACGACCTGCACGGGGGCGACGGGAGGAGGCAGAACGAGCCCGCGGGCGTCGCCGTGGGTCATGATGAGGGCGCCGATGAGGCGGGTGGAGACCCCGTAACTCATGGTATAGCCGTATTGCAAAGCGCCGTCCTTGCCCGTGAAGCGGATGCCGAACGCCTTTGCAAAATTCTGCCCCATGTAGTGCGTGGTGCCCGATTGCAAACTCTTGCCGTCTTGCATCATGGCCTCCATGCCGTAGGTGGCCTCTGCGCCCGCAAATTTCTCCTTTTCCGTCTTTCGGCCCGTCAATACGGGCATACACAGTACATTTTGCGCAAATTCGCGGTACAATGCAAGCATGCGGAGGGTCTCCGCCTCCGCTTCCTCGGCCGTTGCATACACGGAATGGCCCTCCTGCCACAGAAATTCGCTCGTGCGCAGGAAGGGACGGGTGGTTTTTTCCCACCGCATGACGTTGCACCACTGGTTGAGGCGGAGGGGCAGATCGCGCCAACTCTCCACCCACTTGCCGTACATGTGCCCGATAATGGTCTCCGATGTGGGCCGCACGACGAGGGGCTCTTCGAGTTTTGCGCCGCCCGCATGGGTGACGACGGCCACTTCGGGCGCGAAGCCTTCGACGTGCTCGGCCTCCTTCGTCATGAAACTCATGGGGATGAGGAGGGGGAAATAGGCGTTTTGCACCCCCGCCGCCTTGAAACGGGCGTCCATTTCGCGTTGGATGTTCTCCCAGATGGCGTAGCCGTACGGGCGAATGACCATCGTCCCCTTGACGGGACCGTAGTCCACGAGTTGCGTTTTCAGCACGACGTCGGTGTACCACTGCGGGAAATCGGCCTCGATATCGGCGATTTGAGATACAAATTGATTGTCCTTTGCCATAAACCCCACCTGAATATAAAAAATTAGGATATGGTAATTATACCATATCCTTTTGGCTTTGTCGATTGATTGACGCGGCAATTTTTTGAAAATTTTTGCGGGCCGCTCAGATGCCGGCGGTCGCTTGGTTGAATTCTTCGGGGTCGTCGGCAAGGGTGCAGGCCGTCATATTTTTGATACTGCCCGTTATGCCCTCCATACCGATAATGAGGCCGCTGGTAGGAGCGCCTTCAAAGGTGCCCTGCAAAGTAAATTCCCCTCCCTGTTTGAGGTACATGCGCGCCGTACCGTTTTTCATCACGAGGCGGAATTGAAGGGTAAAGACCTCGCCGTTCGCGGAGTATTTTGTACCGCCCGCAGCATTTTCATTAACGTGATCGCCGTTCTTTGCCCAACCCAAACCGTATTGACCGTTGGTATCGCTATCCCAAAGGAGGAAGCGGTTATTGAAATTGGAGGCGTCAAAACTGAACGAAACATGAGGGTTCGATTTGTTATCGGTGATTTCGATGGTCCCCTCGATCACATAATTGTCCGTAAGGCTCTTCCCGCGGTAGGAAATAGAACGGGATGTAACGGCCATGAGTTGGTCTTTGGTCCCCGTAATATCGGGGATCGAGCGGACAGTGTCCGCAAGGGAAGCGCCGTAGGTGAGCCCGAGCGTTTCCAATGCATTCAGATAGAGGTCGTACTTTTCGAGTTTGGGGTGCACGGTATCGCGGAAGAAATTGGTATCGATAGCGCCATCGATATCGCCGCCCACGAAGCAGAAGACGGGACTGTTCAGATAGACGACGCGCGTCTGTTCCCCGCAATAGGCGATGAGGCCCTCGTTGACCTGCTTTGCGGTGGCATTGCCGCTTGCGTCGCCCGAACCCGTGCGGGGCTCGATGCCGCAAAGGTAGACGGTCGCCTCCGTATTTTCGAGGTAGAGCCCCACCAGCCGCTCGATATCGGCAAGGGCCGCAGACGCGTTTTTACGGTCGTCGAAGATGTTGTTGGTGCCGCAGTGGATGACGATGGCCTTCGGCTCCAACGGGTACACGATGCGCTCCGAGGCGATCTCCCAGTCGGTCGTCGTGGAGGAACTCACGCCGAAGCAGAGGGCATTTTTCCCGACCAGCCGCGGGTTGGAATAGAAGTCCGTCCAGAAGTAGCGGGTATCGAAGAAGGAATCCCCCACAAAGAGGACGCCGCCCTTTTCGCTCGAACGCTCCGTTTCCCACTTGGTGAGATAACTTTGCATGAGGGACTCGAAGCCGAGAGGATCCCCCGCCGCGTTTGCGCCGTCAAAGATGCTGACGGGAACGCGGAAGGAGGTCTTGTATTCGCCGGCCTGCGCGTTCACGAGTACGTTGACGGGCTTTACGGAGAAGTTGCCCGCCGCGCGGATCTTGTTATTCTCGATGAACACTTTGTCCTTGTACGCCTCCTCAACGGTGTAGGTAACGGCCGTCTCCGCCATGTTATAGAATTTGACCGTAAGGGGTTGGGCCGAATAGTTGGCATACACGTTTGCGGGCGGGATGACCTCGAAGCCGACGACGGTCTTGGGAACGACCGTCACGTTGAAATGGGTCTTGTGGGAATCATACTCGGTGGTGGCCGTCACTTTGGTGGTGGTATTGGCCTTCTCCCCCGTCACGACGCCGTTTTCGATGGAAATGTCCGTTCCGCGGAAGGCGTACGTCACTTCGCCGTCGTAAGGCACCGAAAAAACGGGCTCAATGGTGACGCTCTCATCTTGCTCCAACGTGATGTCCGCAATGGTCATCGTGCCGTGATCCGCTTCGCCGTCGCCGTCGCCGTCACCGCCGCCCCCCCCCGCGGGATCGGCGGGGCCGCACGCCGCAAGGAACATGCTCGTGCAGAGCGTCGCAGTCATAAACAAAGTGAAAAGTTTTTTCATCGTCCGTCTCCCTTTTTTGTTAATTTTGTGACATAATTAGAAACTTCATGACAATTATATCACAAAAAACCCCGTTTGACAAGTGAGATGAAAACATTTTTCGAAAGAATTCCGAAAAAATTGTGAAAAAAGAGGCGCGCGGACTCTTTTCCGCGCGCCCCGCTTGTTTCCGGTGGGCGTTTTTTCAAAATTCGTTGCGCAAACTCTTTGTGATGTACCCGAGCGCAAAGGCGCCGGGACCCACGTGGGCGCCGATGACCGGGCCCATGATCTGCACGAAGGGCTGGATGCCGAATTTCTCCTTGACGTAGGCTTCGAGTTCGGCCGCCGCGGGCTCGTTATCGGTATGCACGATGAACACGTAGTTGTAGGCGGGGTCGGGGGCCTCTTTGTTGAGTTTCTCCTTGATGAAGGTGAGCGCCTTGCGCGCCCCTCCCATCACTTTGGTCAGCGTTTCGAGTTTGCCCTCGCGGTTGAAGGTGATGATGGGTTTGACCTTCAACACGCCGCCGACCGCCGCCGCGGCCGCCGATATCCTGCCGCCGCGCTTCAAAAATTGCAGATCGTCGGCCACGATGTAGTGCTGGATGTGCAGGCGGAGCCCGATGACGGTCCGGTATGCTTCTTCCAGCGTTTTTCCCTCGTTGCGCAGATTGACCGCGACCCGCACGAGGCAACCCTGCCCCACCGTGGCCGTCAGCGGATCGACGACGCGCAGATTAAAGCGGGGATAATCCTTTTTGACGTCCGCCGCCGCCTGTTCCGCGTTCTCCCACGTGTTGGCGAGCCCCGAGGAGATGGTGAAGTGCAAAACGTCCTCCGCCCCCTCCCGTGCGAGCCGCAGGAAATGGTCGTAGTGGGCCTCGTAATTGAGTTTGGAGGTCTTGGGCATGGCGCCCGCGCGGAGTTTATTGTAAAAATCCACGTATTGGCCGTATTCGGTGAAGGCGTCGAGGTACTCCTCGATCTTGCCGTCCTGTTCGAGCATATAAGTGAGCGATACGAATTTGATATCGTTTTCCACGACGAAATCATGGTACAGATCGCACGTGGAATCGGTGGATATCGTAAACTTGTACATTTCTTATCCTCCCTTCCCGTTTATTATATCATAACCGCCCGCCGAGCGCAAGAATTTTTGCCGAATTGTTTTCTTTTTTCGCAAAAGCCCTTGAAAATCCGCGCGCGCACCTGTATAATAAAGGCGAGCGGCGGGAAGGAACCGCGCCGTTCAAGGGGGAAATCATGACCGATTATCTTGCGCTCAAAAACGGCACCGATGTGCGCGGCACCGCGCTGGAAACGGAAAACGGCGCGCCCGTAGATCTTACGGGATACGCCGCTTCGCGCATCGCGGCCGCTTTTTACTTGTGGGCCAAAGCCCGCACGGGCAAGGAAAAACTGACCGTGGCCGTCGGGCACGACCCGCGCCTCACCGCGGAAATGCTCGTCGGGGCCGTCACGGAGGGGATCATTTCCTTCGGCGGCGACGTCGTTCTGACGGGGCTCTCCTCGACGCCTTCCATGTTCATGTTGCTCCAAGACGGCTTCGGCGCCGACGCCTCCGTGATGATCACCGCCAGCCACTTGCCCAAAGAAAAGAACGGACTGAAATTTTTCATGAAGGAAGGCGGGCTCGAAGGGAGCGAAGTCAAGGAAATTTTGGAGATCGCCGCGGCGCCCATGCTCCGCTTCGGCCCCAAAGGGAGGGTGACCGAACGCGCCTACATCGGGCAGTACGCCGCCGCCCTCGTGCAAAAAGTGCGCGCGGCGACGGGGTGCGAGACCCCTCTCGCGGGCAAAAAAATTCTCGTGGACGCGGGCAACGGCGCGGGCGGCTTTTACGTGGACCTCGTTTTGAAGCCCCTCGGGGCCGACACGGCGGGCTCCCAATTTCTGGATCCCGACGGCAACTTCCCCAACCACATCCCCAACCCCGAAAACGAAGAGGCGATGGCCTCCGTGTGCGCGGCGGTCAAGGCGAACGGCGCCGACCTCGGCATCATCTTCGACACCGACGTGGACCGCGCGGGCGCGGTGGGCCCCGACGGCAAGGAGATCAACCGCAACCGCCTCATCGCCCTCATCTCCGCCATTTTGCTCGAAGAGGAGCCCAACGCGGTGATCGTGACCGACTCCGTGACGAGCGACGGCCTCACCTCCTTCATCGAGGCCCGCGGCGGCCTGCACCTCCGTTTCAAGCGGGGCTACAAAAACGTCATCAACGAAGCGAAGCGGCTCAACGCGGAGGGCATGTACTCCCCTCTCGCCATCGAGACGAGCGGGCACGCCGCGCTCAAAGAAAATTACTTCCTCGATGACGGCGCCTACCTCGTCACCCGCCTCATCATCGCCCTCGCCCAAAAGGGAGACCTCGAAAGCCTCATCGCCGACCTTCCCGAACCCGCGGAAGCGGCGGAAGTGCGGCTGAAATTTTTGTGCGCCGACTTCAAGGAGGCGGGCGCGCGCATCCTCGAAGAGTTGGGGGCGGCGGCGAAGGCCGAAGGGGAAAGCGAAGCGCCCCGCTTCCTTCCCGCGCCCGAAAATTACGAGGGCGTGCGCCTCAACTTCAACGCCGGAAACGGCGACGGCTGGGCGCTCGTGCGAATGAGCCTGCACGAGCCCATCCTGCCCATCAACATGGAGAGCAACACGGCGGGCGGCGTCAAAAAGATCGCCGCGATCCTCTATGACTTGTTGAAGGAATACGATTTCCTCGACACCGATAAACTTCTCCATGCGTAAATCAAATAAGGAGAACCGCGTGATGGAATATGTAAAATTAAACAACGGCGGCAAGTGCCCCGTCATCGGGATCGGAACGTACACCATCTCGCCCGCGGACGCCGAAGTGAGCGTACGCGAAGCCCTCAAAATGGGCTATGAATGCGTTGATACCGCCGCGGCCTATGTCAATGAACGGGCGTGCGGGCGCGGTATCAAGGCGAGCGGAATTCCGCGCGAGAAGGTGTTTCTCTCCACAAAACTTTGGCCGAGCGAGTACGAAAACCCCCATGCCGTCGATGAAACCTTAGAGCGGCTCAACGTGGAGTACGTGGATCTTCTCTACATTCACCAGCCCGCGGGGAATTGGCTTGCGGGGTATCGGCTTCTCGAAAAGGCGTACAGAGCGGGGAAGACGAAGGCAATCGGCATCTCCAACTTCGAGGGGAAATACCTTGATGAACTGCAAACCAGGTGGGAGATCGTGCCGCAGTTCATGCAGGCGGAAGCGCACCCCTATTTCCCGCAGGACGAACTTCGCAAGACGCTTGATAAATATGATATCCGCCTCATGTCATGGTACCCCTTGGGGCACGGCGACAGGTCGCTCATCGAGGAGCCGATCTTCAAAAAACTCGGGGAAAAATATCAAAAAACGCCCGCACAGATCATCTTGCGGTGGCACACGCAGATGGGGTTCGCCGTCATTCCCGGCAGTAAGAACGTGGCGCACATTCGGGACAACCTCAACATTCTCGACTTCAAACTGACAAATGAGGACATGGCGGAAATCGGGAAACTGAATCAGGGCGTGCGCTATTATTACCGCACCGACGAACAACTCAACGCGTTTGCCTCCTTCCGCCCGAAGTATGAAAAGGCGTAAGATATGAAAAATCTCATTGTCTACTATTCCCGCAAGGGCGAGAATTATTGGAACGGCTCGATAAAAAACCTGCAAAAAGGCAATACCGCGCGCGTTGCGGAGTTCATCCAAAGTGCGGTCGGCGGAGACCTCTTTGAAGTCGAAACCGTGAAGCCCTATTCCGTCGATTATTATAAGTGCATCGAGGAAGCAAAAGCCGAACTTCAAGCAAATGCCCGTCCCGAAATCAAAGGATATGTTGAGGATCTTTCGGGGTATGATACGATTTTCGTAGGCTATCCGAATTGGTGGGGACAGATGCCGATGTGTATGTGTACCTTCCTCGAACACTACGACCTTTCGGGCAAGAAGATCGTGCCCTTCTGCACCAATGAGGGTAGCGGCATGGGTTCGAGCGAAAAGCAACTGAAAAACATCTGCAAGGGCGCGACAATTGCCGCGGGTCTTTCCGTGCACGGCGCAGAGGCCTTGCAGTCGGAGGCGAAAGTTTCCGCTTGGGCAAAGAAAAATTGCCGAAACGTATAAATTCAAAATCATCGAAAAAATAAAAGGAGAAACCCATCATGAATACCAAACAGACAACCATCAACGCCATCCGCATCCTCTCGGCCGAGGCCATCCAAAGGGCCAATTCGGGCCACCCCGGGCTCCCGCTAGGCTCCGCCCCCATCGCCTACACCCTCTGGCAGAACTTTTTGAAATTCAACAACAAAGACCCCAAGTGGGACGACCGGGATCGTTTCGTCCTCTCCGCGGGGCACGGCTCCATGCTCGAATATTCCCTCCTCTACCTCTACGGCTTCGGGCTGAAAATCGAAGATATCATGAACTTCCGCCAACTGGGGAGCAAGACCCCCGGGCATCCCGAATACGGCCACACCGTGGGCGTAGAGACGACGACGGGCCCCCTCGGGCAGGGCATTGCCAACGCCGTGGGCATG
>CANQAZ010000017.1 GCA_947589555.1 uncultured Clostridia bacterium | reverse complement strand
GTTGATAACAAGGTCTTATGCAACGTGCGTCCGCGAACCGTGTCAGGGTAGGGATACAGCAGCACTAAACGGAGCCGTGCGTGTGCCATGAGGTTGCTTTGTCGGAGTTACCTGTCGTGTTACCGCTTCGGTGGGCCGCAACAAAAAAAGCCCTCACAGTTTTTTTATTCACGAAAAATCTTCTGCGCGTGCGCCTTGTCGCCTTTGGCGGTAGCGCGTGCGCAAAATCTTTTTCCGTGAGGAATGTAACGCGTATGGGATATTTACCCTATCTCAATATTCGCTTGCCCCGACATTAAGCCTACGGTAGTGTGGCAAATGGGGGCGTGCAGCGGCGGGAAACCCGCCTCGCACCAAGCGCCGCCGTGCAGTAGCTCGGCGGCGCGATAGTTTTTGCGCCCGTCCCTCCCTTCCCCCCTCGTGTCCCTTTCTTCCTCTACTCCCAGTAGAATTTTTTCTTTTTTCAAAAAACCTTGTCATGTATCTCTTCTTTTCAAATTTTTTTGTGTTACCATTACATTGTAAGAGGTGAGTATATGACAACGGAAACCCGCGGCAAGTGAAAAACGCTCCCCGGTGCGCGGGGCGCGGCAACCGCGCAAGCGGCTGTTGCGCGCGGCGCATCGGGGAGCGTTAAAAGCGGAAAAAATTTTTTATAGGGCCTAAAATTGCGCCGCGGCGAATGCCGCGGCGCAAATAAATTTCTGCGAAATTTTTACTTCATGAAGGCCAAAAATGCCTTGTAGTTGCTGTACAGGTCGGCCTTTGAAATGACCTCCCACGGCGCGTGCATGGAGATGACGGGCACGCCCAAATCCACCGTATCGATGTTGAGTTGGGCGACGAATTTGGCGACCGTGCCGCCGCCGCCGACGTCCACTTTGCCGAGTTCGGCGGTCTGCCACACGACGCCGCCCTCCGCAAACATCTTGCGCACTTCGCCCACGAATTCCGCGCTCGCATCGTTACTTCCGCTCTTGCCGCGCGCGCCCGTAAACTTGCACATTGCCGTTCCGCAGGACAAAATGGCCGAGTTCATCTTTTCGTACACGCCCGCAAAGTTGGGGTCGTACGCCGCCGTGACGTCCGAGGAAAGGCACTTGGAGGCAAAGCGCACCTTGCGGAAATTGGCGCCCATCGCAAGGGAGATCTCCTCCATGAGGTCCTCGTAAACTTTGCACTGGATGCCCGTGGTGCCCTCGCTGCCGATCTCTTCCTTGTCGACGAGCATGGCGAGCACGGTGTGCTCCGACTCGTTCCCGAGAACGGCCGTGAGCGCGGGATAGGCGCACACTCTGTCGTCGTGGCCGTAAGCGCCGATGAGCGCCCGATCGAAGCCGACGTCGCGCGCGCCGAATGCGGGCACCGCCGAAAGTTCGGCCGAGAGGAAATCCTCCTCCGTGACGCCGTACTCCTTGTTGAGAACGGCGAGCACGTTGAGTTTGATCTTCTCCGAAACGTCCTCATCGGCGTAGGGAAGCCCGCCGACGAGCACGTTGAGTTGTTCGCCGTCCACGATCTTGCTCGCGTGGCCGGCCATCTGCTCGCCGCCGAGGTGGGGCAAAAGATCGTCGATGTAGAAAACGGGATCTTTGGCTCCCTCGCCCACGCGGATCTCCACCTTTGTGCCGTCCTTTTTGACGATGGCGCCGTGCAGGGCGAGCGGAATGGCCGTCCATTGATATTTTTTGATGCCGCCGTAGTAGTGCGTTTTGAGGAAGGCCATGCCGCTATCCTCGTAGAGCGGATTCTGCTTGATGTCGATGCGGGGGGCGTCGATGTGCGAGGCGATGAGGCGGATGCCGTCCTCCTCCAAATTTTTGGTCCCCACGCGGAACACGACGACCGACTTGCCGCGGTTGACGAAATATTTTTTGTCGCCCGCCGCGAGTTTGTCGCCGAATTTGTATTCGGTGAAGCCCTTTTCCTGCGCCATTTTCACGGCGACGGCGCAGGCCTCGCGCTCCGTTTTGGCCGCGTCGAGAAAGGCCTTGTAGCCCTCCGCATAATCGAAGATCGCCTTCCGTTCCGCCTTATCGGCCGCTTCGTAATAATTTTGCTTTTTATAGCCCAATTCCTTTTGCAATTTCTTGCCCTTGCTTTCCTTTTCAGCCATAGTACCCTCCTTTGGTTTCCAACGTATTATAGCACACCGCACGCGGAAAAGCAACGTATTCCGCGGCGGAAAAAAAGAAAAAGGCGGACGCGCCGTCCGCCCGCGAACCATGCCCCGCCCTGTTCTTCCGCATGCAAGGAAAGGCCCGCCCTTCCCTTCCGCACGCGGGGCAAGCCCCCTACATCTTGTTGAGCGCCCGACGGATCTGTTCGAGCCGTTCCCCGACCTCCTCCAATTCCTCGATGATCCGCTTGGGCGTATTCAAATCGGTATCGGCGACGCCGAGCAGATAATCGCACGTCACCCCGAAAAATTCGGCAAGACGGATGATGGACGGCGCGTCGGGATAGGTCTTGCCCGTCTCGTAGTTGGAAAGCGTACGCTGGTCGATGCCCGTCGCGTTCGCCACATCGATCTGTCGCAAATCCCGATCTTCCCGCAGGCTCTTGATCCGATTATCAGAAATATTTTTCTCCATAAAAATAATTTACCATGATTTTTCATGAAAATGCTTGACACACCAATTATTTTCGCTTATAATTAAGTTATACTAAATTATTAGTAAACAAAAGGAGAAACAAAGATGGCAGGATTTTTCAAGATGATGAAGCGCATGAACACCAACATGATCGGCATTGTGACGGGTTCGGATTTCCGCAACGGCTCCTTGCCGAGCGCCTACCTCGGACGCGGCGAAAAGGCGGACAAAAAGACCAAACTGCTGATCTACGGCGAAAAGATCGAGGACTTTGTGTTCGGGAAAGAGGACGTGGCCTCCTGCACCGTGTTGCAACAGGAAGCCCACTTTAAGATGGGAGCCAACGAACAGAAGTTGGGGCCGAAGTACGAGATCAAATTCAAGAACGGAAAGACCGCGATCGTGTGCGTTCCCGCAAACGCCGCCTACCTTGTAGAGCAGATCGTATTTTGACGGGTCCGATGACGAACGCCGCCGCAATTCGTTGCGGCGGCGTATTTTTTGTTTTACGCGCGGGGCGGGACGGCATCTTGCGGGCGGTTGCAATTTCCCTGAAAGCGTGCTAAAATAGGGAAAAACCGAGAAATACGGAGGTAATGATATGAAAAAACGGCGGACTGCGCTTTTTCTTGCCGCGGCGATGGTTGCGGCCTGCGGGCTTGCGGCCTGCGGACCGACCGCCCCGCCCGAACAATTTACTCCCCGTGAAAGCGCCACGGTGACGATTTTTACGACCAACGACATGCACGGCAATCTTACCGGCGACGGGCAGAGCACGATCGGCGTCGTGCAGGCGGCGGCGATCAAGGCCTCCACCCCGAACGCCCTTTTGGTGGACGCGGGCGACGCCACGCAGGGCGCCTCCTTTGCCTCCGTTTCCCACGGAGCGGACGTCGTGCGCATGATGAACGAAGCGGGATACGACCTCATGGCGGCGGGCAACCACGAATTCGATTACGGCGCGGACGTCCTCCTCGAAAACGCCGCTCTTGCGGATTTTCCCATTCTCGCCGCGAACGTAAAAAGAGAGGGAAAACCCCTGCTCGATAGCAGTGCGGTCCTCACGGCGGCGGGCTACAAGATCGGGTTTATCGGGCTGACGACCGTATCCACGGCGACCTCGACCAATCCCGCCCTTTTGACGGGCGTGACCTTTGAGGATGAAGTGGAGACGGCGAAAAAAGAGATCGCCGCCCTCAAAGACGAGACGGACGCCCTTGTCCTCATCTGCCACTTGGGCGACAACGAAAAGGCCGTTTCCTGCACGAGCGAACAACTCCTCAACGGGCTCTCCCAAGCGGAACAGGAGGCGGTCGACGCCGTCATCGACGGGCACAGCCACACCGTGGAGGAGAAGTCCTTTCTTTCCCCGCAAGGGGGCGATCACGGCGCGCAACATGTAAAATCCATCCCCATTCTGCAAACGGGGGTGAATTTTACAAACCTCGGCAAACTTACCCTCTCCTTCCGCGACGGCGAGCAAGGTGCGGCCGTCTCCGCCGAGGGCGAGGCGCTCGACTGCGCCGCGGCGATGAACTATGAAACGACCGAGGCGGGAAAAGAGAAGGCGCAAAAGGTCCAAGAGACGCTCGACGCCATCCAACTGCAACAGGACGAAATTTTGGGCGAGACGCTCTGCGGGATCGCCTCTCCCCTCTGGGGCGGCTATATCTGCTACAATTATGTGGAATCCCGCGTGGTGGAGACTGCCTACGGCGACTTTGTGACCGACGCCTTCCGCTACTATGCCGAGCAATTTGCAAAAAACGAAAAGATCGCCCTTCCCGTGGTGGCGGTGGAAAACGGCGGCGGCATATCGCAAAGCCTACCCATTTGGCATTCGGGCGGAGGGAACGTCACCCGCGGCGACGTGCTCAGCGCATTCAACCACGGCAATTTGGTGGAAGTATTAAAAGTTTCCCCCGCCGAACTGTTTGCGGCGATCGAAGCGGGGCTCGCCACGACGGGACAGGACGAGAGCGGACTGCTCCTGCGCGGAAGGGTGAGCGGCTCCTTCCTCCAATGCAGCGGCTTCTCCTACACCTACGACCCCGCGGGCGAAGCGGGCAAAAAAGTGGTGGAAGTCAAACTGGCCGACGGGACGGCGCTGGACCGCGCGGACACCGAAAATAAACTGTTGCTTGCCACCAACAACTACGTCTCCGCCTCCTTTGCGCAGGGAGAAAAACTCGGCGAACTGGGCGGAGAGGATATCCTCATCGAGGACTACATCCTCTATCTGAGCGGACAGAACAGCGGCATGCTCGACTATCAGTGCGACTACGGCCGCATCCTGATCGCAGACGACAAGTCGCCCGAAACCTACACGGCGAAACTCCGCGTGATGCGGGGAGACGCGCCGCAGGCGAACCAAACCTATACCCTCTCGGTGGACGGCAAAGAGACGCAGAACGTCACGACAGACGGCGAGGGATACTTCACAGTCGCCCTTAAAAAGGGCGCGCATACCCTCCGCCTTGCCGAAACCGATAACTTTGTGTATGTGAACAACTATTCGGGGACGGGCGTTGCCGAAGGCGGCGGGGAAGAGCCCGACTACTATACCAAAGAAGGATATTATCGCTTCTGCTTCTACTCCGTTCCCGATCAAGAATAAGGGGCGCGGAAAGGCGCCCGATCAAAAAATGAGGGAGCGCGGACGGACGTCCGCGCTCCCTCTTCGCGCTCCCTTCATAGGAGCAGAATGCGGGAAATCTGACGGTCGGAAGCGTGGGGCAACACCTCTTTCAGGTGCGCCGCCATGCGGGCGTAACTTTCCTGCGGGGGGCGTTTGTAGGCCGCGCGGCAGAAATCTTCGCCGAAAAAGGCCTCGGGCATAGCGTACCGCGCCAAACCCCAGCCGTATTCCTTGCCGTGCTTATCCCGCGCGTACTCGAAACCTGCCGTCGTGATGTAACACATCATCTGCAAGCGGGTGAGCGACCCCTCGTACCCCTTTTTCCTCTCCTCCGTGAAGCACACCCGCGCCTTCAAATCCTTGCCGAGGAGTGAGGGCTCCCGCATGAGTTCCTCCATGAGGTAGGTATCGCGGCGGCGCGCAATGCCCTCGTCCATGCGGGCGTCGTAATCGTAACCGTCGCGGCGGAAATTGGCGAAGTCGGGAAACCACTCCCGCGAGACGAACATCGCCTTGCCCCTGTAAAATTTGCCGTAGGCGCAGTGCGCGAGACGGATGACCGGGCCCTTCCACTCCCACGGGCCGTCCTCCTCGGCCGAAAACCAAAGGCGGGGCGGCGTACATTCCTCCACCGAAAAACCCGCGATCTCGCCGCGGAAAAAGGGGAGAAATCCGATTTTTTCGACGAGCGCGGCGATCTCCTCCGCGCTCTGTAAGACGGGAAATTGCATGACGGGACCTCAAAAAGAACGGACTGCGTTTGGGGGCCATCCCCCCTGCCTTCCGCGTGAGGAGGGAATTAGGGGCAGATCCCCACCCCTGCCCCTCCCCTTTCCGCAAGGGGAGGGCAAGAAAAGGGCCGCTGGGAGGGCTTGGAAAGGGCCGCAGGGAGGTATTGGGGGGATGGGGGAAAAGCAAAGGAGAAAGAAAAGAGAAACGGGGCGCCTGCGAGGGACGCCCCGTTGTGCTTTACACCAACTCGATAATGGCCTTGTCGGCGCCGTCTCCGCGGCGCTCGCCGAGGTAGTAGATCCTCGTGTATCCGCCGCCCTGACCGAGATCTTCCTTGCGCTGTGCGTACTTGGGCGCGATCTCGTTGAACAGTTTTTCCATCAAAGGATGCTGGACCTGCGCCGTGCGCTTTTTATAAGCGCTCTTGCTTTCGTTGAATTCCTTGATCTCCTGCAAGTCGTAGGTCTTGGCCATGATGGCGCGGCGGGCAGCAAGTTTTTTGGGACCGTCCTTATAGGCGGTCGTCTTGATCTCCTTGCCCTTCTTATCTTTGGCAACGACTTCGTATTCCACGACGTCATCGTAGGTGTTCACCGCCTTTGTGATGAGTTTTTCGACGTAGGAGCGCAACTCCTTCGCCCGTGCGGCCGTCGTTTCGATCCTGCCGTACCACAAAAGTTGGGAAGCCTGGTTTCTGAGTATTGCGAGCCTCTGCTCGGTGGGTCTGCCTAATTTGCCCGGCATGGGTTAATCCTCCTTTTTTTCAAGCGAAAGACCGTACTGCTCCAACTTCTGCATGACTTCGTCGAGCGACTTTTTGCCGAGGTTTCTTACCTTCAACATCTCGTCCTCCGTCTTGCGGATGAGGTCCTCCACCGTGTGAATGTTCGCTCTCTTCAAGCAGTTGTAGGAACGGACGGAAAAATCCATATCCTCGATCTTCATGGAGAGAATTTGTTGCTGTTTGTCATCGTCCGTTTTGACGAGGATATCCATATCCTTGATGGAATCGGACAGGTTGACGAAGAGCGCCGTGTGGTCCTGCATGATCTTCGCGGCGAGGGAGATGATCTCCTTGCCCGAGAAGGTGCCGTCCGTCCATACCTCGATCATCAAACGGTCGTAATCGATGTTCTGACCCACGCGCGCCGGATTTACGTCGAAATTGACCTTTTGCACGGGCGTGTAGATGGAATCGATGGGAATGAAATTCAGTTCCGTGACGACTTCTTTGTTATCCTTAGCGGGATGATAGCCCCTGCCGCGCCCGATGGTGATTTCCATATCGAGTTTGCCGCCCTCATCCACCGTGCAGATGTACTGATCGGTGTTGATGATCTCGACTTCGGCATCCTGCGAAATATCCGCCGCCGTGACGACGGCCGGACCTTCCTTTGTGATGTGGAGCGTCTTGGTATAGGTCTTATCCGTGACCCGCGTTTTGATGGCAAGAAGTTTGAGGTTGAGGATGATCTCGGTGACGTCCTCCTTGACGCCCGCGACGGCCGAAAATTCGTGCTTCACCGTGCCATCCGGAAAGCGGATGCCTTGCACCGCCGCACCCGGAAGCGCGGACAGCAAAATTCTTCTCAAACAGTTGCCGATCGTAAGACCGAAACCCTTTTCGAGCGGCTCGACGACGACCTTCGCGTAAGATTTCGCATCGTTTTCCGTAACCTCGATCTTGGGCATATCCATTTCGATCATATCGCTACCTCCTTAAATTGTGCGATTACTTGGAGTACAACTCGACGATCATGTGCTCGGCGATCTGGCTATCGATATCCTCGCGCGCGGGAAGGGCCAAAATTTTGCCCTCCAACTTTTCGGGATCGAATTCAAGCCACTTGGGCATGTTTGCGACCTTCATCGTCTTGATCTGTTCGAAGAATTTGTTGTTCTTTCTGTTTTCTTTGACGGCGATCACATCGCCGACTTTCACGCTGTAAGAGGGTACGTTGACCGTTCTGCCGTTGACCATGAAATGGGCGTGATTGACGAGTTGGCGCGCCTGCGTGCGCGATACCCCGATGCCCATGCGGAAGATGACGTTATCGAGGCGGCGCTCCAAAAGTTGAAGCATGTTTTCGCCCGTGACGCCCTTCATGCGCTCGGCGATTTCATAATAGTGGTGGAACTGCCCCTCCTGCACGCCGTAGATGCGCTTGGTCTTTTGCTTTTCGCGGAGTTGTTGCCCGTATTCGGAGACCTTCTTTCTGCCCGCGCCGTGCTGGCCGGGAGGAAGCGGCCTCTTGTTGAAGGGGCACTTTTCCATGTAGCATTTTTCGCCTTTCAGAAAGAGCTTGTTGCCCTCCCTTCTGCAAAGTTTGCATTTTGCGTCTCTGTAAACTGCCATTTGCTTCTCTCCTTATACTCTTCTGCGCTTGGGCGGACGGCATCCGTTGTGCGGGATGGGCGAAACATCCGAAATGAGGGTGACTTCCAGATCGCAATTGGCGAGCGCGCGGATGGCGCTCTCCCTGCCCGCGCCGGGGCCCTTCACGTACACCTCTACGGTGCGGAGCCCGTGCTCTTTGGCGGCCTTTGCGGCCGTTTCCGTTGCCATCTGCGCCGCGAACGGCGTGCCCTTCCTCGAACCCTTGAAGCCGAGCGAACCCGCGCTCGACCACGAGATGGCGTTGCCGCTCATATCCGTGATCGTGACAAGGGTATTGTTGAAGGTGGACTGAATATGGACTTGTCCTTTATCGATTTTTTTCAACTCCCTGCGCTTGCGCGAGGAAGCCGCCTTTTTTTGTGCAGCCATGTCCCGTCCTCCTTACTTCTTCTTGTTCGCAACGGTGCGGCGGGGACCCTTGCGGGTGCGCGCGTTGCGCTTGGTGCTCTGCCCGCGGACGGGGAGCCCCTTTCTGTGGCGGATGCCGCGATAGCAACCGATCTCCATAAGCCGTTTGATGTTCAGGCTGGTCTGGCCGCGAAGTTCGCCTTCCACCGTGTAGTTGTGGTCGATGTATTCTCTCAATTTGGATACGTCGGTCTCATCGAGGTCCTTGACCCGCGTATCGGGGTTGATCCCCGTGGCGGCAAGAATTTTTTTGGACGTGGTGAGCCCGATCCCGTAAATGTAGGTGAGACCGATTTCGATTCTCTTCTCTCTCGGTAAATCCACACCGGCAATACGTGCCATGTACTTTGTAACCTCCGTGTTTTTTTGGGTGTTTTTTCTCTATTTTAACGGACGGGGACGAAAAACAGTGGAAAATATTTTTCTGTCCGCATCCCGATCGTTTGCGCAAAAGACGCAAAGCAAGCCGACTTCCCGCACCCTTCTATGCGGGAAATTCAGCCTGATCGTATGTGATACGCGCACTTTTTCCAAAAGCCGCGGGGTATATTCTACCATACCCAAATGTGTTTGTCAACTGTTTTTAGCCCTGCCTCTGCTTGTGGCTCTTATTTTTGGAGCAAATCACCATCACTTTTCCGTTTCTCTTGATGACTTTGCACTTATCGCACATGGGCTTGACGGAAGGTCTGACTTTCATATTTTTTGTACCTCTTTTTTGTGAATTTGCGCGGTCAGTTTTTGCTTCTCCACGTGATGCGCCCCTTTGTGAGATCGTAAGGGCTCATTTCGAGTTTGACCGCGTCTCCCTCGATGATGCGGATGTAGTTCATTCTCAATTTTCCCGAGATATACGCCGTGATGACGTGTCCGTTGGAAAGTTTTACCTTAAAGGTCGCGTTGGGCAAGGCCTCTATGACCCGACCTTCTGCTTCGATGACGTCGTCTTTCGACATAAGATCTCCCCTATAATGTCAGAATTTCTACGCCGTCCTCCCGGACGACGAGGGTGTTCTCGTAGTGCGCCGCGCTCTTCCCGTCCTGCATGACGGCCGTCCAACCGTCCGCAAGGATGCGCACCCGCCACGTGCCGAGCGCGATCATCGGTTCCACGCAGATGACGCAGTTGGCGGGCAACCTCGGCCCCGTGCCGCGCTTCCCCGTGTTGGTCACCGACGGGTCTTCGTGCATTTCCCGCCCGATCCCGTGGCCCGTATAGTCCCGGATGACGGAAAAGCCGTTCGCTTCCGCGTGCTTTTGCACCTTGTAGCCGATATCGTAGAGCGGCGTGCCCGCTTTGAGCCCTTCGACGCCCTTGAAGAAACATTCTTCGGTGACGCGGACGAGTTTATCCTTTTCGGGACTCACTTCCCCGATGCGGAAAGTGCGCGCGCCGTCGCCGTGGAAGCCGTTTTTGTAGGCGCAGAGGTCTACGCTGACGATATCGCCCTCCCGCAGGACGCGCTCCGAAGGAATGCCGTGCACGACGACCTCGTTGACCGAGACGCACGCCGAGGCGGGGTAACCGTAGTAGCCGAGACAACTCGGTTCCGCGCCGTTCGCTGTGATGAAGTCATAGACGAGGGCGTCCACCTCTTTGGTCGTCATGCCCGCCCGGATGCGCTCCCCGACAAAATCGAGACAGTCGCGCACGATGCGGCAGGGCTCGCGGAGGAGGTCGATCTCCTCTTCGCTCTTGACAATGATCATCTTCGGTTATGCCAATTTATCGAGCACCGCTTTGATCTCCTCGAACAGGACGGAAGCGGGGGCCTCCGTACCCGTGAAGTTGAGGATGATGCCCTTTTTGGTGTAGTAGTCGATGAGGGGGGCCGTCTGCTCGTTGTACACCGCAAGACGGGAGCCGACCGTTTCGGGATTGTCGTCCTTTCTCTGGTACAACTCGCCGCCGCAACGCTCGCACGTCGTTCTGCCGCCGAGGGTGGAGATGTGATAACTTTCGCCGCACTCCTTGCACACCCTCCTGCCGCACAGACGATCCATGAGAAGTTTGTGATCGATGTTGATGTTGACGACGCCGTCGATCTCGGCAAAGGTATCGAGTACCTCCGCCTGATAGAGGTTGCGGGGGAAACCATCGAGAAGGTAGCCGTTTTTGCAGTCGTCCCATGTGAGACGGTCCTTGACGATGTCGCACGTCACCTTGTCGGGCACGAGTTCGCCCTTATCCATATAGGACTTGGCGAGAAGCCCGATCTCCGTGCCCATTTTCAGGTTAGCGCGGAAGATGTCGCCCGTGGAGATGTGCACCACGTTGTAACGCTCTGCGATCTTGGTGGCTTGCGTGCCCTTGCCTGCGCCGGGCGCGCCGAGAAGGATCAATTTCATTTATAAGACCTCTGTTTCGCTTCGTTCAATTTCTTTTTTCGTCTCCGCCGCTTGGGGCGTATGCTCAAAAATAAATTGAACGAAGAATGTAACACTTTTGGGATATCAACCCTATCTCAATATTCGCTTATCTCGTCATTAAGCCTACGGTAGTGTGGCAAATGGGGGCGTGGAGCGGCGGGAGACCCGCCTCCCACCGAGCGCCGCCGTACAGTAGATCGGCGTCGCACAGCACCCCTCCCCTGATGGGAGGGAGATAATGGGTTATAAATTACGTGCCTTAGGCGGAATTCACTTCCGCCGTGGGCGACCCAATTCGCCGCATACTTGCGGCTTAATGACTTTGAGGACGTCCTATTCGCGGGCGACCCGTTGAGAGATGCACAAATTCAGCCCTCACGGAAAAATATTTTGCGAAGTAAAAGATTTTTCGTGAATTACTTCAAGAACCCTTTGTAGTTCTTCATCATGATCTGCGACTGCAACTGCTTATCGAATTCCAGAGCGACCGAGACGACGATGAGGATACCCGTCGTGGAGAAGGCCGAGAGAAGGGTGGAATCCTTCGTGGCGATACTGAACACGAGCGAGGGCACGAACGCGACGAGGGTCAGGAAGATGGCGCCGAACAGCGTGATGCGCTTGTTGATCTTCGAGAGATACTGCGCCGTGGGCTTGCCGGGACGGATGCCCTGGATAAAGCCGCCGTTCTGCTGGATCTGCTTGGAGACGTCCTCGGGGTTGAATTCGATCTGCGCGTAGAAGAAGGAGAACGCGAAGATAAGCACCGCGAGCACGAGCACGTACCACGGCGTTCCGTTGGAGAAGTGCTCCGTCCACCATTCGAGTTCGTCGCTCCACGCGGGAACGAGGCTCATGATCATGTTGGGGAAGGACAGGATGGCGAAGGAGAAGATGAGGGGCATGACGCCGCTTCCCGTGATCTTCATGGGAATGACGGAGGACTGCCCGCCGTACATCTTGGTGCCGCGCACCTGCTTTGCGTACTGCACGGGGATCTTTCTTTCCGCGAGGTCGACATAAGTGATCGCGAAGAAGATGATGACGGCAAGCACGATGAAGAGCCCGACTTCGAGAAGGGCGTCGAGGTCACCGGCGAACACATCCTCGAACTTCCCGAGGATGGCGAGCCCGGCCGTGGAGAGGATGCCGATGAAAATGATCATCGAAATGCCGTTGCCCACGCCGTAATCGGTGATGCGCTCGCCCAGCCACATGACGAGCATGGCGCCCGCCGTGTAGATGATGGTCATGTAGATGCCCGCAAGCCACGTGGAATCGAAGAACAGGGTGGCGTTGATGCCGTTATCGAGGTTGTTCGCAAACAGCACGATGACGCCGATGGATTGCACGATGGCTAAAATGATGGTGATGATGCGCGTGATGAGCGTGATCTTCTTCTGCCCCTCTTCGCCCTCCTTGCTCATGCGTTCGAGCGCGGGAATGCCGACGGTCAGAAGTTGCACGATAATGGACGCATTGATGTATGGCCCGATACCGAGGGCGAACAGCGTTGCGTTCTGCAAAGCGTTGCCCGTAATGCCGCTCATGAGCGCGAGGAATTGGTTATCCGTGATCGCGCTCTCAAACGCGCCCCTGTTGACGCCCGGAACGGGAATATAGCACCCGATGCGGAACACCAAAAGCAACGCGAGCGTAATCAGGATCTTCTTGCGGATATCCTTATTGCGAAAGGCGTTTTTGATCGTTTCAAACATAATGACTCCTTTCTGCCGCGAATCGACGGATCTATTCGATGACTTCCGCCGTGCCGCCCGCTTTTTCGATGGCTTCTTTGGCGGTGGCGGAGAATTTCGCCGCCCGCACGGTGAGTTTCACGGTGATCTCGCCGCCCCCCAATACTTTGAGGCCGGCGTTGTTCTTGACCTCTTTTGCGAGGCCGTTCCCGAGGACGTAGCCGTAATCCACGACGGTGCCTTCGGGAAGAGCGTTGAGCGTTTTCAGATTGACGATGACGTAATCCTTGCCCCACTTGTTGTGGAAGCCGCGCTTGGGGACCCTGCGGGCGATGGGCATGCGGCCGCCTTCGAATCCGGGACGGACGCCGCCGCCCGAACGCGCCCACTGGCCCTTGTGGCCCTTGCCGCTCGTCTTGCCGAGCCCGGAGCCGATGCCGCGGCCCAACCGCTTGGAAGGCGTTCTCGCTCCCTCTGCGGGAGATATGGTATCAATTCTCATTGCTGTCTCCTTTATACGCTTTCCACCTTGATGAGGTGCGCGACCTTCTTGATCTGCCCCTGCAATGCGGGGGAATCGTCAAAGATCTTTTCCGAACGGATCTTTTTCAGCCCGAGCGCGGCGACCGTCGCCTTGACGGACTTCACTTCGCCGTTCGTGCTTTTTACGAGCGTAACCTTGATCTGCTGTGCCATGTTCCGTTCTCCTTCACCCTACGATCTCTTCGACGGTCTTGCCGCGAAGTTCGGCGATCTCCTCCGCCGTTTTGAGCATCGCAAGCCCCGCAAGCGTCGCTTTGATGCAGTTGACGGGGTTCTGCGTGCCGTGGGATTTGGTTCTGATATTTTTGATGCCCGCGGCCTCCATGACTGCACGCACGGGACCGCCCGCGATGACGCCGGTACCTTCGGCGGCGGGGAGCATCAAAACCGCGCCCTTGCCGAACTTGCCCAACACTTCGTGCGGGATGGTCGTATCCACGACGGCGACCTTGATCATGTTCTTCTTTGCGGCCTGCGTGGCCTTTTCGATGGCTTCGGGCACTTCCTTGCTCTTGCCCTGTCCGTAGCCCACTCTGCCGTTGCCGTCGCCGACGACGACGAGCGCCGCAAAGCGCATGTTCTTGCCGCCTTTGACCGTCTTGGATACGCGGTTGATGCCGATGGTCTTTTTGATGAGGCCGTCGTCCTGTTCCTGCCTTCTCTGGGGTCTTTGTTCTCTTGCCATAACCGCTTCTCCTTAAAAATTCAGTCCGGCTTCGCGCGCGCCGTCCGCAAGCGCCTGTACGCGCCCCGTGTAGTGATACCCGCCGCGGTCGAACACGACCGTTTCGATACCCTTTGCTTTGGCCCGTTCGCCCGCGATCTTGCCGACGATCTTCGCCGCCGCCGTCTTGGTCTTGCCCGCGATCTCCCCTTTCACGCTCTGTTCGAGGGTGGAAGCGGAGGCGATGGTCACGCCGTTCACGTCGTCGATGAATTGGACGTAAATGTTCTTGGTGCTCCGGTAAACGGAGAGGCGGGGGCATTCGGGCGTGCCCGAAACCGTCTTGCGCACCCGCGCATGGCGGCGTTGCCTGACCTCGTTCTTATCGATTTTCGTTATCATTTCTCCCCTCCCTTACTTCTTGCCTTTGCCGGAGGTCTTGCCTTCCTTGTGCTCGACATGCTCGCCCTTGTAGCGGATGCCGTAGCCGTGGTAGGGTTCGGGCTTGCGGATGGAACGAAGGTCCGCCGCGACCTGTCCTACCTGCACCTTGTCGATGCCGGAGACGGTGATCTCCGTCGGCGAAGGGCACTCGATCTTGATGCCTTCGGGCTGCGTGAACTCGATGGGGTGCGAGAAGCCGACGTTCAAAACGAGTTTGTTGCCGTTCATCGCCGCCTTCCAGCCGACGCCCTTGACTTCGAGCCCTCTCGTAAAGCCCTCCGAAACGCCCTTCACCATATCGGCGATGAGCGCGCGGTAGAGCCCGTGCAGGGCGTTGGTCTGGGTCGTATCGTCCAGCGCAAAGACGTGCATATCCGCGCCCTCGTGCCTGATATCGATGTTCCCCTTGACTTCGCGCGTCAGTTGACCTTTGGGTCCCTTTACGGTGACGACGCCGTCTGCGAACTCCACGGAAACGCCCGCGGGGACCGCGATGACTTTTTTACCGATTCTCGACATAGCCGTCCCTCCTTAATAGACGTAGCAGAGCACTTCGCCGCCGACATTCGCGGCCTTCGCCTGCTTATCCGTCATGATGCCCTTGTTGGTGGAGACGATGGCAATGCCGTAGCCGCCGAGGACCTTGGGCATCGTCTGCGCGCCGCTGTACGTGCGGAGCCCGGGCTTGGAGACGCGCTTCAAGCCGCCGATGACCGACTTGCCTTCCGCCGTGTATTTGAGCGTGACGACGAGTTTGCCGTTGAATTCATCGGAAACAAGTTTCACGTCCTTGATATAACCCTCGGCGAGGAGAATATCCGCGATCGCCTTCTTCATGTTGGAATTGGGGATCTCGACCGTCTCCTTTCTGACCGCGAGCGCGTTTCTGATTCTTGTGAGCATATCTGCGATGGGATCTGTCATCTCTTGCCTCCTTACCAGCTCGACTTCTTCACGCCGGGGATCTGCCCTTTGTACGCGAGGTTGCGGAAGCAGATACGGCAGATGCCGTACTTCCGCAAGACCGCATGCGGCCGCCCGCAGATGGAGCAACGGGTGTAAGCGCGCGTGGAGAATTTGGGCGTTTTCTGTTGTTTATTGATCATTGATTTCTTTGCCATATCTTCATCCTCACTTCTTGAAAGGCATACCGAGCGCGCGGAGAAGTTCTCTCGCTTCCTCGTCCGTCTGCGCCGTCGTGACGATCACAACGTCCATCCCGCGGATCTTTTCCACCTGGTCGTAGGTGATCTCGGGGAAGATGAGTTGCTCTTTGAGGCCCAGCGCGTAGTTGCCGCGGCCGTCGAACGCCTTATCCGAGACGCCGCGGAAGTCGCGCACGCGGGGAAGGGCGATGGAGACGAGTTTATCGTAGAAGTCGTACATCTTCCTGCCGCGGAGGGTCACTTTGAGGCCGATGTTCATACCCTCGCGGAGTTTGAAGTTTGCGACCGACTTGGTGGCCTTGCGGTAGATGGGTTTTTGCCCCGTGATGAGCGCCAACTCCTTTTCCACCGTCTGCATGGACTTTTGGTTATCCTTGATATCGCCGAGGCCCGTGTTGACGACGATCTTGTCGAGTTTGGGCACCTGCATCACCGTCTTGTAGCCGAATTTCTTGATGAGATAGGGCACGACTTCGGTTTCGTACAGGGTCTTGACTCTGCTCGGCTCTGCGGGAGCCGCGGGAGCGGCGACCTTTTTCTCTGCTTTTTTCTTTTCAGCCATGATTCATTCCTCCGCCCGATCACTCCGTCGCTTCGCCGTCGGCTTCCGCCTTCTGCGTGCGCTTTCTCGTACGCTTCTTGGGTGCGGCTTCCTTTTCTTCTTCCGCCGCCGCGGCCTTTTTGGCCTTCTTCACGTACGCCTTGTCGAGCACCGCGCCGCACTTCTTGCAGACGCGCACTTTCTTGCCTTCCACAAAGGCGTGCCCCACGCGCGTGGGCTTGCCGCACTTATCGCACACAAGTTCCACGTTCGAAACGTCGATGGGCGCCTCCTCCGTGATGATACGGCTCGTGTCGTTCGCTTTGCGCGCTTTTTCGTGCTTGTGCACGATGTTCACGCCCTCCACGATGACCTTTCTGCCGGCGGGATCGGTCTTTAACACCTTTCCCTCTTTTCCCTTGTATTTGCCCGTGATGACGAGCACGTTATCGTTGACTTTTATCTTCATAGCGGCTACTCCTTACAGTACCTCGGGTGCGAGGGAGATGATGCGCATGTAGTCCTTCTCGCGGAGTTCTCTCGCGATGGGCCCGAAGATGCGGGTGCCCCGCGGTTGCTTCTGCGCGTCGATGATGACTGCCGCATTGTCGTCGAAGCGGATATAGGTGCCGTCGGGACGGCGGATGCCCTTACTGCTTCTCACGATGACCGCCTTCACGACCTCGCCCTTTTTCACGGCGCCGCCGGGGGTCGCGGTCTTGACGGAGGCAACGATGACGTCGCCGATGTTGCCCGTCCTTCTGAAACTGCCGCCGAGCACGCGGATGCACATGATCTCTTTCGCGCCCGAATTATCGGCTACTTTCAATCTCGTTTGAGGTTGTATCATCTTCTTCTACCCCCTTACTTCGCCTTTTCGACGATCTCGGCGACCCGCCAATTCTTATCTTTGGAGAGTTTTCTCGTCTCCACGATGCGAACGGTATCGCCCACGCCGCACGCGTTGTCCTCGTCGTGCGCTTTAAAGCGGTTGGTGCGGGTGATCGTCTTTTTGTAGACGGGGTGCTTGCGCTTTTCCGTCACGGCGACGACCACGGTCTTATCCATCTTGTCGGAAACCACGATCCCGACTCTCTCTTTTCTCAAATTTCTTTCCATATCTTTGTCCCTCACTTCGCCTTACGGGCGCGGATCTCGGTATTCACCCGCGCGATGTCGCGTTTGCACAGCCGGATGGAAACGGGGTTTTCGAGTTGCCCGCTCGCATGGCGGAACCGCAGGTTGAAGAGTTCGCTTTTGAGGTCTTTGAGTTTTTTGTCGAGCTCGACGTCGGTCATGCCCTTAAATTCATTCCCTTTCATCAGCCTTCACCGCCTTCTGCCGTATTTTCGACGGGCGCTTCCGTCTCCTTTTTGACAAATTTGCACTTCATGGGGAGTTTGTGCGCCGCGAGACGCATCGCTTCGCGCGCCACGTCCTCGCTCACGCCCGCCATTTCGAAGAGCACTCTGCCGGGCTTCACCACCGCGACCCAGAATTCCACGCCGCCCTTGCCCGAGCCCATACGGGCTTCCGCCGGGTGACGGGTGATGGGTTTGTGGGGGAAAATGTCGATCCAGACCTGTCCGCCGCGCTTGATGAAACGGGTCATTGCGATACGGGCCGCTTCGATCTGGTTGGACTTGATCCACGCGGGCTCCTCCGCAACGAGGCCGTACTCACCGTACGCGATGACGTTTCCCTTATGCGCCGCGCCCTTCAAGGTGCCGCGGTGCTGTTTTCTTCTCTTTACTCTCTTCGGGATTAACATTATCTGCCTCCTTCCGGCTTCTTCGCGCCTTTGAGGATCTCACCTTTGTAGATCCAGCACTTGACGCCGATCATGCCGAACGTCGTGTGCGCTTCCGCGAAGCCGTATTCGATGTCGGCGCGGAGGGTTTGAAGGGGAATGGAGCCCTCATGGTAGTGCTCGCATCCCGCGATCTCACGGCCGTCCAAACGGCCCGAGACCTGCATCTTGACGCCCTTTACGCCGGCGCGCATCGTGCGACCGATGGCCTGCTTGATGGCCCTGCGGAAGGCGATACGCTTTTCGAGTTGCGCCGCGACGCTCTCGGCAACGAGTTGCGCGTCCGCGTCGGGTTTTCTCACTTCGTTCACGTTTACGATCACCTGCTTGCCGCCCGTGAGTTTGGCGAGGTCCTTTTTGATGACCTCGATCTCCGCGCCCGCCTTGCCGATGAGCACGCCGGGACGGCCCGTGTAGATGGTAACGGTGATCCTGCCCGCCGCGCGCTCAATGAGAATTTTCGAAACGGCGGCCGCATAGTACTTCTTTTTGAGGAAGGTACGGATGACGTTATCCTCTTTGAGATAGGCGGCGAACTCCTTTTTATCGGCGTACCACTGCGTATCCCAACCTTTGATGATACCTACTCTCAACCCGTGGGGATTTACTTTCTGACCCATGTTAAATCTCTCCCTCCGCTTTCTTCACGTCAAGAATCACCGTAATGTGGCTCGTTCTCTTCAAGATCGCATGTCCTCTGCCTTTGGAAACGGGCTGCATGCGTTTGAGGCTCGTGCCGCCGTCCGCATAGCACGCGGCCACGTACAGATCGCCGCGGTCCATGCCCTTGTTGTGCTCCGCATTCGCCACGGCGCTCATCAGCACCTTTTTGGTGGGTGCGGCGCCGCCGTTCGTGAGGTTATCGAGGATCGCCTGCGCCTCCGCCACGGACTTGCCGCGGATGAGGTCGAGCACCGTGCGCACCTTATAGGGGGAGACGCGGATGTATTTTGCGACCGCATAGGGACGGGTCTCGCGCTTGGCTTCCACCCTCTCGGTCTTTGCTTTCATGTTGCTTGCCATATCCTATCCTCTCCTCCTTACTTCCCGGGCGTCGTCGTTTTGGCCGAGGTATGCCCTCTGAACGTTCTGGTGGGCGCGAACTCGCCGAGTTTGCAACCTACCATATCCTCCGTGATATAGACGGGGACGTGCTTCCTGCCGTCGTACACGGCAATGGTATGGCCGACCATCTGGGGGAAGATCGTGGACGCTCTCGACCACGTTTTGAGTACCTTTTTCTCGTTGGCCTCGTTCATCGCCTCGATCCTTTGCAAGAGTTTGGCTTCCACGTAGGGGCCTTTCTTTATACTTCTCGACATTGTTTACTCCCTCCCTCAGTTGATTCTCTTCAAGATGAACTTGCTCGTCGGGTTCTTCTTCTTTCTCGTCTTATAGCCGAGCGCGGGCTTGCCCCACGGGGTCTCGGGGCCGGCATGACCGACGGGGCTCTTGCCCTCGCCGCCGCCGTGCGGGTGGTCGTTGGGGTTCATGACCGAGCCGCGCACCGTGGGACGGGTGCCGAGGTGGCGGGTCTTGCCCGCCTTGCCGATGCGGATGATCTCGTGCTCCACGTTGCCCACCTGCCCGATGGTCGCCTTGCAACCGACGGGGATGAGGCGCATTTCGCCCGAGGGCATGCGGATGGTCGCGTAAGCGCCTTCCTTTGCCATGATCTGCGCCGAGATGCCCGCCGCCCGTGCGATCTGGCCGCCGCGGCCGGGTTTCATTTCGACGTTGTGCACCACGGTGCCGACGGGGATGTCACTCAAAGCGAGGGCGTTGCCCACCTTGATATCGGCTCCCTTGCCGCTCACCACTTTATCGCCCGCATTGAGGCCGACGGGAGCGAGGATGTACCTCTTCTCGCCGTCCGCGTAAACGAGGAGGGCGATGTTGGCGCTGCGGTTGGGATCGTATTGGATGCTCTTTACCGTGGCGGGGATGCCGTCCTTGTTCCTCTTGTAGTCGATGATGCGGTATTTTCTCTTGTTGCCGCCGCCGATGTGGCGGACGGTGATGCGTCCCGCGCTGTTTCTGCCGCCCGACTTTCTCTGGTCCTCCAAGAGCGCCCGTTCGGGCTTGCACTTGGAGATCTCGCCGTAGGCGGGCACCGTCATAAGCCGGCGCGCGGCCGATGTGGGTTTATATCTCTTGACTGCCATATTTCTCTCCTTCGGTTACGACAGCGCGTTGAACGCCTCGATGGCCTTGCTGTTTTCTTTCAGCGTGACGATCGCCTTTTTGGTCGCGGGGGTGTAGCCCTCGTGTCTGCCCATTCTTTTGAGTTTGCCCGGGCAGGTGACCGTATTTACGCTCTTGACGCTCACGTTGAACATCTTCTCGACGGCAATTTTGATCTCCGTCTTGTTCGCCCTCTTATCGACGACGAAGGTATAGCGTTTCTCGGCGATCCCGTCATAACCTTTCTCGGTCAGAACGGGACGGATGATAATGTCCTCGGATAACATCAGCAATACGCCTCCTCGAGTTTTTTCACCGAACCCTTCGTGAGCACCACGACGGAATTCGAAACGATCTCATAGGTGTTGATCTCGCCCACGTCGATCGTGGAGAGTTTTTCGAGATTGCGTGCCGCGCGGATGACGTCCGCATCGGGCTCGTCCATGACGACGACGGTGCGCTTATCGAGTTTCAACGCCTTGCGGAAGGCCTCCATCTCCCTCGTCTTGGGGGCGGAGACTTTCAATTCGTCCACGACGAGCAGTTCCCCGTCCGCCACCTTCTTGGAGAGGGCGGAAAGGAGGGCGCCGCGCTTTGCGGTCGCGTTCATCTTCTTGGAGAAGTCGCGGGGCTTGGGTGCGAACACCACGCCGCCCTTCGTCCACTGGGGCGCGCGGATGGAGCCCTGGCGGGCACGGCCGGTGCCCTTCTGTCTCCACGGTTTCACGCCGCCGCCGCGCACTTCGGTGCGGGTGAGGGTGGATTTGGTCCCCTGCCTCTGGTTGGAAAGATAGGTGACGACCGCCTGGTGGATGAGCGGCTCGTTGTATTCGGCGCCGAACACCTTGTCGGAAAGACCGATGGTCTCCACCTCTTCCCCTTTCATATTATAAACTTTCACGTTTACCATCTTGTGAGGTCTCCTTATTTCTGCTTGACGCTTGTTCTTACGGTCACGATGCTCCCTTTGGGTCCGGGGATCGCGCCCTTCACAAGGATCGCGTTCCGCGCCGCATCTACGCGTACGACTTCGAGGTTCTGCACGGTCACGTTCTCCACGCCCCAGTGGCCGGCGAGGTGCTTGTGCTTGAACACGCGGGAGGGATCGCTGATGGAGCCCATCGAGCCGGGCTCTCTGTGTACGGGGCCTACGCCGTGCGTTTCCTTCAAGCGGTGCTGGTTCCACTTTTTGATGACGCCGGTAAATCCGTGGCCCTTGCTGACGCCCGAAACGTCCACTTTATCGCCCGCGGCGAACACGTCCGCCTTGACTTCGTCGCCCACGGCATAGCCGTCCACGCTGTCGAGGCGCACCTCTTTGAGCACTTTGCAGGGCTTGACGTTGGCCTTTTTGAACTGTCCGAGATCGGGCTTTGTCAGCGCTTTCTCTTTGGCTTCTCCGAAGCCGAGTTTGAGGGCGGTGTAGCCGTCCGTCTCCACCGTCTTGACTTGCACGATGGGGCAGGGGCCCGCTTCGATGACGGTGACGGGGATCACCTTGCCGTCCTCCGCAAAGATCTGGGTCATACCCGCTTTGCGGCCGATGATTGCTTTACTCATTGATAAAGTTCACTCCTTTCTTTTTATCGTGAATACCGCCTTCGGCAGTATTACAGTTTCACTTTGATATCCACGCCCGCGGGCAAGTGGATGCTGTCGAGGAGTTTCGCGTTGGGCGAATAGATGTCGATGATGCGCTTATAGGTACGCAATTCGAACTGCTCGCGCGAATCCTTATCTTTATGGGGGCTGCGCAGGATGGTGACGATCTCGCGCTCCGTGGGGAGGGGGATGGGGCCCGAAATTTTCGCCCCGCCCTTCTGCATCGTCTCCACGATGCGGCTTGCGGCCTGGTCCACGAGTTCGTGGTCGTACGCCGAAAGTTTGATCCTGATTTTCTGACTTGCCATTTGTTTTCTCCTTTCTTTTCCGAACTTTGGATTTCCGTGTCAACGTATCCGTGCGTATCGAGGAACTTTCATCAAAAAAACACTCGTTTTGCGGTGTTTTACGCAAAAGCCTCGGTTCGTCGCAGGAGTCTCGCTCCCACACTTGTCAGCGGGAATTATCTGCCGAGGGGCTTTCCGCCTCGATTTTTCAGTAACTTTCCGCCTCAACCCTATACGCATACTACGCCATATAATGACACAGCATGTTCAATAATACCTCTTGTCAAGGGGAATGTCAAGGATTTGAGGGCGATTTCGGGAAAATTTTTCGGAAATTTTTGCGATTTTTTTGTCGATTGGGGTCATCCGCCCCTTCGCCCCCAACATCTTGTGTCCCCTCTTTCCGCGCAAAGGGGCGTCGGCCCTTCCCCGGCCGACGCCCCCGCTCTCTATTCCTATTTTATATATATTATATAGGCCCCCGCGGGCATTACGCCCCTTCGGTTTCCGTTCCGCCGCCGTCCGCGGCCTCTTCGCCCTCTTCGCCGCCGGGCGCAGGCGCTTCGCCGCCTTCTTCCTCTTCGCCGCCGTCTGCGGGCACTTCGCCCGTGTATGCCTTCACGGAAAATCCCCCGCTCACGCCCACGCCGCTCTCGCATTCAAAGAGGGCGGGCACTTTCAGGGTAAGGCCCACGTCCACCGAACTCTGCACGGAGTACTCCTTGAAGAGTCCGTCCGCGTCAAAGGCGAGCGTCACGTCGAACACGGTGGAGGTATAGCGGAAGTCGGTGCGGGGGATGTACTGCACCCATTCGTCGGGCAGGAAGGAGGCGAGCGTATCGTTGAGCAAGTCGGTAAAGAAGCCTTCGTCGGCCGAAATGCGCACGGTGAGCCCGTCGCTGTCGTCGATCTCCACGGTAAAGCCGAGATCGATGAGTTTTTCGACGGCCACGCGGAGGGTAAAGCCCTTTTCGATCTCGGCGGGGATGGTCTGAGCGGCCTCCACAAGGCGCGCGAGCACATCGCTGTGCATGGCCGCGTCGAGGTAGCCCGCAAAGGCGTCGCGGTCGAGGCTGTGTTCGGTGCCGTCCGCGCCCGCGTACCAAACGAGGTCGCCGTCGTGGCGGAAGCCCGCGGTAAAGTCCTTCGTCAGCGGCTCCGCATCCGATTTAGGCCCGGTATAGCGGAATTCGAGCCCCGCCGAGCCCCCGCCGAAAAGGTCCACCCCGAGGTCGTTGCGGTCGGAGGAGCGCATGCCCACGATGTCCTCTAAGGCCGCGGCCCCCGTGAGGCCCGCGTAAAATTTTTCCTTGCCGCTGATCCCGGAAGTCCAGCGGAATTCGTACGTCGCGCTCACATCGGCGGACGTTTGCAAGGCGAAGGACCAGCCCTCCTGCTCTCTGTCGCCGAAGGCCTCCTTCACGTCGATGGTTTCGAGCACGGCGAGCGGAGAGACGGTCTCCTGCGGTCCGGATGTTCCTCCCGAACCCGTGCCGTCTTGCGCGGAGTACGTCGGGTCGCCGCCCGCGGAGGGCTCAAACCACCCGCATGCGCCCAGCCCCGCCATGCAGGGCAAAAGGGCGGCCGCCAAAAGTAGATTCGCCACACGTTTCATTTGTTTTGTTCCCCCTTTTTTCACGGAAACCCCGCGGCGCGCTTTCCCCGCCGCACGGCGTTTCCCTCTCGGGAGTTTCCCCCGCCTGCGCGGAGGCTCCCCGCTTTTATTTTATCACGGGACCCCTCTTATTTGTCAACTTTTTGGGGGCCTTTTCAAACAAATTTTCGAAAAAATAATTCCCTTCCGCCCCTTTTTTGCCACTCCTCTTCTCTCCGCGGCCCTGCGGCCTCGCCCGCTCTTCTTCGGCGGAACGGAGGAGGGCGCGTCTTCCCTCTACCTCTTCCCGGGGAATCCGGGGCGCATGGGGTTGCCGCCCGGCATGCCTCCGCCGTTGTTCATCCCGCCCGAGGAGCCCGCCGAAGTAATGCGGGAGGTCACGGTAAAGGTGCACAGCGCCGTATCCCCGCCGTAGATCGCAAACGTATCCCCCGTCGTCAGTTCGGGGCAGGAGAGGATGACCGACTGGCAATTTTTCTTCGCCGTGTAGGTGAACAGCGCCTCCCCCTCCTCGTTTGTCAGCGTGAGGTTGGTCCCCGCCGCGATCGCCGTATTGCGCGCAAAGGAAAGGACGTTCTGCCCCGAATTGACCGCGGGCGTCTCCACCATGCCGAGGGGACCCACGGCGAACAGGTATCCGCCGTTGACGAGGATGCCGCCGTCCGCGTCGAGCGCGGCGTTTCCCCCGCCCGAGGGCCCGCTCACGTACACCGTGCCCCCCGAAAAGAGCATACTGCCGTTGGAATCGATGCCGTCCCCCTCGGCGTCGACTTCGATGTACCCGCCCGAGATGACGATGTGGCAGTTTTCGTTGGCCCTCCCCGGGATGTTCGTTGTGCCGTCGGCGGCGTTGATGCCGTCGTCCGCCGCCGAGACGGAGATGTTCCCCCCGCTCACTTCCACTTTGGCGGCTTCCAGCCCCTCATAGCAACGGGAAACGGCGACGGAGCCCCCCGCAACGTTCAAAAGGGCCTCGGCGTGGAGGGCGTCGTCCCCCGCCGCAACGGTGATCTCTCCCCCCGAGAGGGTGATTTCGCCGTCCGAGTGGATGGCGTCGTCGTTGGCGTCGATGTCGAGGGTCCCCCCTTCGATGGCGATGAGGTAGTCGTCGGAGGCGATCTCGCTGCCCGCCGCCCCCCAATCGATGGGGCCCGCCTTGATGCCCTTGCCGTCGCCGCTGTCCGAGGAGGCCTCCGTAATGATTTGCGGCGCGCCGCCGTTCGTCGTGATATGGACCTCGCTCCCGCCCCTGACGAGCACGAAGGTATCGGCCTGAATGCCGTCGTCCGCCGTCACGGCGGTGAGTTTTGCGCCGTCCAAAACGACCCAGCCCCCCGCTTCGTAGGAAAAGCCGGGGGCCGTCTCCGCATTGTCGTAATCGATCTCGGCGTGCAGGCCGTCCTTTGCGGCGTCGATCACGAGCGTCCCGTCTTTCACGGCGATGGAATTGGCCGAAATGCCGTTTTTGGTGGAAGTCACCGCGAGCGATCCCCCGCCGTTGATCACCAGTTTCCCGTCGCAATCGATGGCGTTGGAGCCGTCGGGGTTGGTATTGGCGGCCGTGTTCTCGCCGACGAGGGTGACGGTGAGGTCGTAGGCGCTCTCGATGACCTTTTTGTCGTTGGAAAGGGAGGCGCCGTCGAGGTAGAGCGTCACGCCCTCCGCCTCCACGGAGATCTTGCCGGCGATCTCGCCCGAGAGGACGTAGTCCCCCGCGGCGGATATGGTCGCCTTTGGGGTGACGGGCACGGCGGTCTGCGGCACGGCCTCCGCCCCCGCGAGTTCGCCCACGATCCCATCCGCCGCCGCCGCGTTGCCCGATACGGTCGCCGAGGGAACGTTCTGCACCGTCCCTCCCCCGCCGAGGGAATCGCCGGGGTTGACGAAGGGCTCCCCGCCGCACGCCGCGCACAGCAGGGAGGCCGCCATAAGAACGGGAATGGGAAGCCATCTCTTTTTTGATTTCATGTTAACACCTCAAAACAAATGATAAGGGCCGTTCAAAAAAATGCAAGCGCTTGCGCCCCTCCGTCCCAAAATTTCAAAAAATCTTCACAAATTCCCCACATCCGCAACGCCTTCGGCGAGGCGGCGGGGGCGTCCTTTTCCCCGCTATTTTTTCCAAACGAGCAAGTTTTCCTCTTCAACCAGTTCGCGCAAGATCAGCCTCTCGTTGGGGTGGTCGTTGGGCGCATGGAAGGCGATCATCAGCCTGCCCTCCTTCGTGTAAAAGAGCATGCCGTGCCCGCCGTCGCCCGCGCCGTCCCTGCCGCGCTCGTAGAGGAGCCCCGCCTGCCGCCACGGCCCCGTCACCTTGCCGCTGTTCGAAACGGCCTCGGCGATGAAGTAGTCCTCCTTGCCGTAATTCGACCACGTCATCACAAGTTTCCCGCCCTTCGTGCGGTAGAGGTAGGGTCCGTCCGTCACCCCCGTGCGCGCTTGGGGCTGCTCGTTGGCATAAAACAGCGTAACGGGGTCGGAAATCAGGCGGGTCAGGTCGTCCGAAAGGCGGGCCGCGCACATCGCGCCGTTGCCGTCGGGCATGCTCACCCACTCGTGGACGAACACCATCCACGGCTTCCCCTCGCCGTCGAGGTACAAGGTGCCGTCGATGCAGTTCCACTCGGGCATGCCCACACATCCCCCCGCAATGTCCTCAAAGGGTCCGAGGGGGCTCTCCGCGCGGTACACGGAGATGGAGCGGTGCCCCGTTTTGGAGGAAAAGACGGAGGTGAAGAGGTAAAATTTGCCGCGGTAAAAGTGCACTTCGGGTGCCCAGAAAAAGTTCGCGGTGCCGTGGAATCCGTCGGGCGTGCGGAACACCGTCACAGGGCCGTACCACTCCTCCAAATCGCCACTCGTGTAGCAGAGCACGCCCTCGGGGTGCAAGCCCTCATAGAGGTAATAGGTCCCGCCCACGCGCAGGATGAAGGGATCGCGCACGGGCGCCCCCTCGGAGGTGCGGAAGGCGAGCCCCTCCGCGCGCGGCTCCGCGCCGCTCACGTTTTCATTGGAAATTTTTGCCATATTTCACCTGGATCCGATTTTTTTCGGCCCGTCCCCCCCCCGCCGTTTTACATTTCCGGCATTTTGTGGTATCATGGAAAAAATCCGTCGGGAGGAGAGCCTTATGTTCGATATTGCCGCGTTTTTGGACGAGTACAGAAGAGATATCACGATCAGATACGGGAACGGCGCCGTCTTTCTTGCCCCGCCCTTTTATCACATCGACAGCGATGAAAGCATCGCGTTGCGGTTTTCCGAAACGGCGGACGGCCGCCCCGTCCTCACGGACTGCGGAACGACCGGGGATTATCTCGAATTAAGGGAGATCCGTCTCAAAGACTATCGGGGAAAATTAGACGCCGTCAAAGAAAGATTTTTTATCGAGGAGGAGAACGGCGCATTCGTCATGACGATGCCGACGAACAGTCCCGAATATGTAAAACTCCACCTCGGCTACTTCATTCAGGCCATTTCCATCATCGCGAATATCGACTTATAGAAGCCCGCGGAAAAAGAGATGTTCCGCCGAACGGCCGTTTTTTTCGCGTCCGCGGAAAAAATTTCACACCGCCCGCGGCAAAGAAAATTTTACACCGCCCGCAACAAAAGAAAATTTTACACCGCCCCTTGAAAACACTCAACGCAAAAGGCGCCCTGACCGAGATCGGGGCGCCTCGCATTTTTTCCGTTATTTGCTCATGCCCTCTTGGACTGCCACCGCAACGGCGACGGTCGCGCCGACCATCGGGTTGTTGCCCATGCCGATGAGGCCCATCATCTCGACGTGGGCGGGCACCGAGGAGGAGCCCGCGAACTGCGCGTCGGAGTGCATCCTGCCCATCGTATCCGTCATGCCGTAGGAGGAAGGCCCCGCCGCCATGTTGTCGGGGTGGAGGGTCCTGCCCGTGCCGCCGCCCGAAGCCACGGAGAAGTACTTCACGCCGTTCTCCACGCACCATTTTTTATAGGTGCCCGCCACGGGATGCTGGAAGCGGGTGGGGTTGGTGGAGTTGCCCGTGATGGACACGCCCACCTTTTCGAGTTTCATGATGGCCACGCCTTCGGGCACGTTGTCCGCGCCGTAGCACTTCACTTTGGCGCGCGGGCCGTCCGAATAGGCGACTTCCTTCGTCACCTTCACCGTCTCGGTGTAGGGGTCGAACACCGTCTCGCAATAGGTGAAGCCGTTGATGCGGGAGATGATGAAGGCCGCGTCCTTGCCGAGGCCGTTCAGAATGACGCGGAGCGGATTCTTACGGACCTTGTTGGCGTTCATCGCAATGGAGATGGCGCCCTCGGCCGCCGCAAAACTTTCGTGCCCGGCGAGGAAGCAGAAGCACTCCGTCTCCTCGGAGAGGAGCATCTTGCCGAGGTTTCCGTGGCCGAGCCCGACCTTTCTGTTTTCCGCAACGGAGCCGGGGATGCAGAAGGCCTGCAAGCCGATGCCGATGGCGGCCGCCGCATCCGCGGCTTTGGTGCAACCCGTCTTGATGGCGATGGCCGCGCCCACCGTGTACGCCCAAACGGCGTTCTCGAAGCAGATGGGCTGGGTGCCGCGCACGAGTTTATCGCAATCGACGCCCTTTGCAAGGCAGATGTCGCGGCATTCCTCTACCGATTTGATGCCGTATTTTTTGAGCGTCTCGTTGATCTTATCGATCCTTCTTTCATAACCTTCAAACAAAGCCATGTTGCGCCTCCTTATTCCTTGCGGGGGTCGATGTACTTCACCGCGCCCTGTTCTGCCGTAAAGCGGCCGTAGTGGCCCATCGCCTTCGTCCACGCTTCGTTGGGCTCCAAGCCCTTCTTGATGAAGTCGGTCATTTTGCCGAGCGAAACGAATTCGTAACCGATGACCTGGTCGTCCTTATCGACGGCGAGGCGGGTGACGTAACCTTCCGCCATTTCGAGATAGCGCACGCCCTTTTTCGCCGTGCCGTACATGGTGCCGACCTGCGAGCGAAGCCCCTTGCCGAGATCTTCGAGCCCGGCGCCCACGACGAGCCCGTCGTCGGAAAAGGCCGATTGCGTTCTGCCGTACACGATCTGCAAAAAGAGTTCGCGCATGGCGGTGTTGATGGCGTCGCACACGAGGTCGGTGTTGAGGGCCTCCAAAATGGTTTTATGGGGCAAAATTTCGGCCGCCATAGCCGCCGAGTGCGTCATGCCCGAGCAACCGATGGTTTCCACAAGGGCCTCCTCGATGACGCCCTTTTTCACGTTGAGGGTGAGTTTGCAAGCGCCCTGCTGGGGAGCGCACCAACCCACGCCGTGGGTGAAACCGCTGATGTCGGTGATCTGCTTTGCCGCCACCCATTTGCCTTCTTCGGGAATGGGCGCGGGGTCGTGCCACGGCCCCTTTGCGATGCAGGTCATCTCTTCCACTTCGCGTGAATATTGCATAAGATGAATCCTCCAAAAAGACTTTCCCCTTGCGGGAATTTTTACCGTTTTCCATTCTACCATATTTTTCAAAGGATATCAAGGGGCAAAACGGAAAATTTTGCGGGAAAAAATTTTTTATCTCTCTTAACGCTCCCTGCTGTGCCTCGCGGCGCCGCGCTCCGCGCGCGCCGCCACTCGGCACAGCAGGGAGCGTTTTTCGTTTGCCGCGGCTCTGCGTTGTCATATACTCACCTCTTACATAGATAGCGTAACACAAAAAAAT